>JANLPG010000098.1:0-5134 GCA_031367105.1 Gemmatimonadota bacterium | reverse complement strand
GCCCAGTGCGAGTGCCGCGATCGTACCGATCTTGAGGAAGGTGGAGAGGTAATCGCGCGGGCAGAGCAGCAGCCAGACCGGAATCACCGAGGCGATGAAGCCGTAGCCGATGATGCCCCACGCGAGGGTCATCGCATCGAGGGTGAAGATCGGCCCCAGGGTTGGCGACGCCGCCACCCAGCGGCCGGCGACCAGTGCCAGCAGCAGCAGGGTCACCCCTGCCGCGGTGGCCTCGAGCGTTCGGCCCGGCCGCCACAGCTTCATCCAGATGCCCATTCCCACGGCAATCGGAATGGTGCAGAGGATGGTGAACACGCCCCAGGGCGAATCGGCCAGGGCCCGCACCACGATCAGCGCGAGCACCGCCAGCAGGATCACCATGATCGCGAGGATCGCACCCATCGCGAGCAGCCCGGTGAACGGTCCGATCTCCTCCTTCGCCATCTGGCCGAGCGATTTCCCGTCGCGGCGCACGCTTCCGGTCAGGATGACGAAGTCCTGGACCGCCCCGCCGAGCACGACTCCGATCACGATCCAGAGGGTGCCGGGGAGATAGCCGAACTGGGCGGCGAGCACCGGTCCCACCAGCGGGCCGGCGCCGGCGATCGCCGCGAAGTGGTGGCCGAAGAGGACCCAGCGTGTGGTCGGGACAAAATCGCGGCCATTGGAGAGTCGGACAGCCGGAGTTGCCCGGCGGTCGTCGAGGACGAGGACCCGGGTGGCGAGGAAGCGGCTGTACCAGCGGTAGGCAACGAGGTAGGTCCCGACGGCAGCGAGCACGAGCCAGGCGGCGTTGATGGTTTCGCCACGATGCAGGGCGATCGCCCCCCAGCCGAGCGCGCCACCCAGGCCGACGACGAGCCAGAGCAGGGTGGGCATCCGGGAAAAGGTAGTGTCCCCCGCGATGGTGGCCAGTCGGGGGGGGTGGCCGCGCCCCGCTCGGCATTCCGGGGCGGCTCCGGTATCTTGGTGCAGGCGCCCGCGGGCGCGCGATCCCCACATATCCCGGTATCAGAGGTTTGTCGTGACTTCACGCCAACGGCTCTTGCTGTATGCCGGTGCCGCTCTGCTGGTGATCATCATCACGGTGGCCTGGTGGCGCTCGCGCGTGGTTCCGCTGGTGCTGACGGGGATCGTGACCACGGGTGACGTGGTGGTCTCGCCGCAGGTGGGCGGCCAGGTGGGGCAATTGCTGGTGCAGGAAGGGGACACCGTGGCGAAGGGGCAGTTGCTCGCGGTGATCACGCCGGCGGAATTGGCCGCCGACCAGGCCTACTACGCGCACAGCGCCGAAGGGAACAAGGGTGAGGTGCGCCAGAGCGAGGCGGCGCTGCGCTTTGAGGAGCGCCAGGCCACCGAGCGCGTCAAGGAAGCTCAGGCGACGCTCGCCGCCACGATCGCCCGGCAGAGTGAAGCGGCCGCGACCCGCGATGAGGCGAAGCGCTCCCTCGACCGCGTGCTCTCCCTCTCCCGCGATGGCGTGACTACCGTGCAGGAAGTCGACGCCGCGAGGACGGCGTCCGCCGTAGCGCAGGCGCGCTACGACGCCGCCCTGAAGCAGGTGGAGGCGCAGCGGGCCACGCTCGCTCTGGCGCAGAGCAACACCGACCAGGTCGCGATGCAGCGCGAGGCCCTCGGCACCGCCCGTCAGCGGCAGGCTGCCGGCGCTGCACAGGCCACCAAGGCCAACGTGCGCCTCGCCTATACTGAATTGCGGGCACCGGTGGCGGGGATCGTCGATGTCCGCGCGGTGCGGCAAGGCGAGTTCGTGAGCGCGGGCCAGCCGGTCGTCACCCTGATCAACCAGGACGATCTCTGGGTGCGCGCCGACATCGAGGAGAGTTACATCGACCGCGTGCGGATCGGCGATACGCTCACGGTGCGGCTCCCCTCGGGACAGCGACGGACGGGGAAGGTGTTCTACCGCGGCGCGGATGCCGCCTTCGCCACGGCGCGCGATGTCAGCCGGAGCAAGCGCGATATCCGGACATTCGAGATCCGCTTGCGGGTGGACAACAAGGACCGCCGCCTCGCCGTCGGGATGACGGCGCAGGTGCTCTTCGCGCCGGGCGGGCCGACGTGAGCGCGGTGGTCGTCCAGCACATCACCAAGCGGTTCGGTACGTTCACGGCGGTGGATGATCTTTCGTTCACGGTCGAGAGTGGCGAAATCTTCGGCCTGCTCGGCCCGAACGGCGCCGGGAAATCCACGCTGATCCGGATCCTCACTACCCTCGTCCCCCCCACCAGCGGTACCGCGCTCGTCGGTGGACACGATGTCATCACCGATGCCGATGGTGTCCGACGCTCGATCGGTGTCATCCCCCAGGCGATGACCAGCGACCTCGAGCTCTCCCCGATGGAAAATCTGCTCTTCTTCGCCAAGCTCTACGGCGTGCCGGGCGAGCGCCGGCGCCGGCTGGCGAAGGAGCTGCTCGCCGAGGTGGAACTCACGGCGTGGGCGGACAAGCCGGTGCGTCAGCTCTCGGGCGGGATGCGGCGCCGGGTGGAAATCGCCCGCGGGTTGATGCACGAACCGAAGATTTTCTTCCTCGACGAGCCCACGACCGGTCTCGATCCCGTATCGCGCGCGGCGGTGTGGGCGATGCTCAAGCGACTCAAGGGCGAACGCGATCTCACCATCCTGCTCACCACGCACTATATGGACGAGGCCGACAAGCTCTGCGATCGGATCGCCATCATCGACCACGGCGTGCTGCGCGCGCTCGACTCGCCGATGGCGCTCAAGGCCGCCATCGGCGGCGCCACGACGCTCGAGGTGGCCTTCACGATGCCGCCGGAGAGCTGGGCCGACCAGCTGTCCGTGCTGCCGGGGATCGATGCGGTGCACGGCGATGGCTCGCTCTTCCGGCTCACCTCGCACGACGGTCCTGCCACGACCGCCGCGCTGATCGCGCTCTCGGCGGAGGCCGATGTGCCGCTGGAGTCGCTGGCGGTGCAGACCACTTCGCTCGATGATGTCTTCATGCACTTTTCGGGGCGGCAACTGCGCGACGCACTGCAGGCGCCGTCGCCCGCGGATCGCACCGTGATGCTGCGGCAGCGGTAGGCGAGCGGGATGCAACGCGCCCTGGCGATGGTTGAGCGGGAACTGCGTCGCTTCCGGCGCAGTCCGGCGCTGATCGTGATGGCGCTGGTGACGCCACTGATCCAGCTGGTGGTGCTTGGCTACGCCTTCGGCGGCCAGGTCAAGCACCTCACGCTGGGCGTGGTCGACCAGGACGGTGGCGTGCCAGCGGTGCGGTTGCGGGAACTCGCCGGTGCGGTCGATGCCAATGCGCGCACCTTCTCGACCAAGCCCTATGCCGATATGGGACAGGCGCTCGATGCGCTCCGGAACGGGCACCTGAACGGTGTGCTCGCGATCCCGCCGGACTTCTCGCGCCGCAAGCTGAGTGAGCGGAACCCGCGCGTCGCACTGATCGAAGACAACACCGACAACTTCGTCGCGGCGACCCTCGGCGCCAGCATCAATGGCGTGGTGCAGGCCTCCAACGCCACCCCCGGCAGCTCGAGCCGGATGCGCGCCGAGACGGTGCTCGATCAGGTCGAACTGTATCCGTATGTGCCCTACATCCAGTACCTGCTCTCGGGGTCGATCGTCCTGTCGATCTATATGATGGTGATGATCGGTGGTGGCATCATCTTTGTGGACGACAAGGCGCGCGGGCTCCACGAAGGTTATCTCGTCACCCCGATCACCCGGCTGGAACTGATCCTCGGATTCAACATCTCCGGCGCGATCAAGGCGGTGCTCGCGGGCCTCGTGCTGATGACCGTGGGGCTGGTGATTGCCGGCGTGCCACACCCGTTCGAGCCGATGCGGCTGCTGCGGGTCTTCGTGGTCATCGTCTTTACCGCCATCGCGCTGGTTTCCTTGATGTTCCTGCTGGTGGTGCGGGTGACCGATCCGCTGATCCCTCGCGCCACCTTCGGCGTGCTCAACACGCTGCTCTATTTCCCCAGCGGCGCCGTCTACCCGCAGCAGGCCTTTCCCTGGTGGATGCGGGCCTTCGCCAAGATCGACCCGTTCACTTACGCCGTGCACGCCCTCAAGTCGCTGCTGCTGAAGGACACCGGCTTCGCCGCCATCTCCGGCGATCTCCTCTACCTCGGCCTCTTTACCGTCGTGGCGATGACCGCGGCGACGCTGCTCTTCAAGCGCACGCTCTAACGGCGAGAGCGGGGGCGCCTCCGCCCCCCGCCTTGCTCCCTCCCCGATCGGCCCGTACGTTCACCTGCGATGCCCTACACCTCTGGAGACCCTCCCTCGTGGGCGGCGGCACTTGCGACGCCAGCCGCGGGCGCCGCGCTGCAGACGCAGCCGAAGGTGGCGGCGCTGGCTTCGGAGTGGTCCGGCCGGGTCGCCGTGGTCACAGGCGGTGCGACCGGACTCGGGCGGGCTGTCGCGCTGGAGTTCGGGCGACTCGGCTGCAAGGTCGCCTTCTGCTGGGTCGAACTGCCGGGGCGCGAGGTCGAGGCGACTGCCCTGCTGACCGAGACAACGCTCTCGGCGATGGGCGTCGACGCCTATTCGGCGCGTTGTGACGTCCGCGACAAGAGTCACGTCGATCGCTTCTTTGGCGAGGTGGAGCGGCGCTTCGGGACGGTCCATTACCTGGTGAACAACGCCGGGATCGCCCACGACGGGGCGCTCTGGCGGCTGACCCCGGAATCGTGGGCCGAGGTGCTGGAGACCAATGTCAGCGGCGCGTTCCATTGCCTCTCGGCGGCGACGCCGCATTTCCGCAAGCAGCACTGGGGGAAGGTGGTCAACGTCTCCGCCCATCAAGCGGGTCGACCGGGATTTGGCGTCGCCAACTACGCCGCCAGCAAGGCGGCACTGGAGGGACTCACCCGGGCCGCCGCCGTGGACCTCGGCCCCTCGAATGTGAACGTGAACGCCGTGGCACCCGGGTTCGTCCGCTCCGAACGGCTCGATCAACTGCCCAAGGACGTCATCGACCGGGCCCGCAAGCGCTCCGTCCTCGGGCGGCTGGCGGAGCCGGAAGATGTCGCAAATGTGATCACTTTCCTCTGTTCCGATGCGGCACGGCACATTACCGGGCAGACGATCGTCGTGGACGGGGGACAGTCGCTCGAATAGCTTTCGG
>JANLPG010000083.1:0-2921 GCA_031367105.1 Gemmatimonadota bacterium | reverse complement strand
CGCCCGGGTACACCTCCGCGACCTCTCCCGGACAAGCGACGTGCGCGCCACGATCTCCGCCGCTGCGGCCCGAGGCAGCTACGCCCTCCAAGACCTTACCGGCTACCGCGCGGTGCTGGTGCGCTAGTACCGGGGAGCACCAGATCGGCGATCACCGGTAGATGGTCTGATCCGACGTCGCGGCCCAGACAGCTCCGACTGGTTCCCACTTCGGTGGTCGTCAAGATGTGATCGATGCGGACGCCCCACCAGCGCGTTCGCTTCGTGTATCCGCTCCCGATCCCCCCGCGAGCGTAGGCGTCGCGCAGATTGCCCCAGTAACGCCGGAAGATGGCGCTTTCGGCCGGGAGGTTGAAGTCGCCGGCGACCACTGTCGGCAGTGCGCTACCGGCGAAGATCCAGGCCCTGGCATCGCTCGACTCCTCCTCGCGCTGGCGGGTGTTGGCACGAGTGATATCGCCGAGCGTCGGGATGGTCGAAAGGTCAGCGTAATTGTCGAGCGCATCGCGCGGCGTCTCGAGATGGACCAGGCCGACCCGCAGCGGGCCTGCGGCGGTTTGGACCACCGCCCGAACGATCGCACCCGCTCCTCCCTCCTTCCAGATGTCCATCGGATTGCGCTCACTCCAGTCCAGAATATGGCCGCGGGAGAGCATACAGAGTGAGGTCTCGCTGACCCGGAATTCGTAACCTGGGAGCGTCCTGAGCGCCTCACGAATCGCGCCGTTGCCACACTCGGCGACCACGATCAAGTCGGGGGAGTGACGCACGAACTCGGCCAGCAAGCCGGCGATCGGTGGTGCGCCACCACTTCCCGCACCCGCGTTGAGCTCCAGCACGCGGAAGGGCGTTCCGGCACCGACGGTCAGCCGACCGAGGCCGAGGCGGACGTCGAGCAGGCCGAAGATCACCAACGCGGCGGCGACGCTCGCCGTGACGGTCCCCTGCCGAGGTCGCACCAGCAACCAGGGAATTACCCCAAGCAGCGGTAACGAGAGCAACCAGTGGGGACCGTAGAGGAACGGTAGCGCCCACCAGACCCGGTCGCCCAGCTGGCAGGTGATCAAATAGAAGAGGACAAGGAGCCCGAGTGACAGCTGAGAGAGCCGGGCAAGCCAGCGATCGCGTTGCAGGTTACCTCCGACGCCAGGGCCAGTAGGTCAGGCCGGCGAGAAAGCCGCTGCCCCAGCTGCAATGGATGATCGCGAAGATCAGCGGGAGGATCGGCAGCAGCGCGAGGCCGTGGCGGCGAGCCGTCAGGATACTCGCGGCCAGGTTCGCCACGAGGTAGAGCGCGATGTGCGAGAAGCCGAACAGCCCCAGCGCGTGCACCAGCCAGGGGGTAGCGAGGAGCGACAGCACGAATGCCGGGGCCACCGCCTGCCGCCAGCGGATAGAATGCGGATGCAGCAGCAGCGTCCGCACCTTCCAGAAACCGTAGCGACCGTATTGTCGCGCCAGTTTCGCGAGTGAGTCCCGGACGAAGTAGGTCGACTGCAGCGTGGGCGAGAGGTACACGCGGCCACCCTGGGCGCGGAGTCGGACATTCATTTCATAGTCTTCATTGACGGCCCAGTCGGCGTGCATCCCACCGAGTGCACGCACCGTGCTGGTGCGCCAGGCTCCGAGGTAGACGGTGTCGGTCCAGGACGGTTCGGTCGCGTGCCGGTACTTGGCATCGCCGGCAGCGAAACGGGAGGAGACGGCGGCGGCAACTGCGCGACCGAGCAGCCCTTCGCCGGTGGCGCGCTGCACACCACCGACATTCGCTGCGCCGGTGGTCTGCAGCAGTCGCACCGATTCGGCGAGGTAGTCGGCGGCGTAGAGCGAGTGGGCGTCAAGACGCACCAGGTATTCTCCGCGCGCTTCAGCCAGTCCGCGATTGAATGCCGCAGCCTGCAGCCGCGCCGGATTCGGCAACAGCCGCAGCCGGGAGTCGCGTTGCGCCAGCGCCCGCACCAGCTCGGCGGAGTTGTCGCTGCTCGCGCCGTCGAAGACGAGCACCTCGCAGCTCATCCCGTCGGGAAGTCGCGATGCCAGCACCGAGTCGAGGCAGGCGGTGATGTGGGATGCTTCGTTCCGCATCGGGATCACAACGGTGATGGTCGGTGCGGTGGCGGCAGTCACGCGCGAGGCGCTCAACGGTGGGAGGGGAGGGTGGAAAACCGAAGCGGGCTCCGAAGATCTCGGAGCCCGCTTGGAAAGCTAGTCGGAGGCGAGGGTGACGACTACTTCGTCTGCTTCCGGCGGCGCAGACCGGCGCCGGCCATACCCGCCAGGCCCATCGCCAGCAGCGACATCGTCGCCGGCTCAGGCACAATTTCCTGCGGCGGCGAACCGCTCTTGAAGATCACTTCCTGACAGCGGTCGGCGGCGCCATTAAAGCTACAATCGCGAGCGGCGTCGGAAATCACGCGCCAATCGGTGGCGTCGAATACCAGGCCGGCGTTCAGCGCCCCAGTGCTGGTGATGATGCTCCAGGCCGCGTTGCCCTGCGTGACACCGAAACGAGTCTGGAAGGAGGTCTGAGTGGCGCCGAGTCCGATCTCGGAGAGGCCCCAGATTGCCCACTGCCAGTCGTTCTCGCTACCGGTCAGGCCGGTGTTGCCGCCGAGCGCGTAGTAGGTCTGCACCAGGTATGCCTGACGGCGGTAAACCTGGAACGCGTCGGCTGACGTGATGTTAGTCCTGCCAGCGGTAGCGGCCGCGGCGATCTGGGCGGACGAGATTTCGGTGACCCAGGCGTCGTAGTTGCTGCCGACGCCGATACTTCCGAGCCGGTCGACACAGAACACCGAGAAGGCGGTGTTGGTCGGCAGGGTGATCGCGGTGTACGAGGCGGTGAAGGCGCCGGTCCGGTTGAACCAGTCGTTCGGCGCCGCCTTGGTCAGCAGCTGGAAGTGCCCGTCGCCGGTCGTGGC
>JANLPG010000198.1:0-15372 GCA_031367105.1 Gemmatimonadota bacterium | reverse complement strand
GACAGCGCTGGCAACTACCGGCTGCGGGGAGTGCCGGCCGGACTCCACCGGATCGGAGCCCGCATCCCGGGGTATCGAGGGGCGACGCGGGACAGCATCGTGGTCCGCGCTGATGAATTCACCCGGGTCGAGATCCGCTTGGCGCCGATTGCGGTGCAACTCACTGAACTCCGCTCCGTGGGCGTTCAGGATCCGGTGCTTGACCCCCTCGCAACCTCGACGGCCCAGCGCATCACCGAAGCCGACTTGCGTCGCCTCCCCGTTTCGTCGCTCGAAGATGCTCTCGCCCTGCAGGCGGGTGTCGTCGGCGAGAGTTATCGCGGCGGCCGCGTCGGCCAGCAGTCGTTCCTGCTCGACGGCTTCGGCGTCAAGAACCAGCTCGATGCCTCGACTGGCGGCTCCGGGCTCCGAATTCCTCCCGACATCATCACCGAAGCGTCGCTGATCACCAACGGCTTCTCGGCCCGCTACGGCCAGGCGCTCTCGGGCATCATCAACGTGATCACGCGCGATGGCGGCGAGCATTGGCAGGGGCGGATGGCCTACGAGACGGATCGTCCGCTCACCGGTGCCGGCGACCTCGGCCTCGACCGGCTGATCCTGCAGGCCGATGGGCCGCTCTTCGGCAAGGTCACGGCGGTGGGGATTCTCGACTTCTCCGGCCGGCTCGACGCCGACCCCGCGAACGCCCCCACACCGACTGATCCACGCGACCCCCGAAGCAGGACGCCGGCGCCGCTGCCGCACAACAGCGGGGAGACCTATACCGTCGGCGGCAAGCTCACGATCCCGATGGGCGAACGCCTCGTGTCGCGACTCTTCGCCCTCGGAACCACCGAACAGCGCTACCTCTACGATCAGCAGTACAAATACGATCTCACCTTCGCGCCGGGCCGCCGAGTCGATGGAACCCTGCTGACCGGACAGCTGCAACTCCTCCCCGGCGCCAACACCAATCGACCGATGGTGGGAGAGCTGCGGGTCGGCTATTTCTCGAAGGAATTCGTCCGCGGCGCGACGGCGGCGCCCGACTACAAATTCGGCGCCTTCACGGGCGAGCGCCTCCACATCCAGGGTGAGGAGCTGGCACGACGACAGGACACCATCGCCGCCAGGACGGCGCTCGCCGGCTTCGACCCGCCCCGCTTTTCGGAGAATACGCCGTACGGCGTCCAGGCATTCTTCCTCGGTGGTGCACCACAGGGCGAAGTCGCGTGGAACCGCTTCGCGGAATTGCGCGGCCAACTCGATCTCTCGATCAGCGTTGGTGAGCACACGGAAGTGTATCTCGGCGGCCTCGCTGCGTCGCAGGACGTGAAGACCTTTCAACGGGTCCAGGCCTACCGCGCGACCGGCGGCGGCACTCCCCCCGCTACGGCCGCGAATTTCAAGCCGTTGATCACCGGTGCCTACCTCGAGGCGCAGGCCCGCGCCAGCGACCTCGCCTTCACGGCCGGGGTGCGATACGACGGCTTCGATCCAGGGGGAAAGTTCACCGCAACGAATGCCAGCCTGGGCGCGCGCCGTTCGATCAATCCCCGCATCGCGGTTTCGACCGTCCTCAAGGGCGCCACCGTCGTCGCCAGCATCGGTCGCTTTTCGCAGGCTCCCGACCTGCAATTCCTGGTCGATGCCGCCTTCGATGACACCACCCGCACCGGTCGCTTCCGGCAGGGGAATCCGGATCTCGGCTTCGAATCCGCCACTCAGTTCGAGCTGAGTGCCCGGATCCGGTTGCGTTCCCATACCTCGTTGCGCATCAACATCTATACCAAGACGCTCGATGGGCTGGTCGCGACGGCCCCGATCGGCGTGAACCCGGATTCCAGCCAGTTTGTCAATGGGGATGTCGGCAACGTGATCGGTGGAGAGTTTATTGTCGAGCGCGAACGCCACCACGGCTGGGGTGCGCGGATCGCCGCCGTAGTCCAGCGCGCGGAAGCAACCGTGACCGATGCGTTCGAACTCCGGCGACTGATCCAGATCGACCCCAACACCCACGACACCCTTGCCGCACCAGCGCGCGCCTCGTTCCCACTCGACTACGATCGCCGACTCTCGCTGATCGCCGCGTTCGACGGTGAGTTGACGCCGTCTGCCGGGCCACGCGTGCTCGGGGTGCGGCCGCTGGGGAGTATGCTCGCCTCGGCGGTACTGCGTTACGGCTCCGGCCTCCCGTATTCCCAGACGGATGCCACCGGGAAAAATCTCGTCGCCGAGCCGAATGGTTCGCGCCTCCCGGCGCAGTACACCCTCGATATGCTGTTTCGGCGCCCGGTGAGGTTTGGCGCGATGGTGGGTGGCATTTACCTCGACGCCCGCAATATCCTGAATACCAGAAACCAGACGTCGGTTCGCCGCGACACCGGCAACCCATATGCCTCCGAGGCGACGATCCAGAAACTCGCAACCAATGCATACAACGCGAATTCGAGCCCGATCCCCTACGAATCCAACCGCTACCGCCGCGCGGCGGATCTCAACGGCGACGGCGTGATCACCGGACAGGGGGAGCTGATGCCGCTCTACCTCGCCGCCGCACGGGACTACACCCAGCCGCTCTTCGTCTACGGTCCACCCCGCCTGATTCGCTTCGGCATCGAGGTGCTGTTCTGATGCTCCTTCCTGTGATGTACCTTGCCATCGGCCTCGCGGCCGGAGTCCTCTCCGGCCTGTTCGGTATCGGCGGCGGCATCGTGATCGTTGCCACGCTGGTCTCGATCGGCCGGATGTCGATTCATACTGCCACGGGCACCTCTCTGGTGGCACTGCTCCTGCCAGTCGGCATTCTCGGGGCGAGGGAATACTGGAAGGCGGGACACGTCGATGTCCGTGCCGCGCTGCTTATTGCCGCAGGTATCGCGGTCGGTGTCTACTTCGGTGCCCGCTACGCGCAGGGTCTCGCGCCGGCCACTCTTCAGCGTGCCTTCGCGGTCTTCCTGGGCTTGATGGCGGTGCGAATGTGGTTGAAGGTGGCCTAGATGAGCGGATGCCGAGCGTTGGCCACGGTCATCGTGCTGGCGGCGTGCAACCGCCCCGCGGCGGCGCCGAAGGCGCCACCGTTCCCCGCGGTTGCGAGTGGCTTCACCGCGGCGGACTCCTTGCGCGCGCCGGATGGCTCCACCCTCCCCGACGGTGAGCTCGGCCGCAGCGTTCGACGCGGCCACGCCATTCTGGTTGCCACCCGAGACTCACTGCCGGAGCACGTGGGGAACGCGCTGCGCTGTACCTCGTGCCACCTCGATGATGGACGCCGCCCGAACGCTATTCCGTGGGTCGGCGTCTACGCCCGCTTCCCGCAATATCGTGCCCGCTCCGCCAACGTCTCCCGACTCGAGGAGCGAATCAATGACTGCTTCGAGCGCTCGATGGTCGGGAAAGCGCTGGCCTGGGACGATCCCGCGATGCGGGATATCGTGGCGTACTTCGCCTTCATTTCGCGCGGGGTCAGGGTGGGTGCCAAGGTGCCCGGTCAGGGTTTGCCGCTTGGCAAGGCTACTTCGGGCGACACGGCCGCCGGCGCGGCGATTTTCGCCACAACCTGCGTACGCTGTCACGGGGCGAGGGGAGAAGGTACGCCGATCGCACCGCCAACCTGGGGCCTGCGTAGCTTCGGCATTGGCGCAGGAATGGCGCGCCTCCGGACGGCGGCGGCATTCATCCAGCACAATATGCCGTACGATCGCGCCGTAACGCTCAGTGAGGAGCAGGCGGTAAATGTTGCCGCGTACCTGGTCGCGCAATCACGGCCGGACTTCATCGGCAAGGAGCGCGATTGGCCGAAGGGCGATCCGCCTCCCGACGTCGCCTACCCGACCACGGCTGCCCTGGCACGGCGCCCGCCCTTACGACATTGACAGGTCGATCCTGGCCCCAAACCACGCCTTCACCGCAGCGGTGGCCCGAGCAGCAGGTCGACCGGGAACTCTCCCGACGCAGCCGCCCACCCGGCTGCCTCCGCTTGCCGCCCGACCGATTCGAGGAAGAGCGATCGTCTCCGACGCTCCAGCGTCCCATCCACCCAGAGCATCCCTTGCGCCCGGAGCGGTACCGGCACCGCCGCCTGCTCGAGCCGCGCCAGCGCCCTGGCGGTATCCCCAGCTGTCGCCAGCTGGATCGCTTGCAAGCTCAGGGCGTAGCTGCCACCACGACGAGGAAGCGTCAGCTCCCCCAGCTTCGGACTCGCGAGTGAATCGATCGCGGCCTGCAACCCCCGACCGTCATTGAGCCGCGCGGAGAGTTCACCGAGCAGGTAGAGTCGGACGGTTCGGCTCCACGCCGGTAGCAGTTCCTGCTCAACGGGAACACTGTCGGCCGGCGCGCGCATCACCCGGTCGCGTAATGCCCGCAGCACGGCGGGAGACTCCGCCCGTGTCGGTGCGAGCACTGTGGCGACGCTCACCATCAATCCACCCCACGGCCACTCGGCTGCGAGGGCAGCCGCTTCCGTGTCGGCCCGGGGCCAGTCGCCCACCGCTCCGAAGAGCGCCGCCCGCAGCACGTGGGCACGGACCCTGATCGTCGCGGGGAGCTTCCTGTCGAGCAACGGTTCGCTCAATGCAAGCGCCTCGGTGGTGCGCCCGGCCTCGAAGCCGAGAATGCTCAGCCGCGCCAGCAGGATGAGAGGTGACGTCGACGTGGCGCGCGCCAGTTCACGCTGCAGTGGCAATGTGTCCGCAGTCCAGCTGCTTCGCAGCCAGCCGTAAGCCGTGTCCGCGCCGGGCCCCATCGCCTTGACGAGTCCCGCAAGCGCGCGCTCGGCGCCGGCAGTATCGCGTGCGACGAGCGCAATTCGCAGCAGTCGTTGCCAGCCGTCGCTGAATGCGGGCTCGAGCTTCACCGCACGCTCGAAGCTCCCTCGGGCCGCGACGACCGATTCTCCCATCAGTGCCCCGGAGCGGAATCGCAATTCGCCGAGCACTCGTGAGGCCTCGTAATGCTTCGGGTTCCGCTGCATCACCGAATCCAGCGCCGCCCTGGCCGAGGAGAGCTTTCCCTCCCGCCAGAGTCGGAAACCGTGGATCAGCTGGAGCTGGTCCCGGTCGAGGTCGCTGGCCAGCGAGTCGGCCCGGAGCGCGGCGCTGTCTGCCGCAATGACATCGCCTTCTGCGTCCGCAACGCGGGCCAGCCGATACCAGTCCCACGCCCGCGCGGGATGGCGAGAGACCGCGCGCGTCAACGCCGCGCGTGCAGCGGGCCATTCGCCGCGCGCCCAGGCCGCATCGCCGATTCCGTCCTGCCTCGTGGAGCGCACTGCGGCGTAGCCCGCCACCGCCACAATGCCCACCGCCGCGATCGCCAGCCACCGCCGTCGCGCCGATGGCGTGGCTACTCCCTCGGCGTCGGTCGAGTCCAACGGCATCGCGGTCGGTGGGGGTGCAGCTTGCGGCGGCGGCGCCGTCCGACGTCGCGCCGCACGGATGACCTGCTGAAACTGTCCGGCGAAGCGATCACGGGTCTCGGTCATCCAGACAGCGAACTCCGAGCCGACCTCCAGCTCGACCCCTTGGAAAAATGGTCCCTCATACTGTACGGCGACTTCCGCGGCATCACCGCGCTCGCACGCGGCGAGGAAGTGGGCGACATCGCTGTCGACTCGCGCCGGATTGAAACGGACGCTCGTGGTGCCCGAGATCAGGGAATCGCCATTGCCACCACGGCGCAATGCGGCCAGCGACTTGGCAAGTGCTTGCCGCGCGGCGTTCACCGGAGCATCTCCCCAGAGCAACTGGAGCAACCGTTCCTCAGCCACGCCTTCGGGGCCCGCCGCCACCACAATGGCCAGCAGCGCCACCTGCCGCGGTTCCAGGAACCCCGGGCCGAGCGGCTGCTCCGCGGTCACCCGAAAGCCACCGAAACAGCGGAGGTGGATCAGCAGCGCCGACCCACCTCCCGGTTCACCTGTCATCGCTCACCTGTCACAAGTCACCCTCTCGCTAGCATCCTGTTGATCGGGCGCACCAGCAGTGCCAGGACTGCGGCAAAGATCAGGGCGTAGATCGCGATCGCCCCGAATAGTGTCGGCAGCGAGAACGATTCATACAGGGAGGAAACGTTCCCGCCGATGTAATTGCCGACTGAGGCCGCCAGGAACCAGACGCCCATCATCAGCGACACGACGCGGGTCGGTGCCAGCCGGGTCATCGCCGAGAGCCCGACGGGCGAGAGCGACAATTCGCCGATCGTCTGCAGGAGGTAACAGATCAGCAGCCACCACCAGCCGACCCGGTTTCCCTCGCCGGCGAGCTTGGCGGCCGGAACCATCCAGGCGAAGGAGATCGACACCATCAGCAGTCCGAAGGCAAACTTGGCCGGTGAAGAGGGGTTACGGCTGCCGAGCTTGACCCAGATCCACGCGAAGACTGGCGCCAGCGCGATAATCCAGAGGGAGTTCACCGACTGCCACCAGCCGGACGGAAAGGGCCGTCCGAACGCCTCGTTCCGAGTGCTGCGATCGGCGAAGAGCGAGAGCGTCGAGCCGGCCTGTTCGAACACCGACCAGAAGACAGCGGCACCGAGGAACAGCACGGCGATGACCACCAGCCGCTTCCGCTCCTCCGGCGTCCAGTTCCCGCCGAGGAAGAGCCAGCCGAAGAAGACCACCACCGTGATCAGGAGCAGCCCGCCGAACGCCGCGTTGACGCGCGTCGCCGTGATGTCGATCACGCCCGTGGCTCCCAGCGCCGCGACCACACCGAGCACGCCGACCAGCAGGGCAATGTTACCCCAGAGTAGCCGACGCAACTGCGCGTGCTCCGCGGGACCGCTCACCGGCGCGGGATGCTTCCCGGCATCACCCATCGCGCGGGCGTCGACAACATACCAGATCAGTCCCAACGCCATCCCGACTGCTGCGGCACCGAAACCCCAGTGCCAGGAGTACTCCGGCGAGATGCCCCAGCCGGTCAGCGTCGCCTTGAAGCCGGGGCTCTGCGCGAGGTACGCCGTCACCAGCGGCGCGGCAAAACCACCGAGATTGATCCCCATATAGAAGATGGAGAAACCGCCGTCACGACGCACATCGTCCGGGGTGTACAGCTGCCCCACGATGGTCGAAATGTTCGGCTTGAGCAGTCCGGTACCGATGACGACCAGCCCGAGCCCGAGGAAAAAGAAATTCTCCACCGGCACCGCGAGGGCGATGTGCCCGAGCATGATCACCACACCGCCCCAGAACACTGCCTTCCGTTGACCGATGATCCGGTCGGCGATCCAGCCGCCTGGCAAGGACATCATATAGACGAGCGAGGTGTACACGCCGTAGATCGCGCCGGCCTTGACGACGCCCCAGCCGAGGCCTCCGGCAGTGGTCGGGGCGGTCATGAAGAGGACGAGAAGGGCCCGCATACCGTAATAGGAGAAGCGTTCCCACATTTCGGCAAAGAAGAGCGAGCGCAGACCGGCAGGGTGACCGAAGAATCCGGTCTGGGGAGGCAGCGTCGTCACGTGGGCTCCGAGAGTTTTTTCTTGAGCAGAGCGAGCTGTGCCTCAACCGCCGATTCCCTGGCACGCTGGTCGAGGATGAGGTGATCGATCAACGAGGGTCCGTCGGCTGGATCCTGATCCGGGGCCGAAGGTGGAGCGGTGTTGCCGAGGGGAATCCCGCGAGACGCCGAGTGATACTGTTGCTTGGTGGCCTCATAGTCCCGTTCAGCCATCCCGAGTTCGTCGCGCTGGACCAGCTCCTTTCGTTCGAGCAGCTCCACCTTCTCGCGCGCCTTCGCGGTGAATTCCTCGGCGATCCGGGTGGTCTCGGCGTCGCCGATCTCCGTGGCCAGCCGCCCGCGACGCTCATAATCCACCATCCCCCGTCGGGCGATTTCCAGCTCGCGCTCGACCCGGAGCAGCGCCTCGCGCAGCTGGCCGATGCCGATCTTGAATTCGACCAGCGCTTCCCGCAGGCCAGCCGCCTGTGCACGGGGATCGGGGCGCGTGGCAAAGAGCCGGTCGAGTTGGAGCTTCAGGTCGTCGAGATTCATTCCGCGGATGGATAGAGGAAGGCGACGGAATGGTACCCGCCGCGCGGCGCCGTGGTCAAGCAACCACCCGCTTAGATTGGACCGTCTCCGACGTCCCGAGGTCCGATTTGCCCGTCCGCCGCATTCCGCCCCGGATCCTCCTGCTCGCCGCGATGGCTGGCTGCGGCAGGGGCGATGGCCCGTCGGCGGCCTGCGGTATCTCGGCCCTGACCGCCCCACTCGTCGTGCTGGAGTCGTTCGGAAGGGGCAACCTCCTCGACCAGGTTCCTCCCGACGTTCCACCCAGCCTCCCGGTGCGTTTCGTCGCCGGACCGGCGGTCCGAGGAGGCCTGGTGATCGATTCCACCGGGCGGCTCCAGCTCACGATTGCCGCTCGCCCCGCGGGTACCCCCGCAGGCTACGGAGTCCTCGTGGTCGACGGCCTGTTCCGCTCCCAAGGCGTCGTGATCTATGAGGGCAGCTCCGTTCCCGGTGCCACCCTGCTCGGCCGCGTCGTCCTCCCCGATACCACTTTGCCCCTCCTCGGCGTGCGACTCGACCCGCGCACGATTGCCGATCCCCGATGCCCCCTCTTTCCGGATTCCCTGCGATGAGTCGTCCCCGAATTGGCGTCGCCGGTGTCACCCGCGAACGGAACGGCCAGTTGATCGCGGGCGTCTCGGTATCGTACCTCCGAGCTGTCCTTGCAGCCGGGGGACTTCCGGTCCTCATCACGCCCGATTTCTCGCCGGCGGAGGCACTGGAGCTGTTTGGCGAATGCGATGCGCTCCTCCTCACCGGGGGCGAAGACGTCGATCCGGTCCGTTACGGTGCCGCCCCACACCCCGCGCTGGGCACAACCGACCCACGCCGTGACAACAACGAACTGGCACTCATCGCCGACGCTCAGGCGCGTGACCTGCCGGTTCTCGGGATCTGTCGCGGCATCCAGATCGGGAACGTCGCCTTTGGCGGCACGCTGATTCAAGATCTTCCCTCGCAGCGGCCGGGGAGCGTCGATCACGATCCGCCGACTCCTCGCGATCGTGCCGCTCACAGCATCACCATCACCGAGGGAAGCCGGCTCCACACGATCTACGGAGCCAGCGCGATCGAAGCGAATTCGTTCCACCACCAGGCCGCAGACACCCCAGGGAAGGGACTGGTCGTCACCGCGCTCGCACCCGACGGTGTGATCGAAGGACTCGAGACCGCCGATCCGAAGGATTGGGTTGTCCTCGTGCAATGGCACCCGGAGGAATTGGCGATGCACCCCGACGCCGCCGACCTGAAACTCTTCGCCGCGCTGGTACAGGCAGCACGTCGGGCGTGAACCGCACTCCCCGCATCGTCCACATTGCCAGCGGCCGCGAGTGGCGCGGCGGGCAGCGGCAGGCGTGGCTGCTCGCGCGGGAATTGCACGCCCTCGACTGCCCGCAAATTGTCGTCACCGGTGCTGGCACCGAACTCGAGCGACGTTTGCGTGAGGCCGGCGTCGCCGTCAACGCGGTCGGCTGGGTTGCGGGACTCTCGCCTGCTGCCGCCCGCGCCGCCTGGGTCGAGAGCCGACGCGGAGGAGCGGTCTTGCACGCCCACGATGGGCATTCCACGACCATCGCCGGTATGGTGGCCACGCTCTCGCGCGTCCCCTGCATCGCGACCCGCCGAGTCGACTTCCCGCTGCGCCGCGTGGGGTTCTGGGGGCGTGCCGACCGGGTCGTCGCGATCTCTGACGCCGTGCGCAACATCCTTATCAGGGACGGCCTCGATCCCGCGCGTGTGCCAGTGATCCACTCTGGCATCGATGTCGACGCCGTCGCCGCGACCTGTGCCGAGGGCGCGCGCGAGGCAGCCGGGCTGCCACTCGATCGCCCATTGGCAGTCGCCACCGGAGCACTGGTTGACCACAAGGACCACCGCACCCTCGTCGCCGCGGCAGCCCACGCCCGGCCGCTCGCACCGGATCTGATCTGGGCAGTGGCCGGTGAGGGACCGCTGCGGGGCGCACTGGAGCGGCAGATTGCCGAACTGGGACTGGCCGATACCGTTCGGTTGCTGGGGCATCTCGCCGATCCGCTTCCGCTGGTGGCCGCCGCTGACTGTTTCGTCACCTCCTCCAAGGAGGAAGGACTGGGCACCGCGATGCTCGACGCGATGGCGCTTGGTCGCCCCGTTGCGGCGACTGCGGGCGGTGGCATACCGGAGATCCTCGCCGATGAAACGGGACTGGTGGTCCCGATCCAGGATGCGGCGGCGCTCGGCGATGCGGTGGTCCGAATCGTCGAAAATCGTGACTTGGCCTCGGACCTAGGCGAGCGGGGGCGAGTGCGGGTCGGGAAATTTTCGGCCCGGCGGATGGCGGAGGCGTACCTGGCCCTCTATCGTTCGCTCGTGCCCATAACGAACGGACAATGATCTACTTCTGCATCCCCAGCCACAACGAGGCCGGCACCATCGGCCTCGTGCTCTGGAAGATTCGCCTGATCCTCGCGGACTCCGGGCGCGAGTATCAGTTGCTTGTCGGCGACGACGCCTCGACCGACGCGACGACGGACGTGCTCACGCCGTACGCAAAGGTGCTCCCGCTGACCGTGCTCCGCTCGGAAGCTCGGCTCGGGTACGCCGCAACCGTCGAACGGCTGCTGCAGGAAGCGCTGAAGCGCAGCGACCGGCACAAGCGTGACGCGGCGATCGTCCTCCCCGGCGATTTCGCCATCGATCCCGCCGACCTCCCCGAGTTTCTCAAACGACTCGACAGCGGCGCCGACGTGGTGGTCGGAGAAGCGACACTGGTCGGCGAAGCTGATCGCTGGCGGCGTATGGTACGGGAGTGGGCGCCACGCATTCTCGGTCGCCGTGTCCGTGTGCCCGGCATTCGCGATATCGTCTCCGGCTTTGCGGCCTTTCGACTGGTCGCGCTGCGCAATGCCTTCCGCGAGAAACCGGGGGCCTGGCTCGCCACCGACGGGTGGGCGGCGCGCGCCGAGCTGCTGGCCTGGGCGGCGGCGGGTGCGCGACGGGTGGAGTCCGTTCCAGTCCTGGAACGTGCCGACCGCCTGCAGCGTGAGAGTCGGTACCAGGCGTGGCCGCTCGCGCGGGAACTCTGGGCCGCGCGAAAGCTGCTCGTCGCGCCGCCCGTGACGACGAAGCCAGCACGAGAGGATCGGCCGCCCCGGACGGCCACCACGAAGGAAGCCGCGTGATCGCTCTGGGCCTCGCTGTCCTGATGCAGTTGTCGTCTGTTGCTCTTCCCGCCGCCACGAGGATCTCGGCGGTGCCGTTCGCCGTCGGCGAGGTGCTCGAATATCGCGGCAAGTTCGGCTTCATTCCGGCTGGAGGCGCAATGCTCAGCGTCCTCCCGACCGACACGATTCGCGGTGTGCCAAGCTGGAAGTTCTCGCTGACGTCGGGCATCAAGGTCAACGCCGGCATCTTCAAGTTCGAGAACTCCACCACGTTGCTCTCGTGGACCGGCATCGACGACTTCATTTCACGCCGCTTCACCAAGCGGCTGGAGGAGAACGGCAAGGTGCGGAACGAAGACTTCCGCATCCACCCCGACTCCGGCTTCTTCCGTCGCAACGCCGACGCACCGAAACCGACCTCCAGGGCACCGCTGGATGATGTCGCGTTCATCTATTTCATGCGCACCACACCGCTTGAAGTGAAGCGGACGTACCGCTATGACCGCTACTTCAGGAGCGAGAAGAATCCGGTCACGGTCGAAGTGCTCAAACGGGAAGAGATGGAAATGCCGGACGGCACCAAGGTGAAATGCCTGGTGATCCACCCGATCGTAGACGAACCGAACGGGATGTTTTCCAAGACCTCCGATGCCCGACTCTGGTTGACCGATGACGCTCGGCGCATCCCGGTACGGATCGAGACGACCTACAGCTTCGGCACCGTCGCACTGGTCCTCAAAAGCGTCACCCTGCCCCGCGGCGCCGGATGACCTGGCGCGAGGCCGACCTCGCCCGGCTCCGCACGGTGCCATTCGCTGGGCGGCGCAACAAGGTCGACCCGTCACTGCTCGCCACTCTTCCAGGCGCGGATCGATCCTTCCGCGCCTTTCTCGCCTCCCTGCCGGACCTCCTTGCGGCCCGCGATCTCCGCAGCGTGATCGCCCAGCTCGCCGCCGCCGCCACCGCCGGGCGCGGCGTGGTGCTCCTGCTCGGAGGTCACGTGATCAAGACTGGCCTCGGTCCACTCCTCGCCACGCTACTCGAGCGCGGCGTCGTGACCCACGTTGCGATGAACGGTGCCGCGGCGATTCACGATTTCGAGTTGGCTGCCTTCGGGGGCACCAGCGAGGACGTCGAAGCCGGCCTGGTCGACGGCACCTTCGGGATGGTGGAAGAAACGGGACGCGCGATGAATGAGGCCGTCACCGCAGCAGCAGCCGCCAGTCTCGGCCTGGGAGAGGGGCTCGCGAACGCCCTTGCGGCGCGCGGAGAGAGTCTGGTCGGCCCGGACGTTTCCCTGCTCTTGACGTGCCGGCGCCTCGGAGTACCGTTGACCGTACACCCGGCCATCGGCGCAGAAATCATCCACCAGCATCCTGCCGTCGACGGTGCCGCGCTCGGTACCACGGCAATGCGCGACTTCCGGCGACTCGCCGGGTCGCTCCCCGACCTCCACGACGGCGGTGCCGTGCTCAACCTGGGCAGTGCCGTGATGATGCCGGAGGTCTTTCTCAAGGCGCTGACCGTCGCGCGCAACCTCGGCGACGGGCGCCCGACGGCGTTCCTGGCAGCCGACTTCGATATGATCCGCCACTATCGACCCCGCGTGAACGTGGTGCAGCGGCCAACCCGCGGCCACGGGATCGGCATCACCATCACGGGACACCACGAGCTGATGCTGCCACTGCTGGTGTGGGGTGTCCTCGACGCGCTGGAGCAGCGGGGATGAAACTACTCCTGGCAGGGTTGCTGGTGATGGGATGCGGCCCTCGCAACAGCGGCCCCGTCACGGCGCCGGTGCCCTCGGGATCGCTCGAAGCCTTCGCGGCCGATTCGATCGCAGGGCTGTTGATCGCCCGCGCCTTCACGGCTGACGTGGCATTGCAGGAACCCGACTCGCTCTACGTCGAAGACGCGGAGATCATCGCGAATGGCGAGCCGCGCGCCGATGCACCTCGGATCGCCGGAATCGGACTTGAGGGGCGGGTGCAGATGGGGTCGAGCCGGATCACCGTCACCGGGGGGTTCGTCTACGGCTCGGTGGAGTATCGCTGGCTGCCGCGTACCGTCGGCGAACCGGCGAGCGAGGGACGGGCGACCTTCGTGATGGGCCGCAATCGGAGCGGTGCGTGGCGAATCCTCCACCTCCACTCTTCGACGCCACCACTGGAAACAGCTCGACCGGTACGCCCCGATACCACGGGACGAACCGGCCGGAAATGACCTGCTACCAGCCTCAGACGCCGGTAGTCGAATTCCCGCGAATCGTGTCCCTGACCTTGTCCGCCGTTCGTGGCGAGAAAATCTTCAGGAGGGTGTAGAACACGAAGCCGAGGAAAGCGAACCAGAGGATCGTCCCCACCAACCCCACGAGTGCGCCGAAGATCCCGCCGAGCACTTTGAAGGCGAGGATCGCGAGGAAGGCGAAGACAGCGAAACCACCGACGTTGCGGATCATTTTGGACTCCCGTGCTGGGATCGGCCGCGCCCGATGCGCGGCTCTGGGATATGGTACGGCAGCCCCACGGTGAAGGTTTCAACCCGAACCATCCTTCCACCGGAGAGCGACCCCTTTCTCGCCGGCTCAGCCCCTGCGCGCCGGGTATCGCGTCAGTCCGTGCGCAAACAAGGGGACTCCGAGTAGCACGCTCAGCAACGCGACCCCAAACGGCAGTGCCGGTCCGGCGGACGCGCGCAGTGCGCGGAAGCCATTGTGGAGCCGGACCAGCGTGTCGAACAGCCCTGCCTCCACGCCCACCCCCATCACGATCAACGGCACCGCTGCAAGAGCGGCCAGAAGCAGCAGCAAATAGCGCGGCTGGAACCAGAGCCCCACCGCGGCCCCTCCCCACGCGATCGCCACAAACCAGGCCCAGCTGCCAGTTACCGAGAGCACCGTGGGCACTGTCCCCGACATCGCGCGAAGCAATTGCAATGCTACCGCGCCCGGCATCGCCATCGTGGCAATCGCCAGCAGGTGCCCAAGGCCGACGGTGGTCGCCGGCAGCGGAAGTTGCTGCATCCCCTCGAGTTCACCAGTCGCGCGCCCGGTAAACAGCTGCAGCGCGATGCCGGCCGGCAACAGCGCAGCAAGCACCGGGATGTAACTGCGCGCGAAGTCTCGCGCCCCCTGCGGCCCGAACGCAGCAACGAGGAAGAGCACGACCAGCGCCGCCAGCTCACGTCGAAATTGCTCGGTGGCGAGACGCAGCCGAAGCCGAGCAACTGCGAGGAGTGGACCGCGACCGATCGCGCGCAACTCGATCCCTGACGCGCGGCCCATTACGGCACCGATGGCGGTCGGGTCGAACTGATATCGCAACAATCCCGAGGCGAACAGGATCGCCGCACCCGAGAACACGGCGAGAACCAGCATCCCGGCGATGAGCGCCATCAGCACCGCTCCGAGCGGTTTCGAAGCCGCGGAGGAAAGCGCCTCGACTCCGGTGGCAGCCCACTGTGCGACCAGCTGTTGCGCCGAGCGAGGCAACAGCATCAGCGCCAGCTGGGGGAGGAAGCCGATCGTGGTCGGGAGCCACCAGAGCCGGCGAAACGACCAGCGGGCGTTCAGCGCGAGCAACAGCCACAGGAAGACGGTGGCCGCCACCTGGACGACCAGCGGTATCACCATCAAGGCGACCGTATCGCCCATCTCGGCCGGGCCGAGCAACTGTCGGAAACCGATGAGCAACGCCACCGTCGCGGGGAGCAGCGGCAGGACTCGGACGGCAGCGCCCAGCAGTCGGCCCGCCGCCATCACACGCAGTGCGATCGGCAGCGTGCGATCGAACTCGAGATAGCCGTGTAACCGGTCACTCCCGAGATGCGCGAGCGGGCCGAACCAGACCAGCACCGCCGCCATCAGGGCCACGCCCCCCGGCACCAGCGCCACGCCACCTTGCAGGCGAGCGGCGAGCACGGCCGCCGCGACTGCAACCACGCCGACGATCAGCGAGAGGCGAGCGCCCCGACGCAGCTCGCGGCGGAGGGAGGGGAGCAGCCCGTGCAGGTCGACGATCACCCCGGACCGCGGAGGACGTTGGCCACCAGCGTGGTCAGCTGTCCCGAGGCGCGCGCCTCGGTGAGTGTCTCCCCGCTGACTTCCTGCACCAGTTGACCCTTCCGCAGCAGGAGCGCCCGGTCGCAGAGCGCTTCGACATCATCGAGCAGGTGCGAAGAGAAGATCAGCGCACGGTTGGGTGCAGCGGCGAAGCAGCTGCGGAGCAGCT
>JANLPG010000044.1:0-4352 GCA_031367105.1 Gemmatimonadota bacterium | reverse complement strand
TGCACGATTCGCCCCTACAGCGTCGTGCACTCGCTGGTCTGGAATGAGGACCAGGGGAAAGTCACCGGCGTGCGGGTGATCGATGGACAGACCGTGGAGCCGCTCGAGTTCAATGCGCGCATCGTCTTCCTCAACTGTTCGGCGCTGGAGTCGACCCGGATCCTGCTCAACTCGAAGAGCCGTTCCCACCCGGAAGGACTCGGCGGCAACAGCGGCGTGCTGGGTCGTTATGTGATGGACCACACGATGCAGGCCGGCGCAGGAGGTAATGTCGCGGGATTCCTCGACAAGACCACATACGGTTCCCGGCCCAACGGGATCTACCTCGCGCGCTTCCGGAACGTGACCACGCAGCACCCCGAATTCCTCCGTGGCTACGCCTACCAGGGCGGTGGCTGGCGGTCGGTGCAGGGCTGGTGGCGCGGGTCGTCGACTCCCGGCTTCGGTGCCGACTTCAAGCAGGCGCTCAAGACGCCGGCGTACGGCGGGTGGCGGATGTCGCTGGGCGGATTCGGTGAATGCCTGCCCCACGTCGACAACCGGGTCAGCATCCACCCGGACAAGGTCGACCGCTGGGGGATTCCGGTGCTGCACATCGACGTGCAGTGGCGCGAGAACGAGCTGAAGATGCAGGCGGACGCAATGACGCAGGCAGCGGAGATGCTTGAGGCGGCCGGCGTCACCAATGTGGCGACCTACAACAACAAGACGGCTCCCGGCCTGACGATTCACGAAATGGGCGGCGCGCGGATGGGGAAGAATCCAAAGACGTCGGTGCTCAACAAATGGAATCAGATCTGGGATGCGAAGAACGTCTTCGTGACCGACGGAGCGGCGATGGCGTCCTCGGCCTGCCAGAACCCCTCCATCACTTATATGGCGTTCACGGCACGCGCGGCGGATTACGCTGTCCGGGCCCTGACCCGCAAGGAGCTTTAGATGGATCGCCGTACCTTTGTGGGGGCGCTCGGCGCCGCGAGTGCCGTTTCGATGTTGCCGACCGGCGGCGACTTGTTCGCGGAGGAGAAACTGGAGAAGATCGGCGTCCAGCTCTACACCCTGCGGGACCTGATGAAGACGAGTGTCGAGAAGACGCTCGCCGACGTGGCGGCCATCGGCTACCAGGAGGTGGAGTTCGCCGGCTACTTCAATCGGCCACCCCGCGCCATCAAGCAGCTGCTCAACCGCAACGGACTGAAGGCGCCATCGGCCCACGTCGGGATCGACCTGCTGCGCGGCTCCTGGAACCGCACCCTCGACGATGCGCTGGAAATGGGTCACAAGTATCTGGTCGTCGCGTGGATCGATCCCAAGGAACGGACCAGTCTGACCGCGCTCAAGAAGGTGGCAGAGCTCTTTAATCGCGCGGCGGAAGACGCCAAGCGGTACAAGATCAAGCTCGCCTACCACAACCACGACTTCGAATTCCAGCAGGTCGAGGGGCGACGGATCTACGATGTGCTGCTCGAGGAGACCAATCCGAAACTGGTGCAGATGGAGATGGATCTCTACTGGACCGTGAAAGGTGGCGCCACACCGGAGCACTACTTCTCGCGCTGGCCGGAGCGCTTCCCGCTGGTGCACGTGAAGGATGCCGGAGTCGCGCCTGAATTTGCGATGACCGAGGTCGGCAAGGGGACGATCAAGTGGGGCGAGATCTTTGCGCGACGGAAGCAGGCCGGGATCAAGCACTTCTTCGTGGAGCACGACAACCCGAAGGATCCGATGCAGAGCATCGCGACGAGTTACCGGTACCTGCGCGCGCTGCGATTCTGATGCCTTCCCGTCGCACTTTTCTGGCTTCGTCGGCGGTGTCGCTTGGGGTCTTGGCTTCCGGGCAGGGGGGTGCTGCGCAAGGCACAGCACCAGCAGGCTTGGGGGCAGGATCCGGGAGACTGAAGCAGTCGGTCTGTCGCTGGTGTTTCGGTAACATCCCCTACGACGACTTCGCTGAGATGGCGAAGCGGGTGGGGCTCGGGGCAATCGACCTGGTCGACCAGAAGGACTGGGCGCTGGTGCAACGGCACGGGCTGGCGGTGAGCACCGCCAATTCCACCCAGCGTCGCGACTTCATTCCGCGCGGCCTGAACGATCGCGCCAATCACGAGCTGATTCTGGGTGAACTCGCGACGGTGATTCCGGCGGCGGCAAAGGCCGGCATCCCCAACGTGATCGCGATGTTCGGCAACAAGGGGACGATCACCACCGGAGACGGCATCGCCGCCTGCGCCGAAGGGCTGGCGAAGATCGCGCCGCTGGCAGAGCGGGAGGGGGTGACCGTGATCCTGGAGATGCTCAACAGCCGTGTCGATCACCGCGGCTTTCAGGGCGACACCTCGGCCTACGGCATTGCGGTCGCGGAGAAGGTGAATTCACCCCGGGTCCGGCTGCTCTACGACATCTACCATATGCAGATCAGCGAAGGTGACATCATTCGCTCGATCCGCACCAACGGGAAGTGGTTCGCGCACTATCACACCGCCGGCAATCCCGGCCGCAATGAACTCGCCGCCGACCAGGAACTGCAGTACCCCGCCATCGCCAAGGCGATCGCTGACAGCGCCTTCACTGGGTGGCTGGCACACGAGTTCATCCCCAAGGGAGACGCGGAGCAGGGGTTGAGCCAGGCGTATGCGGCGTGCTCCGTGTGAAGGGAGGATCGATGATCGATTATCGACCATCGGTTCCTCCCTCCTCCCTGCTCCCTCCTCCTCTTATCATTACTTCCGTCCCGAAGCAATCTCCTCCTTAGCCTGGCATCCCATGTCTCTTCTCTCGCTGCGACGCGACGTCTACGACGTCGTGATCGTCGGTTCCGGGGCTGGCGGCGGTATGGCCGCCTACGAACTCACGAAAGCCGGCGCTACGGTGCTGCTCCTCGAGGCCGGGGGGATGTGGGACAACGCCAAAGACTCGGATATGCTGGTCGCACCGTGGGAGACACCGCGCCGCGGCGGCTCCACCCCCGACAAGCCGTTCGGCGAACACGACGCCTGAGGCGGCGGGTGGAATGTGCCGGGCGAGCCGTTCACGACCGCACCGGGAACGCGCTTCAACTGGTGGCGCGCGCGGATGGTCGGTGGCCGGACGAATCACTGGGGTCGCATCTCGCTCCGCTTCGGCCCCGACGACTTCCAGCACAAGAGCGTCGACGGCCTCGGCGATAACTGGCCGATCAGCTACAACGACGTCGCGCCCTATTACGACGAGGTCGACCGGCTGATCGGGATTTTCGGGAGCCGCGAGGGGATGCGCAACCATCCCGACGGCGACTTCCTCCCGCCACCGAAGCCGCGCTGCTGGGAGATGCCGATCAAGAAGGCCGCCGACAAGCACGGCGTCACCTGCATCCCCTCCCGGCTGTCGATCATCACGCGGCCGCACAACGGCCGAGCGGCCTGTCACTATTGTGGCCAGTGCAACCGTGGCTGCCGGACCAATTCCAACTTCAGCTCGACCAATGTGCTGATCGCACCGGCGCTGCGCACCGGCAAGCTGACGATGCGAACCGATGCGATGGTCCGCGAAGTGACGGTGGGGAAGGATGGCCTTGCCGATGGCGTGATCTTCATCGACAAGGTGAGCGGTGAAGAGCAGAAGGTCAACGCGAAGGTGGTGGTGCTCGCCGCATCGGCGTGCGAGACCGCGCGCATTCTGCTCAACTCCAAGTCGGCGAAGTTTCCGCAGGGGCTCGGCAATTCCAGCGGAATGGTGGGGAAGTACCTCACCGACACGACCGGCACCGATGTCGGCGGATTCCTGCCGTCACTGGTCGATCAACCACGCCACAACTGCGATGGCGTCGGTGGCGCCCATCTCTATATGCCGTGGTGGCTGGATAACAAGAAGCTCGACTTCCCACGCGGCTACCACATCGAGATCTGGGGCGGAATGGGAATGCCCGGATATGGCGTGGGCGGCGGGATGCAGAACTATGCCGGCGGCGGTGGCTACGGCGCCTCGCTCAAGAACGACGTCCGCCGCTACTGGGGCACCGGCGTCGGCTTCTCGGGCCGCGGCGAGATGATCCCCAACGACAAGTCGTACTGCGAACTCGACCCGCGCGCCGTCGACCGGTGGGGTATTCCGGTGCTGCGCTTCCACTGGGAGTGGACCGACTACGAGTACAACCAGGTCAAGCATATGCAGGAGACGTTCCGCACCCTCCTCGCCGAGATGGGGGCGGAAGTCCGCTCGACGATGCCGACCAAGGAGCAGGGCTACGGCATCTCCACCGGCGGCTCGATCATCCACGAGCTCGGCTGTGTGCGAATGGGCAGCGACCCGAAGGCGAGCGTGGTCAACGCGCAGTGCCAGGCCTGGGATTGCAAGAATCTCTTTGTGGCCGACGG
>JANLPG010000170.1:0-47015 GCA_031367105.1 Gemmatimonadota bacterium | reverse complement strand
CCCCAGGCGGGGCACTTACTGCGTTAGCGACGGCACCGGGAGGGTCGCTCCCCCCGACGCCTAGTGCCCATCGTTTACGGCGTGGACTACCAGGGTATCTAATCCTGTTTGCTCCCCACGCTGTCGCGCCTCAGCGTCAGCTACGGCCCAGCAGACCGCCTTCGCCACTGGTGTTCTTCCCGATCTCTACGCATTCCACCGCTACACCGGGAATTCCATCTGCCTCTACCGTGCTCAAGCCTGACAGTCTACAAGGCAGCCTCACGGTTGAGCCGTGAGATTTCACCCCATACTTATCAGGCCGCCTACGCGCCCTTTACGCCCAGTAATTCCGGACAACGCTCGCACCCTCTGAATTACCGCGGCTGCTGGCACAGAGTTAGCCGGTGCTTCCTTTCGAGGTACCGTCATTTGTTTCGTCCCTCGCGACAGTGGTTTACAACCCGAAGGCCGTCATCCCACACGCGGCGTCGCTGCGTCAGGCTTTCGCCCATTGCGCAATATTCCCCACTGCTGCCTCCCGTAGGAGTCTGGGCCGTGTCTCAGTCCCAATGTGGCTGATCATCCTCTCAGACCAGCTACCCGTCGTCGCCTTGGTGGGCCATTACCCCGCCAACAAGCTGATAGGCCGCGAAGCTCTCCATCGGTGCATTGCTGCTTTCCCGGCAAGACCATGCGGTCTCGCCGACGTACGCGGTATTACCCGGCCGTTGGGCCGGCTATCCCCCGCCGAAGGACAAGTTCTTCACGTGTTACGCACCCGTTCGCCACTGAGGTATTGCTACCTCCGTTCGACTTGCATGTGTTAGGCACGCCGCCAGCGTTCGTCCTGAGCCAGGATCAAACTCTCCAATGAGATTTCGATATAGACTCGAGCGAACAACTGGATATTACTCAGTTGTCCGGATTGGTCGTTCTGTAGTTTGTTCTCTCCGCGCTGCCGCAGAACCGGCAGCACATCAAAGAGACCGCACTCGTCCGACTTCTCCCCTGACTTCACTTGTCAAAGAACACGTACAATATTCAATCGGCGACCACTTTCGTCGCCAGCCCCCAATAGTACCGGGTCATAGCTGCTTCGTCAAGGCCTCGTAACATATTGTCGCGGTAGCACTTCTCCACCGCGCCCTCGCAGACTTTCGCGACGCCCGACCGCTGAGGGACGGCTAACATAGACGGGCACTTTCCACCGCGCAACCCCTCGATTTTGCCCGTCCCGCGCCGTCGCGCCGAGGCACTACTCTCCTCTATGGAACGGTTCCGCCCCCAGCTTCCCGATGCGCTTCGGAACATCACCCGGGAGCAATGCCTCAAGGACATCACCGCCGGTGTCATCGTCGGCGTCGTCGCACTGCCGCTGGCGATCGCCTTCGGCATTGCTTCGGGCGTCACCCCCCGCCAGGGATTGATCACCGCGATCGTGGCCGGTGCCGTCATCGCGGCCTTCGGCGGCTCCCGGGTGCAGATCGGGGGCCCCACCGGCGCCTTCGTGGTTCTGGTCGCGAGCATCGTCGAGCGCTTCGGGATGGATGGCCTCCTCGTCGCCACCCTGATGGCCGGGGTCATCCTGATCGTGGCAGGACTCCTCCGTGCCGGCGCCCTGATCCACTACATCCCCCTGCCGGTCACCATGGGCTTCACGACCGGGATCGCCCTGATCATCGGCGCCGGACAGATCAGCGATGCGCTGGGGCTCGATGTCGCGCATCTGCCGGCCGCCTTCCTGCCGAAGCTCCAGCTGCTCCTCACCCACGCCAGCAGCATCGATCCCTGGGCGGTCGGTGTCACCACCGTCACGATCGCCATCCTCCTCCTCTGGCCTCGGGCGCGGACGCGCATCCCGGCGCCCTTCGTCGCACTGATGGTGACCACCATTGCGGTCACCCTCCTCGGCGTCCCCGTCGCGACGATCGGGAGCCGATTCGGCGAACTTCCCCGCGGACTCCCCTGGCCGCGCCTTCCCGAAGTTTCCCTGACTCAGCTCTCGAGCCTCGTCGGGCCGGCCTGTACCATCGCCCTCCTCGGAGCGATCGAGTCGCTCCTCTCGGCGGTCGTCGCCGACGCGATGACCGGCGGGCGGCACCGGGCTAATACCGAGCTGGTCGCGCAAGGGCTCGCCAACATCGCCTCGCCGCTGTTCGGCGGCATCCCGGCCACCGGCGCCATCGCCCGCACCGCCACCAATGTGCGCAGCGGCGGCACCACCCCGATCTCCGGGCTCGTCCACGCCGTGACCCTCTTCGTCATCCTGCTGTCGGCCGGTCCGCTCGCGGCAAAAATTCCGATGGCAACCCTCGCCGGGATCCTGCTGGTCGTCGCCTGGCATATGGCAGAGCTTCATTCCTTCGCCGGTCTTGCCCGGGGACCACGCGGCGACGCGGCGGTCCTGCTCACCACCTTCGGCTTCACTGTCGTGGCCGACCTCTCCGTCGGCATCGGGCTGGGGATGGTGGTGGCGGCGCTGCTCTTCGTGCAGCGGATGACCAAGGCGACGCAGGTGGTGACGGGGGAGGAGGAGGACGCCGACGATGGGCAGGCGCTCCTGCGCCGGGCCTGGCTGCCCCAGGGGGTCCGGCTGCTGGAAGTCCGCGGGCCACTCTTCTTCGGTGGCGCCGAGGAATTGCGGCGGATGCTCACGATCCTCCCCGACCCCGCCAAGGTGCTGCTGATTGACCTTCAGGCGGCCTCGGGACTCGACGTGACCACGACGCGCATCCTGGGAGATTTTTCCAAGCGCAGTGGGCGTCACGGCACGCGAGTGATCTTCATCACGCGGGACGCCGTGACGGCGCGGGCGCTGCGACGGGAGGGATTGGAACGGGCGTTGAGTGCCGAGCGCGCAGTCCAGCGCGTGCGTGGGGCGTTATGAGGCGGACGAAGATCGAGGCGAGAGGCCCCGCCGACCTGTAGCCGCCGACCTGTAGCCGTCGACCTTGGTCGACGGACCTCATGGCGGGTTGACGGACTCAGGGCAGGTGCGATTTCGCGTCGGCGTCGAGGAGGAAGCGCGGAATATGGGCATCGAAGGCGGTGCCATCGGGCCGGACGAAGTGGTAGTGGCCTTCCATCCATCCGCGTGGCGCTTTCAGCACGCAGAACGAATCGTATTCGTAGGTCCCGCCCGCAGCGAGCAGCGGCTGTTCACCCACCACGCCCTCGCCTTCGACCTCGCTCTCTTCTCCGGCCTCATCGTGGATGAACCAGTGCCGCGCCAGCAACTGGGCCGGTCGCTCGGCGGTATTCTCGAGGCGAATGCGGTAGGTAAAGACAAAATGCCGGACCGCGGGGCGCGATTGTTCCGGCACGAAGCGAGGACGCGCGGTGATGCGCATCCCCTCCGTGATCCGGTAGAACAGCGGCTGCGACGTCGGCGACATTCGCCTACGGTGTCAGGTCGTGGCGACGTGGCTCGATTCGGATGATCCAGAGCCCGTTGTGATTGTCGTTGACGTAGGCGAGCCCGTTCTTCACCACCACACCCCAGGTCATCGGATCATTCTTGGTATTCCCTTCCATATCGCCCGTGTGCACGTGCACCATCTCGCGCGCCTGCGCTCGCAAGTCGCCGCGCAGCTCACCCGAGATATCAAAGGCCCGGAAACCGGCGTTGTAGGCGCCCATATAGAGGGTGTCGCCCGCCACCCAGACGTTGTGCACTCCGCCGTATTCGGGCTCGTAGAAGGCGACGATCTTCGGGTGCTGGAGATCGCTGACATCGACGACCTGCAGTCGACCGTAGGCTCGACCCGCGGCGGCATCCTTCGCCCCCCTGGTGCCCGAGGCCGGGAAGACTTCGTCGGCAATGAAGACGTAGTTCTTGTGGCGCCACGCGGTGTGCGTCCCGCGAATGAACCCGGGGCCACCCGTCGCCTCGACGTCGCGATACAGCGCGTTGAGGTCGTATTTCAACTGCGATACCAGCACGGGGTGCGACGGTGAACCCCCCTTGACGCCGTTGCCAACATCCAGGATGACCAGTCCGTCATTCCAGTAGGAGAGGTACGCCAGGCCGTCCTGGATATCGAGATCGTGCAGCGTTCGTCCCGCGTCCGGACGATCCGTCCGCCACTGGGCGACTTCCTTCGGGTGCGCCGGGTCGGCGATATCGAGCACGTGCATCGCACCGGTGCCATCGTTCGTGAGGTAGACGTGGGTGCCGAACTTTGCTTGCGTATAGATGAACGCGGAGTGTACACCCCCTTCCACGCCTTGCGTGAACTCCGCCACCTTTTTCGGATGCAACGGATCGTCGAGCGTCGCGATCACGATGCCGTTCTTCCGATCCGAGGCGCCCTCGCGCGTGAAGACCATCGTCTTGCCATCAGCGGTCGTCATAATGTCGTTGACTCGCCGCGTGTTGGTCACGATCGAATCGGTGATCACGGGCCTGGCGGGATCGCTCACGTCGATGGTGTACATCCGGTCGCCGCCCGCACCCGTGCCGAGATAGGCGACCTTTCCGTTGGGATGCACCCAGACCTCCTCGGTCGAGAACTGGCTGCGCGGCAGCCGACCGACCACCGTGGCTGGGCGGCGCACGTCACGAGGGGCGAGCGTGAGCGAGGCATCGGCGGTGCGCGTCCCGAACGAAGCCGTCACCGTGTAGGCGCCAGGCTCATATCCGACGAACGCTCCGTCAGGGTCGATGCGCCCCTGTCCCGGTGCGAAGCTCCAGGCCGGGGTAAGACCGCTGAGGGTGCGTCCAGCGGCGTCTTTCGCGACCACACTGAAGCGGATGACGTCGCCTTGCTTCGCCTGGACCACGCCCGGGCTCACCTCCATCGAGGCGACGGAGACAGGGAGCACGGTGATCGACAGCCCGCGTTCGATCCCGGCCACCGACGCAATCAACTCGGCAGTACCGGGAGCCCGCGCGGTGACGTAGCCATCGCTGCGGACCTGCAATACCGCCGGCTTCGCAGAGCGCCACGTCACCTTGTCGTCGGGGCGCGCATCATTGGCACGCGAGAATACACTGGCGGCATACCGGATCCGCTGCCCTGCCACCAGCCGAGTGATTGCGGGAGTGACCTCCAGGCGTGCTGCAGGGCCAGGGACCATATGGATTTCGAGTCGGTCGACATACGGTTTGGCGCCGGGCACCTGGACGATCACCGACACCGGAAACGATCCGGTGGAGCCCGAGCGGACCAGGCCCACCGAGTCGACGCGTGCCTCGAACCGTCCGGCACCCTGCTGGGCATAACGAACGGTGGCGTTGCTGACCGGTGCGCCGCTGCGGTCGAAGGCACGGGCAAACAGTCGGAGTGTGTCGCCCGCCGTCATCGTCACGACTCGGCCCGCGTTGTATTCCACCCGGGTCACCGGGGACTCGATCAGCCCTGGTGCCGCAGGGGCCTGGGCGGGAACCTGGAGCAGCGTGAGCAGCAACAGCGGCATCGCCATCGGGTGACTCTCCGGAAAGTTATCAGCTGGTCGGGGGCGAAAACTGGTCGTGTTGCTGCTCCACCCAGGAACGGTGGTACGTCTCGTCCTCGAATGGCTCCGCCGCCTTGGCCACGTGGAGCGGACGGAACGAGTCCATCATCACGGCGAGCTCGTTCGTGTACTTGGCGCCGATGCTCGCCTCGGTCCGGCCCGGATGCGGCCCGTGCGGCAGTCCATCGGGATGGTGCGTGATCGAGCCATACTCGATCCCCTTGCGACTCATGAACTCGCTCGAGGCGTAGAACAGTACTTCATCTGAATCGACGTTACTGTGATTGTACGGCGCCGGAATCGCGTTCGGGTCGAAGTCGAACGGCCGCGGGCAGAACGAGCAGATCACGAAGCCGTCGCCCTGGAAGGTCTGGTGCACCGGCGGCGGCTGATGGATTCGCCCGACGATCGGCTCGAAGTCGTGGATGCTGAACGCCCACGGATAGAAATAGCCGTCCCAGCCGACCACGTCGCAGGGATGGTGGTCGAGCACCAATTCGTTGATCGCGTCGTACTGTTTCACCAGAATGGGGAATTCGCCGATTTCATCGTGCGTGCGCAACTCGGCTGGACGTCGAATGTCGCGCTCCGAGTAGGGGGCGCCCTCGAGCAGCTGGCCGACATTGTTCCGGTAGCGCGTGGGCCAGCGCACGTGGCCGCGGCTCTCCATCACCAGCAGCTTCGCCGGGCCCGCGGTGAAGTCGAACCGCCAGCGATGGGTGATGTTGCGATGGATCACGATGTAGTCGCCGGGTCGGACGGGCAAATCACCGAACACCGACTCGAGCGTGCCGGTCCCTTCGGCGACGTACACCACTTCATCGGCCTGCGAGTTCCGGTAAAAGTGGGTGTCGTTCGCATCCGGCTCGACATAGAGCATCCCGATATCGGCATTGAACAGGAGCGGCACGCGGTCCATCGTGGGCGAACCACCCTTGGGGGCGTGCGCGGTGCGGAAATGCCGGTGACGCAGCGAGGTCTCGGTATCGGCCTCCCATCGCACGCTCTTCAGTCGCCGGGCCGATTTCACGGTTGTGGGTGGATGGGTGTGGTAGAGCAGGGACGAGGTTCCGACGAATCCCTCGTGTCCCATCAGTTCCTCGGCATACAATCCCCCATCGGGCCGCCGGAAGACGGTGTGTCGCTTGCGCGGGACTTCTCCCATCAGGTGATAAATCGGCATCAGAGGTTGCCCCGGAGTTCCTGTTCGCGCTCGATCGCCTCGAACAGTGCCTTGAAATTCCCCGCACCAAAGCTCTTGGCGCCCTTGCGCTGGATGATCTCATAAAAGAGTGTCGGGCGATCCTGCACCGGCTTCGTGAAGATCTGGAGCAGGTAGCCCTCTTCGTCACGATCGACCAGGATCCCGAGTTCCGCGAGCGGCGCGATGTCTTCGTCGATCTTGCCGACGCGGTCGAGCACGGTCTCGTAGTAGGTCGCCGGTACGCGGAGGAACTCGATGCCCCGGGACTTGAGGTCGCGCACCGTCGTGATGATGTCGTCGGTGGCGATGGCAACGTGCTGGACGCCCGGTCCGCGGTAGAAATCGAGGTATTCCTCGATCTGCGATTTCTTCTTCCCGGCGGCAGGCTCGTTGATCGGAAACTTGATCCGGCCGTTGCCGTTGGACATCACCTTCGACATCAGGGCGGAGTATTCGGTGGTGATCGTCTTGTCATCGAAGGTGAGAATGTTGGTGAAACCGAGGACTCGTTCATAGAACGACACCCAGCTGTTCATCTTGCCGAGCTCGACGTTGCCGACACAATGGTCGATGTACTTGAGTCCGGTCCCGACCGCCGCGAAGCCGGTCGTCCGGGGCAGGAAGCCTGGCAGGAAAAGCCCGTGATAGTTCTTCCGCTCGACGATCGAGTGGATCGTGTCGCCGTAGGTGCGGATCGCAGCGATCACGATTTCGCCGTGCTCGTCCGACAGCACTCGCGGCTCCCCGGCCGAGACCGCACCGCGCTCCATTGCGGCAGCGTACGCCGAGCGGGCGTCGTCGACCCAGAACGCCATATCCTTCACCCCATCGCCGTGCAACCGGATGTGGTCTGCCAGCTCGCCCTCGGGACCGAGCGGGGACGTGAGCACGAGTCGAATCTTGTCCTGCTTGAGCAGGTAGGAGGCGCGATCGCGGACCCCGGTCTCGGGGCCACGGTAGCCGATCAACTCGTAGCCGAATGCGCGACAGTAGAACAACATCGACTGTTTGGCATTGCCGACCCAGAATTCGATATAGTCGGTGCCATTGATCGGAAAGGTGTCGTGCGTCTCCGCGGGTTCCGCAGTCGTCAGTGTTGCTGTCATCAGTTTCTCCAGGAAGCGTTCATGCGAGCCCAGCCGCTGCGAGGAAGGACGCCAGGTCCGCCTCGCCAATGGCGGGCTCACCGGTGGCGACGTTGTCGAGCTTGCCGGCCTTGACCCAGTCGCTGAGGCGGGTGACCTCCGCGAAGAGATGGTCGAACGAATCAACCACGAAGAGCAGTGGTTGGTATTTGTCGATTTCGAAATACTGGTTGGCGACCCATTCCAGCTGGAACGGATACCGCTGCACATCCGGTGATTCGATGCAATGCTCGATCTCCCCGTAGGACGAGAGCAGACCGCTGCCGTATGCCTTCAACTCGCCGGGCCGACCGCCCTTCATCAGCCCGAATTCGATGGTGAACCAGAAGAATCGCGCCATCGCCTTGATCACGCTGGTCAGTCGTTCGATTCGCCGGTGGGGATCCTGCGTGTCGGCCGCGCGTTCGGCAGCAGTCCGGGCACATTCTCCGAAGAGAACGAGCGTGTCCGCGAAGGCCTTGTCGGTATGCATCGGCACGTGGCCGGCGATGTCGTGAAAGATGTCGGGCTCAGGGAGATAGTCGAGCACCTCGCCGTCGCGGATCGTGATCGTGGTGGGGAACTCGCGTTGCCGCAGGCAGTCGAAGAACATATATGCCGGGACGTAGCCGCTCACCGGTTTCGCACGGAAGCCGGTCAGCGGCGACATGAACCGGTTCACGTCTTCGAGGCGGGGCACTTTGTCGGGGTCGAGCTGCAGCTTTTCGAGCCCTTCAAGGAAACGATGGTTGGCGTAACGAGCCCAGCGCTCCCCCATCCGGGCATAGAGTCGCGACCAGGCACGATGGTTCGCATCCGAGTACAGGGCATACGGCTGCTCGATATACAGCCGGCCTTCCGACTGCGCCTGTTCGATGAAGGGCGCTTTGGTGGTCGTCAGACCGGGCGAAACATCGAGCGGCGTGGACGCGCCTGTGGTCATCCCCTGCCCTCCCCACCGGGATGGAGCCTGCACCCTCGCAGGCAGAGCCCGAAAACTAACACCCGACCAGCTCCGGCCGGTCCCGAAAGTGCCCGAGCGCCTCCGGATTGGCGAGGGCCCCGACATTGCGGACGATTCGGCCTTCGACGGTATCGCGGACCGCCAGTTCGCTGAGCTTCCCGCTCCTGGTCCGGGGAATGTCGGGGACCGCGAGAATCACCTGCGGGACGTGGTGCGGCGAGGCGCCGCGCCGCAGCTGCCCACGGATGGTGGCTTCCAGCGCCGGAGTGAGGCTGTGCCCGTCCCGAAGCCGGACGAACAACACCACCCGGACGTCACCCTCGCGCGCTCCGGGGATTCGCTGGCCAATCACCACGCTCTCGAGCACCTCGGCGATCGCTTCCACCTGACGGTAGATCTCTGCCGTACCGATTCGGACGCCGCCGGGATTCAGCGTTGCGTCGCTCCGCCCAGAGATGATGAAGCCTTCCGCCGCTGTCCGGGCGATCCAGTCGCCGTGGCGCCAGACCCCTGGGAACGACGCGAAATACGCACTCTCATACGCCGCGCCGTCGGGGTCGTTCCAGAAATACAGCGGCATCGTGGGAAAGGGCCTGGTGCAGACGAGTTCACCCGCCTCGGCCACCGGGCAGGGTGCACCAAGCTCGTCATAGACGTCCACCGCCATTCCGAGGCCGGGGCCCTGGATCTCACCCCGGTGCACCGGCTGCAATGGATTCCCCAGGACAAAGCAGGAAACGATATCCGTGCCGCCGGAGATGGAGGCGACCCGGACGCCGGATCCCACTTCCCTGCTGACCCAATCGAAGCCCTCAGCGGAGAGGGGACTGCCGGTCGACAGCAGCAGCCGCAGCGCCCCGAGATCACCCTCGCCACGAGGGGCGAGCCCTGATTTCTCCGCCAGCGCGAGGTATTTGGCACTGGTCCCGAAGACATTCACCTGTTCGGCCGCGGCAAGACGCCACAGGATTCCAGGGTCAGCGGCTGGCATCGGTGCGCCATCGTAGAGCACCAGTGTGGCGCCGGTTGCCAGCGCGCCGACCAGCCAGTTCCACATCATCCAGCCGCAGGTGGTGAAATAGAACAGCCGTTCGCCCGGGCGCAGATCGCCGTGGAGTCGATGCTCCTTCAGATGTTGCAGCAGAGTTCCGCCGGCGCCGTGCACCAGGCACTTCGGAAGTCCGGTGGTACCGGAGGAGTAGAGCACAGCCAGAGGATGATTGAACGGTAGCCGCCGGAACGTCAGCGCTTCAACCGGCCCGGTCCGCAGCGCGTCCCATCCGATCAGCCGAGGGTCGGCCGGGATCGCCGCCTCGCCGCGGTACGAGATCACGATCGCGTGCCGGACGGACGGGAGCCGGTCGAGCAATTCGCCCAGTCGCAAGAGGCAGTCGTGAACTTTGCCGCCATAACCATAGCCATCGCAGCAGAGGAGGACGACCGGTTCAGATTGCCCGAATCGGTCGATGATGCCGTCACTGCCGAAATCGGGAGAGCACGACGTCCATACGGCGCCGATCGAGGCCACCGCGAGCATCGCAACGATCGTTTCGGGAATATTCGGTAACCAGCCGGCAACACGTTGACCCGGCTCCACGCCGAGTCGCCGCAGGCCAGCGGCAACGCCGGCTACCTCGGTGCGCAGTTCGCTCCAGGAGCGCTCCCCGACCCGACCGCGTTCATCCCACGCGATCAGCGCCGGGCCTGGCCCTTGGTGACGAAGCAGATTCTCGGCATAGTTGAGCCGCGCCCCGGGAAACCAGGTTGGCCCGAGGACCGGGTCGGGTGGTGCCATCCGGTCGGCGCCGACCAGCACCTGATCCCACATCGTGCCGTCGGCACGGCGATCCGCCACCACGTCAGCATCTCGCCACACCGCTTCCCAGAATGCCTCGAGTTCTCGAACCGACCAGGCGTGCGTCGCAGTAAACGCGGATGCATCGACCGAGGGAGGAAGTGCAACCCCGGCGGTGCGTTGCCGTTCGATGAACGCTGCGAGCAAGGATGGTGTTGAGCCAGACATATCAGTGCTTCCTGAGCACGACGTCATCGCTGCGGATGCGTTGTCCGATCGCGAGTGTGAGCAACTCGCCGCGATAGCCGTCGGCGACCACCCGGACATACTGGACCCGACATTGTTCCAGCAGCTTGGGATCAAATTCGAGGCGATACTCGCCGTTCGCGTCGCTGAACGTCGAGAACGGCGTACCGATAATCTGCAAGTGGGCACCGACCAGCGCCGAGCGCCCATCGGTGTCGAGGACGCGGCCGATGACCGTCGCGAGAACCGGCGTTCCGTCCGCATTCCGCCCAAGGTCGGGAATCGGGACGCAGCGTCCGGCGGCCTCGGGGAACGACGGGCGCCAGTCACGCGCATCCCTGCCTCCCTGACCGACACGCCCCATTGCTCCCTCCCTGACCGCCGGAGCCGCCGCCGTGGCAGCCGCACCCACCCCCTTGGCCGGGTCGAGCGGGTTGGGGGATGCAGGTCCCCAGGGCGACGCAGGCTTGCCGAGGAGCCGGCTGTTCGCGGCGTAGTCGCCTGCCGTCGGAATCCGCCGAGTTTCCAGTGGAGTCGCAGGCGCCGGGGTGGTCGGTCGCGAGTCGGGTGCCTTTTCGACAGGTGGGGCCGGATCCGCAGCCGACTTGGTCGGGAGGGGATCGGGCTCGGTCATCGGCTTCGGCGGACCGGCTTCTTTCGGCACCAACGCATCGGGATGCTTCGAGTCGGGGCCTAACGGAGTCTCCCGCTGCGGTGGCTGGACCGGAGCAGCCGGTGGTTGGGGCCCTCTGGCCTCCGAGGGCCTCGGCAGGGCGATCGGCTGGGACGCCTGACCGCTCTCCGAGGGCCGGGGAGGTGGCGTCGCCGCCGGGGCCGGCCGAAACACCAGCCACAGCATCAACAGGACGTGCAGGACGGCGCTCGCGGCGAGCGGCGTCCAACTCCGCGTCTCCGGCTCTTCGGGACGCATTTCGAGGGTAATGATGCGGTGCACGCCTAGAGAGTAGTGGGGGTCGGCCCGCCGTGGGACGCCTGCCCCAGAACTGGGCAGGAGAGTCGAGAATGCCAGGTTGCCGCGTCCGGCGAGTATCCCGGACATATTGGGGGATGCCATTACCGGGTGAGATCAACACACTGATCGTGGGCGCCGGCCCGATCGGCCTTGCTTGCGCGATTTCCGCGAAACGTCGAGGTATTTCCGCCCTGGTGATTGATGCCGGTGCGATCGTCGACGCCATTGTCCGGTACCCGATCGGGATGACTTTTTTCACGACACCGGAACGCCTCGAGATCGGCGAGCACCCACTGGTCTGCACCGGTGCCAAGGCGACGCGCGAAGAGGCACTCAAGTATTACCGCGGCGTGGCTCGGGTCGAGGGACTCGATGTCAGGACCTATACCCGGCTGGTCACGGCCGAACGACGCGAGGGAGGGCTGTACTGCACCCTGCAGAGCCGGGCCGGTCTCGAGACGCTGCGCGCGGACCGACTGGTCCTGGCGACCGGATACTTCGAACACGCCAACCTGCTCGATGTCCCCGGGGAGTCCCTGCCCCACGTCTCGCACTGGTTTGTCGAACCACACCAGCTCGCGGGGCTCGATATCGTGATCATCGGCGGAAAAAACTCGGCGGTCGAGGCCGCGCTGCAATGCTATCGCGTGGGTGCCCGGGTCACGCTGGTGTACCGCCGCCGCGAGTTCAAGCCCAGCCTGAAATACTGGCTGCGTCCGGACCTCGAAAACCGGGTCAAGGCTGGCGAGATCGCGCTGTACCTCGGTGCTCAGGTGACCGCCATCACGCCCGAAGTCGTCACGATCCAGCGGGAGGATGCGACGGCCGTGGACATCCGCGCCGATCGTGTCTTCGCACTCACGGGGTATCACCCGGACTTCGACTTGCTGCAACGCATCGGACTGTCGCTCGATACCGAGAGCGGTCGCACCACCCTCAACCACGAAACCCTCCAGACCAGCATCTCCGGGGTCTATCTCGCAGGCAGCGTGGGGGCGGGGCGGCAGATCTCCGAGGTGTTCATCGAGAACGGCCGTTTCGACGGTGAGAAGATTTTCGGCGACGGCGCGGCTCAGGCAGGCGCAGCAGCGCGATATGCTGCGTCGCCCCGCCCGACGGGAGAGTAAACGCGTCAGTGCGCGATACGCCGGAGCGGTCGGCGCGCTGCCACCCGGACACGGAGCAGCAGGATCGTCGCGACGACCAGCAGGCCGAGGACCAGCCCCCACCAGAGCCCGACGGCACCGAGCGGCGTTCGATATGCCAGCGCGAGTGATGCACCCATTCCGACGACGCCAAAGCCGAGGAGATTGATGAGCATCGGCGCGCGGGTGTCGCCGAGGCCGCGCAGGATGCCGATGCTGACCACCTGCAGGCCGTCGAATACCTGGAAGACGCCGGCAATTGGCAGCAGCGTCGCGGCAAACGCCACCACGGCTGCGTCGTTCGTGTAGACCCGGGCCAGTGCCGTTGGCAGGAGCAGGAAGGCGAGAGCGGTCAGCACCATGAAACCACCGCCGAGCAGCAGTGCACCGCGTGCCGATTCTCGCAGACTCATCGCGTCATCGCGGCCGACCGCTTGCCCCACCAGCACCGTGGCACCCATTCCGACGCCCATCGGCACCATAAAAGTCAGCGACGCAAGGTTCAGCGCGATCTGGTGACCGGCGACCTGCACAGTGCCGAATGTCCCCATCAGCAGTGCCACGATCGAGAAGGCAGCCATCTCCAGCTCGATCTGCAGCCCGATCGGCAACCCGCGCAGGAACATCGCGAGCAACGGGCGGCGAGCGAGCGACTCGCGGTGCCAGGGCCGCAGCCACTGGCGGAGATCGCGGCGTGCCAGCAGATACAACATCCCCAGCATCATCGTGCGGGACAGTGTGGTTGCCCAGGCGGAGCCGGCTACCCCGAGTGCCGGCATCCCGAAGTGTCCGAAGATCAGCAGATAATTGAAGAGCAGGTTGAGCAGATTGGCTGCGACGATCGTCCCCAGCACGGCGCCGACACGGTGCATCGCCTGAAGGGTCTGCCGGGTCACGCTGAAGAGGAGAAACGGCAGCACACTCGGAATCATGATGGCGCAGTAGGTGCCGGCAAGCGGGATGATGGCCGGCGGCTGCCGGAAGAGTCGCAAGGTCGGCGCAGCCACCAGGAGGGCGGCGCCGATCGGGACTGACAGGCAGGCGGCGAGGACCACGCCGCGTTGTACTCCTCGCGCCGCGGCAAGGTGATCGCGGGCACCGAGCGCCTGGGTGAGCACCGGATCGAGCCCGAGCAGCACGCCAATGCCGAACATCGAGAGGGCGAAGAAATAGACGTTCCCGAGGGCGACGGCGGCGAGCGCTTCCGGCGACAGTCGGCCCACCATCAGGGTGTCGACCGTGCCCATCGCCACCATCCCGATGTTCACGCCGACGATCGGTAGTGCGAGCGTCACCAGTGAGCGGAGGTTTCCCGCTCCGCGGTTCACTGCGGTTCGCGCCGCGGTTGATCAGGGTTGGCGATCAGGCGCTCGGTAAAATCCAGGCGTTCGTGGAGTTCCGCGACGTCGATCCGAAGTGCGTCGAGCTCGTCCAGAATCGCGGCGGTGGTTCCCGGCGGGACCAGCCGATCGCCCTCCGGCTCCCAGTTGACCACCAGCAGCCCCTCGGAGTCGCGAAACGATCCTGCTGCGATCAGAATGATGTCGTAGAGGTACCAGAGCCCGAAACCGCCGATGGTACAGGCCTGCAGGATCGCGGTCTGAGTCTTTCCGACGTAGAAACGGTGTGCGCCGACGAAGCCCAGGAAGATGGAGAGCAGCTGCGCCGTCGTGCGCGACTTCGGTGACGCAAAGAGGTCGTCGGTCATAACGCTCCAGCAAGTGAGTGCGCCCGGCAGGAGTCGAACCTGCGACCGGTGGCTTAGAAGGCCACTGCTCTATCCAGCTGAGCTACGGGCGCGACGGTCCCAAATGTAGCGCGGGACTACTCCTCGCGCCCGCATTCAGGTGCTGAACACCGGCGGTCCGAGGACCTCCACGTTCGGTCGGATGCCGAGGCCCGGCTCGCGCGACGCGGCGAGGCGTCCACCTTGCCGTTGCGGTGCGCCGTCGGCGACACTCACGGTGACATACGAATTGAAATCGGTCGACGAAAAGCGGAATCGCTCCGGCGTGCTGTGCGCGAGGTGGGCGATCGCCGCGGTGGTGATGTCGCCTCCCCAGGTATCTTCGATGGTCATCGCAATACCGAGCGAGACGCAGAGGTCGCGGATCTGGCGCGCCCGGGTCAGGCCACCGACCTTCGAGATCTTGAGGTTGATCACATCCATCGCCTGATCGGCGACAGCGCGGACGACCATTTCGATTCCGTCGATCACTTCATCGAGGACGAAGGGTCGGTTGGTGTGGCGCCGCACCGCCAGGCATTGCTCGTAGCTTGCGCACGGCTGCTCGATATAGACATCGACGTCACGGACCGCATCCGCGACGCGGATCGCCGCGTGCTGGGTCCAGCCGGTATTGGCGTCTGCGATCAGCACATCACCCGGCTCCAGAACGTCGGCGGCTGAGCGAATACGAGCGATATCGGTGTCGGGGTCCCCTCCCACCTTGAGCTGGAACTTGCGATACCCTTCCTGGCGATAGCGGATGATCTTGTTCGCCATTTGCTCCGGCGACTCCTGCGAGATCGCACGGTAGAGCGCAAAATCATCGCCCACGTGCCCGCCCATCAGCGTCGCAACCGGCAGTGCACTCGCCTGGCCGAGCAGGTCCCAGCAGGCGATATCGATGGCGGACTTGACGTATGGATGGCCGCGCATCGCGGCGTCCATCTGCTCGTTCAGTAGCCCGAGTGCGAGCGGATCGCTGCCAATCAGCTGGGGCGCCAACTCGGCGATGCCGGTGCGCGCGCCGCGCGCGTAGGCGGGGAGGTACGCCGGGCCGAGGGGGCAGATCTCGCCCCAGCCGGTCAATCCGGCATCGGTCTCGACCGCGACCACCGTCGAGTCGAAGACCGACACCGAGTTGCCGCCCGACCAGTTGTAGCTCCCCTCGTGCAGCGGCAAATCGACCTGGTAGGCGCGAATCCCCGTGATCTTCACGAGGCCGCGCTCACAGTCACGCGCGACGAGCGCCAGAGCGTCGCCGAAGTGTACAGCAGGACGGCCACGACGAGCCACTTGACCACATTGAGTGGAAGTTCCTTCACCAGGAACGCCGCGACGAATACGCCGGGGATGCCACCGATCGCAAGTCCCAGCGCCGTGCGTCGATCGAAGCGTCCGGCGCGATAGAATCGCAATGCCGCCGCCGGCAGGATCACCGCAGCAGACGCGGCCATGATCGGGAACACCGCCTTCTGATTCATTCCGAGCAAGAAGGTGACCGCCATTGTCGGCGCGTAATTGCCGATGCCCAGGGAGGTCAGGGCGCCGATCACCAGACTGGCCACCACGCCGATCGCCAGGGAGAGGCCGGTCAGCCCGATGGTTCCCTCGTTGAGCGAGAGGTTCATCAGCATCCGAACCGCCATAAACGCTGCGGTCACGATCAGCGCGACCGCCATCGCCCGCTGAATGGTGCGACGGGGCCAGTGCACGACGAGGCCGGTGCCGAACCAGGCGCCGATGCCGCCGGCGATCACCATACTGACGATCGTCGGGCGATCGATCAATCCACCCAGCAGGACGATGAAGATGATCGCTTCGGAGATCGTCGGAATGGCGTGGCCCACGTTCAGGGTGCCGGGAAGGTCCTCGTCGTCCACCAAGTGGAAGAGCCGCAGCACCGCCGTCGTGGTGGCGAAGGAACCGATTCCGAGAGTGTCGAAGAAGTTGGCACCGAACCCGACGCCGAGCAGGCCCGCCATCGGGAACCGGCGGACAGGTGGCGCTTGAACCGTGTCGAGGCTGGAGATCATCGAGGATCCTGGTGACGAACTGGTGGGCGTGCCGCGGACGGGACGGAGACAAGGATAGCGCGGGAAGGCATTCCGGATCAATACAGCGGAGTGAGGGCCCTTCCTCCTTGCGGAGTACTGGACCGGGCCGTACATCTGCCCGTGACGTCCCCCCTCGGCACGCCCTCCCTCCGAAGCCTCCTCACCATCGCCATTGGCTGTGTCGGCGGAGTCACGCTCGCGGGATGCACCCCATTCGCCCAGCGCGGCGGGGCCTACATCAACATGGTCCGCCCCGACCAGCGCCCACCGCTCGTCGGCGCCGAGGCAGCGGCGGATTCGCTGTGGGGCGCAGCGGCCGAGAGCGAACGTGGGGACGGCATCGTCGACGCGCGGCGGGCCGACCTCCAGGAATTGGTGGAACGCTTTGCTCCGTCGGTGGTCCTTCCCCGGAGCGACAACATCAGGGTCGACGGCCACCGGTACTGGATGCTTCCGACCAACGTCCAGCTGTACATCGACACGCTCCACGTCGACGTCATCGAGGCGGCCCCGTACCGATTCATCGACTCTGTCAACGTCGAGTTGCGCGGGCTGACCACTGACTCCCTGGTCGCGCTCGTCGAGGCGAGGCTGCTCTACCGGAGCGACCCGTCCTTCCTTGCGCTCGCCTATTTCGACTTCCCCGGAAAGGACCCACGCCAGTGGTGGCAGGCGTACGGCCAATTCCGCACCGGTCCGGACAGCGTTCGCTGGGCCACACCGACCGTCTACGCCCATCCCTTCATCGATCCGCGCGGCCGGCTGGCAATCCAGTACTGGTTCTTCTATCCCGTAAACGACTTCGTTGCCAATCACGAAGGCGACTGGGAACACATCATCGTCATCCCGACCGGTGACCGTCGGGCGATCGCCGAGGTGCACTACTACTTCCACCAGCGCAGCCTGGTCCTCCCGCAGGGCAGGTACACGCCAATCGTTGTCGATGGAACTCACCCCACCGTCTCGGCGAGCGGCCGGATGTACAACGTCCTCGACTATCCGATCAGGGTGCTGTACGGCGACCATAACGAGGGTTCCCACGGCAGCTTTCCCTTCCCCGGCGAATGGGAAGGGGTGGGCGGAATGGGCGGCTCCGAAAGCGTCCAGCCCGCGGATTCAGGTTCGCCACGCGTGGTCTCCTTCCGCCAGTTCGACGTGGTTCTCACCCCTGAGCCGAGCCGGATCGCGTACCGGCAACACCCGGAGGTGCTGCGCGAGTGGGCCTGGTTGCTCCTGCCGGTGCGATGGGGTTTCCCGATCTCGCAAAGTGCTGGTTCGGGGCTGGGAATGGACGTCGGCAATCGTGCCCCGTGGGGTCCCGCGTTCAGCACCGCGTGGAATCGCACCGCGCCGGGGTTGCTGTTTCCGGCGTACCGCGTGCGGAAGGTCCCGGTCCTGCGATCACTGATCGAGGACGTGCTGCAGCCCTGGTACTACCTCTATGCCTTCCGCACGCCGCGGTACGTTCACGAGACCCGCGGCGAAGGCGACCGGAAGGTGCTCGAGCAACTCGGGCTCGCACCACGCAGCGGCTGGACCGAACGCGGCTTCGGAACCACGGCTCTCGGCCTGAGTATCGCCGATCCCCAGGGTGCCCTCGCCGGCGCCTACGACACGTCGAAGGGCTTCCTGCTCTGGCACAGTCTCTGGGCAAAGCTGCGCATCGGACTGGTGGACATCACCGGGGGGTATCAGCAATTCAAGGGTCGCTCCGGAGGCAACAACACGCTATTCGTCTACCCGGTCACCGCGGCTGCCGTGCTCCGGGCACCCGGCACGGTCTTCCGACCGTATGTCGGGCTTGGAGGGGGACTCTTCGGGTGGCAGGCGCGCGTCCGCGCACCCGGGAGCAAGAGCTACCTGGCAACATCGGGGTGGAGTGCTGGATGGACCGCGTCGGCAGGGCTTGAGTACTACCTGCGTCCCCGAGTGGCGATCGACATCGGGGTGCGAGTGCACAGCGCCCGCATTGATGGTGCGGCCGCCGGAGTGCCCAACGACCGGCTACGGTTCGTTTCACTCTGGGCCGGGCATTACGTGCGGTTCTGATCAGACGCCGGCAAGCAATCGGACTCCCCCGTCAGCTTCCCGAAACGTCCTTGGTTCGCGTCCGGCCGACGCCACTGATGATCCCGATCCCCACCATGATCACGCACGCGATGGCGATGTAGAGCGTCGGCACACCGGCGACGGAGAGGCCCCACGCGACGCCTCCGATCAAGATGACGAATCCCACCAGGTAGATCCCGAACGACATCTGGCCAGCTCCTGTTTCGGATTGACGCGACGGGCAGCACCCTGCCGCCCGGCACAAATCTAAGGACGAAGTCCGCTGAGCGGTACACACCAGGCTTGTGGGGCGCACGTCGCCCACCCTGACACCCCGACCGGAACTACTTGCGCACCGCGTCGCGAATTTCCCGCAGGAGGAGCACATCTTCCGGAGTCGCTGGAGGTGGCGCGGCCGGCTGGGCGCGCTTCATCCGATTCATCACCTTCACCATCTGGAAGATGACGAAGGCCAGGATCAGAAAGTTGAGCAAGATCGTGAGGAAGTTGCCCCAGGCGATGACCGGGACAGCCGCCGCTTTCATCCCGGCCAGCGTGTTGGCCGTTCCTGCCGGCACGGGCCCGAGGATGATGAAGTTGTTGGCGAAGTCGAGCCCGCCAACCAGTTTCCCCACCACCGGCATGATCAGGTCGGCCACCGCGGACTCCACAATCTTTCCGAAGGCGGCCCCGATGATCACCCCGATGGCCAGATCCATCACGTTGCCTTTGAGGGCGAATTCCTTGAATTCGTCGGCCATCGACACGGCGTTACTCCGGTGGTGGGCGTGAGCGCAGGGGCAGGGCGACTGGAACGGTGAGCGAAAGTCTACCGCAGATTTTCTCGACTGGCTAGACGGAGCGGGCTCCCCCAGCGCGGTGCCTGAGGGAGCCCACTGCCAATCGGACAGCCAGCAGCAGCTACTGCTACGCCGCGATCAGGACTGCCTGATGGATCGTCGGCCGGAGGTCGCCGGTAATACTGCGGTAACCGGCAAAGATGAGCAACAGCCCGATCAGCTCTGTCACGTAGAGCACTTCGACGTGGCCGAATCGCGTAAAACTTCCCCCAATGCCCGGCAGAATCCCACCAACTGCGATCAATCCATTGCCCACCACTCGACGAAGCGCACCGCGGCCCTGCATCCGCCAATAGCGGGCCGCCGACCAGATGGCGCCGCCGATGAGGACGAGCGCAGCGTAGCTGTTGATGAACGGACTGAACCCTCTCACCCACTGCGTTGCGAAGACGCTGCCTGAGAGGCGGTGCGGTTCTACCAGGGCAAGGCTGATCGGTGCAAGGAAAACCGCGATCGCTGCCACGACGATCACCGACACCAGCACCACCGAGACCCGGTTGGCCGTCCTCCTCGGCCAGAGCAGGTATGCTGTTCCCTGGGCCAGCGGTGCACCGCCGAGTAGCGCGCCCGTCACGTACCAGAGGCGGAAAATCACCTCGTTCCATCCGAAGAGCGTGGTCCACGATTCGGTGAAGGTGCCCGCTGCGTAGGTCAACATCCCGATGCCCCACCAGAGGAGATGGGTCCCTCCACGCACGCGGTATCGTGCGAGGACGATCGCCGCGAAGCCGAGCGCCACGACGGTCGTGACGATCGGGATATAGTGGCTGGCCGCTTGGCCGGGCACGGTCAGAAATCCAGCCGCAGTGCGGTGGTCAGGCTGCGGCGCGGTTCCGGCCGGAAGAAGGAAGTATTCGACGACTCCGCATAGAGGCGATTGGTGATGTTGTTCAGTGCCACGTCCAGTTCCGGTCGCGCACGGCCGATCCGGGGGAGCCGCAGCGAGGCACGGGCGGCCTGTACGGTGAAAGCGGGCAGCGCTGCGCCAACGGGGCTCAGGCCGAGGTCGATATCCTTTCGGACGCCTTGGTGCCGGATCTCGTAGGCGACGATCAACCGACCACGTGGTTCGCGCCAAGATAGCTCTCCGCCAACCTTGCTCCCGTAGCTGTCGCCGACTGGGTTGCTCCGGTCGACATTCGTCGACCTCAGCTTGGTCGCGTGGGCAAGCACAGCGAAGCCCCGGCCGACGCTAAGCTCTGCGAGCGCCTCGATCCCGCGGTCGCGCAGCCGGGCGACGTTCTGATTCTGGAAGGCAGGGTAGTTTCCCACCTTGGTGCCGAGCGGGACGATCCGGATTCCATCGTGGATGGTGTTGTTGAACCAGGTCGCCTCGGCGTAGAGACGTCGGCTCTGGAACTTGAAGCCGAGATCGGCGTTGAGACTGGTTTCCGGCGCAAGGTCCGGACTCGCCACCTGGTAGCCGTTCCCTTCCGGAGTCGCCCCGTCGAAATAGCGCTCGATCAAGTTGGGCGCGCGGAAGGCACGTCCGACCGTGGCGACCAGATTGAGTCGCGGGGTGACGGCGAACCGGGTGCTGATATTTCCGACCAGCGTACCATTGGAGCTGCGGACCCCGGCCCGGTCGGCTGGAAGCCCCGGCGTCGTCCGGGTCGAGGAGTGAATCGTCTGGGCCCGGGCACCGACCGAGAGCATCAGCCGAGGCGCGACGCTGAACTCAGCCTGCGCAAACGCCCCCGCCGTGGCGTAGCTGGCGTTCGGCAGACTGGGAGCGGTCTTCGTCCGGACGGTAGGCGGTCCGAACACGGTGGTGGTGGTGGTGCTCGAGTCGGTGTTGAGCGAGCGATCGAGGTACCAGTCGGCCCCATAGACGAAAGTGTGTTTCCCACCGATGATCTTGGTGAGTTCGAGTCGGGCGCCGTAGCTCCCGATGTCGGTGTAGTTATGACTGCGTATTTTCATCCCGGCCCCGGGCGGCAACGGCGCACCGAACGGGATGTCTACCTGCTGGTCGAAATCGCGCTGGTTGGACCCCGTGAACGTCGAGATCGCCAAGCGATCGGCCAGCCCCCACGAGAGGCCCGAGGTGCGAAAGCTCGCGGTGAGCCGATTGACGTCCTGCTTGGGGTAGAGCAGGCGAACCAGAACCCCGGACGTATCGCCCAGCGCCTTCGGATCGACATAGCCGAACCCCGCGTCGCGTGCGGCGTAGCGGGTGAACTTCACCGCCAGGCTGCCGCTTTCGCCGACATCATAACTGAGCTTGGCGCCGACATTTCGGTCGCGAACTCCGGCATCATTCACCGGCTGGGGCGCGCCGAAGGTCAACTTGCCGAAGGAACCGCCTGGCGCCAGATAGCTGTTCGCGTCGCGGATGCCGGCGGACGCAACGAAGCCGAGCCGGCCCGCACGACCACTCAGGCGGAGGTGACCGAGGTTTTGTTGATCGGCACTCGAATACCGGTAGAGGGCGGATCCGGAAAGACCAGTCCGTCCGCGGGTGGGGGTGTCGAAGGTGATTTCGTTGACCACGCCGCCGATGGCGTCGGTGCCATAGAGCACGGAAGCCGGTCCGCGCACGATCTCGACGCGTGCGAGGTTGTTGATGTCTGTCAGCGACGGCAGCTCACCGAAGTCTTGCTGGCGGCGCGCATTGTTCATCCGCAGCCCATCTTCGGCGAGCAGAATGCGCTGGCCGCGCTGGCCCCGGATGATGATGCGCTCCTGACTCGGCCCGACCCCGGTGACATCGACGCCCGGGAGGTTTCGAAAGAGATCGCCCACGCCGTTCGGAGCCTCACGCCGAATGACCGATGAGTCCACGACGAGAACCGGAGTTGCCACCTTGAAGACCGGTGTTTCCAGCCGGGTTGCGCTGACGGTGATCGGTGCCAAGCGGGTGATTTTAGGTAGAGAATCGGCGTGTTGCCGAGTGGAATCGAGTTGTGCCGACAAGGTCGGCGTGGTGAGGCAGAAGCATCCGAGCAACATCCCGACAATCCGCGGTTGCATACCCTCTCCTGAGTGGTCCTTTCGATGCCCGTCCCGGTCGTTCCGGGCCGTGCCCGAAAGCTCTTACCGCGAGGGTCGCGAGGGTATCAGGAGATTACGGGATGGAGCCACCGTAGTACTACGCCTCCAGTGCGGTGGACCCAGCGCGCCGGAGGGGTGGGAGGCCTTGTTTGAAGCGCGGCTGGGTTGCCGCTACCGAGCGACCCCGAAGGCGAAGACGGTTCGCGAACGGTAGACGTCGCCGGGTCGCAGGATCGTCGACGGGAAGGCCGGGTGGTTGGGCGAGTCGGGATAGTGCTGGGTTTCGAGGCAGAAGCCGTAGTGGCGGCGGTAGACGCGCCCGCCCTTGCCGGATATCGCGCCATCCAGACCGTTACCGGTATAGAACTGCAGCCCTGGTTCGGTGCTCGACACGTCGAGGGTTCGGCCCGTCGTCGGCTCTTCGATATGGGCGACAGGCACCAGTCCCGGCGAGCTGCGGCGGGCGACGAAGTTGTGGTCATACCCGGCACCTCGGTGGAGCTGCGCATCTGCTGCGTCGATCCGCGCACCAATGGCAGTCGCGCTCCGGAAGTCGAATGGTGTCCCCGCCACAGCGGTGACTTGCCCGGTTGGAATGAGACTCGCGTCGACCGGCGTCATACTGTCGGCCTGGAGTGTCAGCACGTGATCGAGGATGTCCCGGGTGCCGGCGCCCGCCAGATTGAAATAGCTGTGATTGGTGAGATTGACCGGGGTCGCCTTGTCGGTTGCCGCTTCGTAGTCGACGACCAGTTCATTGCGCCGGCGCATCAGGGTATAGGTCACCCTGGCGGTGAGGGTTCCGGGGTATCCCTCCTCACCATCCCGGCTGACGAGTGTAAACGCCACGCCGATGCCACTGTCGCTGCTCACCCGATCGGGGGACCAGACCGCCTTGTCGAAGCCGTGCAGTCCGCCGTGCAGCGTGTTGGCGCCATTGTTGGTCGCGAGGGTGAACGGCTTCCCATCGAGGGTGAACCGCCCTCTGGAAATCCGGTTGGCGTAGCGGCCGACGACCGCGCCGAAGTAGGACGAGTCGTTGAGGTAGCCTGCGAGCGAGTCGTAGCCGAGGACGACATCGCCCAGTATCCCCTTGGCATCGGGCACCTGGATCGAGAGGATGATCGCGCCGTAGGTCATCGCGCGGACTTCCATCCCGAGGTCGTTGGTCAGGGTGAACAACTCGACGGGTGTACCACCCGGAGCGGTGTCGAAGGGGGCGCGGGTGAAGCGAGACTCCATCGGCATCGGCTGCTCCTTGGCGGGCGCAGCGGTTCCTTTGCCCCCACAGGCGGTGAGGGCGAGGCAGGTCAGGAAAAGTTGTGGGCGGCAACTGCGAGCCAAGGTCATTGCGGGCTCTGCTGGTCGAGGGCGAGGTCGAGGTCGATCCTACCAGGCGTCTGGCGGACGGGAGTCGGGTCGATCTCAGCGGCTGCACTACTGCGGTTACGAAGCAGCCCCGTCACGACGTGAGTCGCGGCGGGGCCTCATCGGGGCGCCGGGATTCGAACCCGGGACCTTCCGCTCCCAAAGCGGACGCGCTACCGGACTGCGCTACGCCCCGTGGCCAACAATGTAATCATCACCCCTGTCGGAGTCTCGCGAGCAACGCCCGCGCCGCCCGGGCGCGGTGGGAAACGCTCGCCTTCTCAGCCGGGGAGGCCTCCCCAAACGCCTTCCCCAGTTCGCTGCTGATGAAGAGCGGATCGTAGCCAAAGCCACCACTGCCGCTCGGCACCAGGCCAATGTGACCCTCGGTGGTGCCGCTCACCACCACCTCCGGCGCACCGGCACGACAGAGCACCAGCACGCCACGATAGCGCGCCGTGCGCTCCCCCTCAGGCACCCCCGCCAGCCGCCTGAGCATCTCGGCGTTGTTGGCGGCACTGACTTCGTGATCGGGGCCACGGAGACCCGCAAAGAAGCGCGAATGCACCCCCGGAGCGCCACCAAGGGCGTCGACCTCGACACCGGAATCATCGGCCACCGTGGTCAGCCCGGAGCGCGCCAGAAAATACTCCGCCTTCGCGCGCGCGTTGTCCACGAAACTCTCGAACCGCTCCACCGCCGCTTCCTCGGGTAATTCCGGCAGCCCCGCTTCGTCGGGGAAACGCAGCTCCATGCCGAGCGGCGCCAGCAGCAGTCGCAGTTCCGCCTGCTTGCCGCGATTCCTGGTCGCCACCAGCAGCGGGGTCATCGGCCGATGGCGGTCCGCTGCAGCGCGAAGAGCTGGTTGAGCCCACCCTGCGCCAGATCGAGGAGGCGATCGAGCTCGGCCCGATCGAAGGTCCCCTGCTCGCCGGTCCCCTGCACCTCGACGAACGCGCTCGGCTCAAGCATCACGACGTTCGCATCGACCTCGGCGTCACGATCTTCGAGGTAGGCAAGGTCCAGCAACTGCTCTCCTGCCACCTTGCCGACCGATACCGCGGCAACCAGACGACCAAACGCCGTCGGCTGCGAGGTACGCTCAGCCAGCCAGGCGCAGGCATCGTGCAGCGCGACGCACGCCCCCGTGATGCTGGCGCAGCGGGTACCACCATCCGCCACCAGGACGTCGCAATCCACCTTGATGGTGTATTCCCCGAACAGAAAGGTGCGCATTGCAGCGCGCAGCGAACGGCCAATGAGCCGCTGAATCTCGTACGTCCGTCCGCCGGGGCCGTTCCGCTCGCGATCGGTGCGCTCGGAGGTCGCCCGGGGGAGCATCGAGTATTCGGCCGTCACCCACCCTTCGCCCTTCCCTTTCTTGAATCGAGGCACACCGGTCTCGACACTCGCGGTGCAATGCACCAGTGTGCCACCCATCCGCACCAGGCAGGAACCCTCGGCGTACGGATTGGCGCCGCGCTCGAGCACGGTGGGTCGCAGGGCATCGGCAGCACGGCCATCAGGACGGGGCACGGAGACGCTCGACAAGAGTGGAGGTGGAGTGATGAGGGACGAGTGCGACGATCTCGACACGACCGCCTCGAGCGCGTACGACTTCGGCACCGACCACGGTGTCCGGACGATAATCGCCGCCCTTGACCAGCACATCGGGCTGCAGTAGTTCGATCAGTCGCAGGGGAGTGTCTTCGTCAAAGAGAACCACACAGTCGACGCAGCCGAGGGCCGCGACTACCCGGGCGCGATCGAGCTCGGCGACAACGGGACGATCGGCTCCCTTCCCCAGTCGCCGCACCGAGGCGTCACTATTGAGGCCTACAACCAGAACCGCGCCGAACTCGCGCGCACGCTCAAGCACTTCGACGTGTCCCGGATGCAACAGGTCGAACACACCGTTGGTGAAAACGACCGGCTCGCCGACACGGCCTCGCCAGGCGCGCGCGTCGGCGAGCGACCGGATCTTCACGGCGGACGAACTGCCGCTGCTCAGAGCGCTTCCTCCGCTCGCGGCTTGAAGCGGATCGTGTAGGGGCCGTAGAGCGGTACCATCACCTTTTCGACATAGTCCGAGGAGATGGTGATGCTGGCAGGCGAGCGCTGGCGATCGATACGCAACCGTTTCGCCTCTTTGGGCAGGCCGAGCGAGTCCGCGCTTGCGATCAGCCGGGCCCGGATGACCGAATCCGGCAAGGAGACCGCGTACCGGGCCTGATTCCTCATCACATCGCGAAACTGCTGGTAGCGAAACCACGGCTTCCCGAACTGCACGGCGACGAACAGGGCGGCTGCAACGACGACCAGCGAAAAGAGGCAGCCGAGGGCGCCACCGCCACGGCGCGACCGATTGGGAGATGATGTCACCATTGCTGTTGCGCTCCATCGACAATCTTGGACACAAGTTTCTCCAGGGCCTTTCGACGACCATCGGCCTCGCGGCCGGGGTCGTAATCGCCTTCGACCGAAAACGACTGGGACAGGATCACCTTGCTCGACTTCCGTTCGACGATCTCGACGTTGACGGAAAGCGATACCAGTCGACGGGTCACTTGCACAGTGTTGGCGGTGCCACCGACGCCCGGCGTGCCTTGAAATGCCACCGGGAGGTCAGGTTCGTAACGCGAGATCTTTCCCCGCACCACCACGTCGGCCTGATTCTCACCGGCCGAGCGCAATCCGAGTCGGCGCTCGATCGCTTCCTTCACCGACAGCATCACCTGCTGGCTGATAGTAGGATCGGAGGTCTCGTTCTCGAATGGTAGCACAGCAGCGGTCCGCACCTCGGGCGGCAGACCACCACCCTTGAATCCGAACGAACAGCCGGCCATCGCGATCAGCAGCAGCGAGCTAGTTATCGCGCGGCGCACGCCAGATCTCCGGATCGAAGGGCTTCGGGGTCGACACCGCGGTAAACGTCAGGTTCAGGCGGACCGGGCCGGAGGGGACGTCGAGTCGCGACCTGGCAGGGTGACCCTGCGCATCAAAGGTGGTCACGACGCGGCCAATCCGCTTGCCGCCCTCGCGCACATCGGCGACGAGCTGCACCGGGCTGCCCTTGCTCCTGGCATAGTCGACGGTGTCGGCGCCGTGGACATAGCGCCAAGCGGTGAGGCGTTCGTCGTCGAAGCCGCTCAGCATATCCTGCGCCCCAGGCGCTTGTGCCACTCCAAGCATCGCCCACAGCAGGGGATAATTGGGAACCAGCTTCTTCACCTGATCCTCGGGTTCGGCCCAGAGCGCCGAATCACGAACGACGGCGGCAGCCCCGCGACCGGCACCCAGCGGGCCGCGATAGTCGAACCGCAGCGAATCGGGGATGGCGATCTGTGCGGACCCGCTCCCACCGGCCGTGGCGCCGCGTTCGTCGAGGAACTGCCACTTGAAGCGGAGCAGCCGTCGATCGGCCGGGCGCGTGCTCGCAACCCAGCCCCGCAGCTGAGCCGCAGTAACCGGCTGGAGTGCGACCGGCATCACGGGCCCCGGCATTGCCCCAGCGCACGCTGCGAACAGGAGCGGGATCGCCAGGGAATACAGCGCAGGTCGCATAGCGCTCAATTTACCCTGCCTCACCGGTGGATGGAGCGAATCACGTCGCCCTGCACGATACGATAGAGGGTGCCGTAGCTCCCCACGATGCGGCCGAAGATGGTGTAACGGCCGTCGAGGTGCGGCTGGGCGCTGAGAGTGATGAACCACTGACTGCCCCCCGTGTCGGGACCGGACAGGGCCATCCCCAGCATCGGTACGCTGTAGCGCTGGCGCGTGATCTCGTCCCGGATCGACCAGCCGGGTCCCCCGTTCCCGGTACCGGTGCGGTCGCCATCCTGCACCACAAAATTGGGGACCACCCGGTGCCAGCGATTGCCGTCGAAGTAATGACGATCGACCAGGCGGAGGAAGTTGGCCACGGTAAGCGGTGCCTCACGGGCGAGCAACTCGATTTCGATCGAGCCCTTCCCTTCCACCTCGACGACAACCCTGGGATTCTCTTTCGCCAGCAGAAAGGTGCGCACTACCCCCCGGTAGTCCTCCATCGTCCGCCCGGTCTCGAACGGACGGGATGGCCCCCAGCGTTCCGCCAATGCCGGCCATTCGGTTTCGGCCGCGCGCCGAAGCAGCCCGTCGCCGGGGCGATCGAAGAACGAACGCCGCGATGGATCCGTCAGCCGATCAATCACTTCCGGGAATCGCTTCGCCAGATCGGCGAGGATGCCGAACGCCGCGAGCCGTGCATCGAGCTCACCGTCGCTGGCACCGAGTCGCCAGGCGGCGAGCACGTCGTCGAGGTCGTCGAGGGTCGCCTTCCCCTGTAGCGTCTCGAGGGCGGCGGCGCGGATATCAGCATCACGGCTCTTCAGGCGCTCGCGTCCCGCTGCCAGCACGCCGCTGTCGCCCGCAGGGCGCGCCGCACGCCACGCTGTCAGGGCGGCGGCCTGCACCCGGGGGTCGACGTCGGCCAGGCCGGCGCGGAACACCGCCACATCGCTCGGCTTGCGTGCGCCCCAGCCATCGAGCGCGGCGATCCGCTCGCGAATGTCGGCGCTCGCGCTCCAGCTCGCCGCGCGACGGACGAATCGGGAGCTGTCGGAGCGCGCCAACGCTGCGAGGGCGGCTCGCCGCATCGCCCAGCTGGCATCGCGACGATCGAACACTGCCTCGACGGCCGTCAAGGCCGCCGTACCGCGGAGTTCGCCGAGCGTGGTGACCGCCTGGACGCGCACATTGGGATCGGGATCGGACAGCAGCCGGAGCGCGCGTGGCGCGAGCAACGAGTCGCGCCACGTCGCGGCCGCAGCAAGCGCGTTCACGCGCACCCCGGGTCGCTCGTCGTCGAACCCCCGGACGAGTTCTCCGGTCACCGTCTTCGCCGGGAGCTGGGCCGAATCGGCGAATGCTCGCGTCAGCGCCTTCGCCGCAGTCTCGCGAACTATTGCATCCTGATCGCGCATCGCGCGAAGCATCACCGTTCCTGCCGTGGGTGCGCGCAGGCGACCCAGCGAGTACACCGCGCGCCAACGCAGATCAACGGAGGTGTCACTGGCAAATTGGAGTAAGGTCGGGATCGGGGCGCGAGGGCCGAGTCGCCACGATTCCAGCAACGCGTTGGGCACCAGCGCCTCGCGGCGAACCCGCGAGAGGCCACCGCCGGAGGCGAGGGCATCGGCGAGAAACCGCGCGGCATTGGCGCCCCCGATCTTCGCCAGCGCCGATGCGGCTTCGCCGATGGCATCGACTGAGAGGGAGTCAGCATCGCGTAGCCGGCTGATGATCGGATCGATGGCGATCGAGTCCTGCAACAGTCCGAGTGCGAAGAAGACATCGGCGACCACGTTGCGGTCCGGATCCTTGAGGGCGGCAATGAGGAGTGGTGTCCCGCGACGGTCACCGATCCGGCCCACCGTGACGGCCGCGGTACGCCGCACCGTGCTCTCGGGGCTGAGCAAGGATCGGGAGAAGAGCGCCTCATCGAAGGCGCGCCGGTCGCCCGCCATCAGCAGCGGCGCCAGCGCCTCCACGGTCGCGGGGTCCTGGGCCGCGAGCGGTGCGCCAGCCGCAACCAGCACCACGAGAGCGCAGAGCAATCGAGCAGCAGTCATCAGAGGCGCACCGGGTCGACGATGGGGGTGAGCCGGCTGGATACGGCCAACGGGAGTCGGGCAAATGCAAAGCTGTGATCAAGCACCAGCAGGGCAGTCGTCGCCGTGGCGAGCAGCGCTCCGGTTTCGTCGTGTTCCACAGCATAGCCGAAGGTGACTTTGCGGGACGCGACCTCGCGCACCCAGCAGCGAACCCGAATCGGATCATCGTACCGCGCCGAATGCCGGTACCGAACCGCAAGGTCGCTGACCATCAGCCGCAGCCCGAGCTGCTCCAGCTCACGGTAGGTGACGCCGGTGAGGCGCAGGTACTCGGTCCGTGCCACATCGAGCCAGACCAGATAGCGGGCGTGGTACACGACACCCATCTGGTCGGTCTCGGAGTAGTCCACCCGGCGACGGATCACCGAGATCGAGGGTCCCGCGGTTGCCTCACCTTCGCTCATAGTCCACCTTTCGCGCCGTGATTGGTCAACGTCTGGTTGTGGTCGCCGACTCCCATCTGGGTTCGGCGCCGGCCGCGGACGAGGAAGCCTTCCTCGCCTTCCTTGATGCTGCGCCCAAGTTGGGCGACGCCCTGCTCCTGGCGGGCGACATCTACGACTTCTGGTTCAGCTACCGCCGGGTCATTCCGCGGCGGGCGGTGCGGGTCACTGCCGGGATCATCAACCTTGCCCGGCAACTCCCGGTGATGATGCTCGGAGGCAACCACGATCGCTGGGGCTTCACCTTCTGGGAACGCGAGGCAGGGGTCCGCTTCGACCCCTGGCAGCTGCAGCTCCAGGTCGGCGACCGATCGGTGCTTGCTGTTCACGGAGACGGCCTCCACGTCGAAAGGCCCACGGCGTCGTTTCTGAGTCAGCTGCTGGCCAAGCCAGCGGTGATTGCCACATTCCGGCTGCTTCCGATCGAGCTGGGCTTCCGGATCGCCGATCGCCTCGGCCACAATGCCGAGCGTGCGGCTACCCATCCCGAGATCGTGACCGATGCCGCCGGGCGTCAACAGCGCTGGGCCGAGGCGCGCTTGGCAACCGATCCAACCCTCGGCGCCCTCATTATGGGGCACACGCACCGAGAGGCCGCGGTCGAGGTCGCCCCTGGGCGCTGGTACCTCAATCCTGGCGCGTGGCTCGACGGCCACCGCTACGCCACGCTGGATGCGGACGGCGCCCGGCTCGCGCGCTTCAGCTGACCGCGTGTTCCTGCTCGAGAACGACCAGTTCCACCGTCTCGGGCGCTGCTCCCATAAATACGGACCCCACCCGCGCGAACCGCGCCACATCATCGGTGGCCACCCAGCGCTGCACGGGTAGTCCGGCTCCCGGCACGGCCGACAGGCCGTACTGGGCAAGCGTGGCGGCGAGTTCACGCGCCGTCTCCGCTGCGCTGTCGATCAGTTGCACCGTCGGCCCCATTACGTCAGCCAACAGCGGCTTCAACAGCGGGTAGTGGGTACAGCCCAACACCAGCGTGTCGACCCCGGCTGCGCGCAGGGGTACCAGATATTCCTCCACCACCAATCGCGTCGCCGGGTGCGTGAGCCACCCCTCCTCGACGAAGGGGACGAGCAGTGGGCACGCCTGCTCGATGACCCGGAGCTCCGGACTTTCCTGCAGCAGCGCCTTGCGATACGCACCCGAGGCGATGGTCCCTGCGGTGCCAATCACACCGACCGCTCCGGCGCGCGATGCGCGCGCCGCTGCGCGGGCGCCTGGTTCGATGACTCCGAGGACCGGCACCGGCGAAAGGCGACGAAGTTCATCGAGAGCGTGCGCAGTGGCGGTATTGCACGCCACCACGACCGCCTTCACTCCCTGCCCGACCAACCAGGCAAGAATTTCCCTTGAGTACCGCCGCACCGTCTCCGGCGACTTGGGGCCGTAGGGCACCCGCGCGGAATCGCCGAGGTAAATGGTCGACTCGGAGGGCAGCAGGGCGTGGATTGACCGCGCCACGGTGAGACCACCGATCCCGGAGTCGAAGATCCCGATTGGAGCGTTGGGCATCAACGCAGCGGCAGCGTCATCCCGACGCCAGTGCGACCGCCGGGGAGCACGCGAGCACGCAGATCCCCGGGAAAATCGTAGAGATTGGCGGAGACGAATGCTTCGAGCGCCGCAAAAAGATGATTCACCCCGATCAGGAAGAACCAGTCCTGTTGCTCGGCGCGTTTGCTCGCGAGGCGCAGCGAATTGGTTTGCTGGAGGTAGCGGAGTTCGTAGTGGGACTTCAACGCCATCCCGAGTGCGACTCCCTCGAAGGCGACAAAAATCCCGCCGACCAGCTTTCGGTCGAGCGACGCCTGCCCCCAGCCGGGGATCAGCAAGGAGCGAAAGAAGTAGTTGAGCGGTTTGGGACGATGCTGAGCACTATCGGCGATCGCGACTGGTATCCGCCGCGGAGGGCGTGCGGCAGCGGTTGTGTCCTGCGCCACCAGCTGGGCCGCAGGGGCCGCCAGCAAGAGGAGCAGGAGTCGGGAGGTGCGCCGGAAGGGGCTCACCTTGCCGCGACGACCTCGATCTCGACCCGCACGTTGCGCGGCAGGCCCGAGACCGCCACCGTGGAACGGGCAGGACGGTGCTCACCGAAGTGTCGGGCATAGACTTCGTTCATCGCAGCAAACTCGGCCATATCGACCAGAAAGACGGTGGTCTTCATCACATCTGCGAGGCCCATTCCCGCGGCGGCGAGTACCGCGGCCAGATTCTGCATCACCCGTTCACTCTGTTCGGCGATGCCGCCAGCGACGATTTCCATCGTGATGGGGTCCAGCGCAATTTGTCCCGCCGAGTAGAGGACACCGTTGCTGACGATTGCTTGCGCGTAGGGGCCGATCGCTTTCGGGGCATCGGGTGTCGCAATGGTTTGGAAAGTCATCGGGATACCGGGACGGCGAGGGTGGATGCCTGACGTTGGGTCAGGACCAAAATAGCCTTTCGGCGTTCGCAGTGGTGTGGGCGGCCACCGCGCCCGGTGTCTCGCCGCGCAGCTCGGCGACCCGGTGCGCCACGGCGGCCACGAACGCCGGCTCGTTACGCTGTCCCCGGTGCGGCACGGGTGCCAGGTAAGGGGAGTCGGTCTCGAGCAGCAGTCGGTCGCGGGCGACCCGCCGTACGGAGTCGAGGTCCAGCCACGACTTGAAGGTCACCATCCCGCTGAACGAGAAGTACCAACCCTCCTCCAATCCGGCGTCGCGGAGCTCGGCACCGCTGGAGAACGAGTGCAGGATTACCCTGGCGGCAGGTTGCTCCCGGAGGATGGCGGCCACATCGGCATCCGCCTCGCGCGCGTGGATGACGACGGGCATGGCTGCCTCGACGGCCAGCGCGAGCTGTTCCGCGAAGGCCCGACGCTGGACCTCGCGGGGAGAATGGTCGTAGTGATAGTCGAGACCCATTTCACCGGCGGCACGCACGGCCGGGTGCCGCCACGTCCGCTGGATTCGCTCGGCGAGCCCGGCGTCCCACGAGGAGGCATCGTGCGGGTGGCAGCCGGTCGCGAGGGCCAGGTCGGGCTCCGATGCCACCCAGGCCAGAGTCAGGTCGAGCTGGGCCAGCACGCTCTCAACGACAAGTGCGCGACCGACCCCGGCCGCGCGCATCCGACTGAGCACCGCGTTGCGATCCGGCGCGAAGGCCGGATCGGCGAGGTGGCAGTGGGTATCGATCAGCACCCGGTCAGACCGTGCCGGGCATCGCCTTCGGCTTCACCTTCACTGCGCGGCCATCCATTCCGGGCCAGCGCTGCTCAATGTAGAGCAGGACCGGCGGTGCGATGTAGATGGACGAAAAGGTCCCGGTGAAGACGCCGAAGAACATCACCAGTGCGAACGGCCGGATGACTTCGCCACCGAAGATCGCCAATGCACCGAGGGTCGACAGCGTGGTAGCGTGGGTCAGCACTGACCGGGGAAGCGTCTCATTGATCGACCGATTGAGGATCGTCACCAGCTGGTCGCGGCGATACTTGTGGAGGTTTTCCCGCACGCGGTCGAAGATGATGATGGTGTCGTTCAGGGAATATCCGACCATCGACAGCACCGCCGCGACCACCACGAGTGAGACCTCCATCCGGGCGATTGAGATGAAGCAGATCGTCAAGACGATGTCGTGTGCAGTGGCGATGACGGCGGCCACACCGAAGCGCCATTCAAAGCGGTAGGCAAGGTACGCCAGGACCGCGAAGAACGACAGGAACACTGCGAGGAACGCCTTGGTACGGAGTTCGCCACCGACCTTCGGCCCAACCGCTGCCGCCTGACTCCGGGTCCATTTGCCGGCGCCGAGGACATTGTCGAGGGCCGTGGAAACTGCCTTCGATGTGGTCGTCGTGTTGTCGGCGTCGCTGCCCTTCACGGCAGTCCGAGCCCGGATGCTGTACTCACCCACGCCGGACTGGGTGATCTCTGCTCCGTGAATGCCGACCGCATCGAGGCCGGCGCGGACCTTGGCGACATCCACCGGCGTGCCGGCCGCTGCCTTGAACTCGACCTGCGTGCCGCCGGTGAATTCGATCGAATAGTTGATCGGTCGGGCCACCAGCGAGACCAGGCCGATGAAGGCCAGGACGAGGGTGGAGATGATGGCCTTCCGGCGAAAGCCGATGAAATCGTAATTCGCGTTGCCGAAGATTCGCGTCATTGGATTAGATGCTCAGCGTGGAGGCGTCGGACTTGTGATCAAGCCAGATCGAGAAGAAGGTCTTGGTCACGAATACCGCGGTGATCATCGAGGCGGCGATACCCAGGATCAGCGTGACCGCGAAGCCCTTCACCGGGCCGGTACCGAACTGGAACAGGAAGAGGGCGGTCAGCACCGTGGAAACGTTGGAATCGATGATGGCCGCCATCGCGTGGCGGTAGCCCTCATCGACTGCCACCCGAATACTGCGTCCCGCAATCAGCTCCTCGCGGATCCGCTCGAAAATCAGCACGTTGGCGTCGACCGCGATACCGATCGATAGTGCAATGCCGGCGATGCCAGGCAGCGTGAGTGTCGCCTCAACCGCGCTCAGTCCAGCCAGGGTGAAGAGCAGGTAGAGCGCGAGTGCTGCCACCGCGAGGACACCCGACATCCGATAGTAGCCAACCATGATCACGATGACGCAAATGGTACCGACGATCCCGGCGGTGATGCCTTGATGGATTGAGTCTTCGCCCAGCGATGCGAGGACCTGCTTTTCTTCGACGATCTTGAGCGGGACCGGCAACGAGCCCGCCTTGAGGGTCAGGGCGAGGTCCTGAGCGTCGGCAATAGATCGACCGCCGAGTTCGATCTGGCCCCGGCGGTCAATGCGGGAATTGATGACCGGTGGGCGACCCTGGACGTAGTTGTCGAGGACGATTGCCATATAGTCGCCGACGTGGGCGCCGGTCTGCTGGCCAAACCGGCGACCGCCGGCCCGATCGAGCTCGAAGTTCACGATGGGGCGATTGGTCAACTGATCGATCTGGGCGGTGGCATCGTCGAGCGATTCGCCGGTAACGATCGGCTTGTCTTCGAGGGCATAGAGCAGGCGGACTTGATCGGCGCCCGACGCAAGGGCGGCCTGGGACCACTTCAGGTCGACACCACGGGGCCAGAGTCGCTTGATCTCCGGCAGGTGCAGCAGCGAGTCGACTCGAGGGTAGGCCGACTCCGGCACGACAAACTCGCCCGGCATATTGCCGAGCCCGACCGCGTTGGAGGAGGTGATCAGGCTTTGCAGCACCGAGCCGACCTTGGCCAGCGTATCGGTCGCTGCCTTGGCCTTGGTCGTGTCGGTGATGGTGGCGGTTTTCCCCTTGCTGGTATCAGAAGTGGCCTGCTTCGCCGTGTCCTTGCCGGCGAGGAGGGCTTCGACCCCCGTGGCGGGAGCGGCGCCGGCTGGGGTCACGCTCTTGACCCCAAGCTGGGCCAGCGCACGATCCATCGCCGGCAGGGAGTTCTCGAAGGCACCGCTCTTGTCGGTGAGCCGGAACTCGAGGAAGGCGTTGCTGGTGACGATCGCCTTGGCGCGCTCCGGCTCCTTGAGGCCGGCGAGCTCGACCACGATCCGATCGCCGACCTTCTGGATCACGGGCTCGGTCACGCCGAACTGGTCAATGCGCTTGCGCAGCACGCCGAGGGCGATGTCGAGGTCGCCGGAAGGATTGGCAGACACCTTCTGCGACTGGTCGAGATCCAGTCCGATGTGCATACCACCTTGCAAGTCGAGGCCGAGCTTCAGCGGCACGCGCTTGATTTTGACGTCGTGCATCACCCCGTCGGGGCCGCGCTCACGCACGGTCACGGTGCGGGGGATGAGATACGCGATCGACGCCACGATGAGCAGGGCGATCAGGATCAGTCGGTTGCGGATGGTAGCAAGCATCATCACTCGGGCGCCGTCAGCGGCGCATCAAGGTCCGGATTCGCGGTGGCCAGCGTGGCCATCGCGAGGAGGCGGTCTGCCAGCAACTGTTGCTGGAGGGCCGCGACGCCGTCGAAACGGCGAATCTCCCGAAGAGGTGCAACCCAGGTCACGCGCACCCAGCGGTGGTACAGCTCCCCTTCGAAACCGAAGAGGTGGACTTCCAGCACGCGGCGTCCGTCGTCGAATGTGGGACGGTGCCCCTGATTCATCATGCCGCCGAAACGGCCATGCGGTGTATCGACCACGACGGCATAGACGCCATCGGGTGGCAACAGTTTCCGGCTCGCGACCCGCAGGTTCAGGGTCGGGAAACCGAGGACTCGACCGCGGGCCTCCCCCGGAACGACCGGGGCACTGACGGAATAGGGGCGCCCCAGCCAGCGCGCTGCGTGGGCCAAGTCACCGCCGGCGACCGCCCGGCGAATCGCCGTGCTCGACACCGACATCCCGGCATCGGCGAGGACCGGCGGGACCACATCAACCGGAAACCCGCGGAGTTCCCCGAGTCGCCGCAGCGTCTCAACGTCCCCACTGCGACCCCGCCCGAAGCCGTGGTCGTGGCCGATGACCAGCTCCCGCATCCCGCACCGCGCCAGCAGCACTTCATCGACAAACTGCGCCGGTGCCATCGTGGCCATCGCTCGGTCGAAGTGCAATTCGACCACCCGGTCGAGCGAGGACATCGCCAGGTATTCGAGTCGCTCCTCGCGAGTCGTGAGCCGCAGCGGCGCCGCCCCCGGGTTGACCACCTCGAGCGGGTGCGGCTCGAAGGTGACCAGCACGCTGGCCCGCCCGGCCTGCCGTGCCCGAGTAGTGATCTCGTCGAGCACGGCCAGATGGCCCAGGTGAACGCCGTCGAAGGTGCCAACGGTGACCACGGTTCCGCTCGGTGGTGCCGCGACCGGTGTCACTCGGCGGGCTCCAGCACCACAATCGGCTGCCACACGCCATCGCGACCCTCGGCGACCGCCACCAGGTGGCCGTCCTCGGCGATCAGCGCCCCAGTACCCTGGACGGCCGTCTGCTGCACCACGGTCCGTCCGAAGCCGATTTCACGCACCGCCACCGGATCGATCACCTCGGCCGGAAGGTGTTGCAGCATCAGCGCTGGCGACAGCAACGCCTCACTCGACACCAGTTCCGGCGCGATTGCCTCGCGCACCTGAAACGGTCCGATGGCGGTGCGGCGCAGTGCCGCGCAGTGTGCCGGCATCGCGACGCGTCCCCCGAAATCGCGCGCAAGAGCACGGATGTAGGTACCGCGCCCCACGCGCACCCGCAGTGCAAGGTCGGGCGGCGACCAATCCACGACGTCCAGCGCGTGCACCATCACCTCCACCGGCGCCAACTCCACCGCGCGGCCGGCGCGTGCCAGCGCGTAGCTCCGGGTTCCCCCGACGTGCTTGGCGGAATAGGCCGGTGGGACCTGCCACTGCTGTCCGAGGAAACTCCCAGCCGCAGCGTCGAGCTGCGAGCGCGAAGGCCATTCCGACGGAGTCAGCTGCTGGATCACCGTGCCCGTGGCATCGTCGGTGTCGGTCGAGGCGCCGAGGCGGACCACCGCGTCGTAGCGCTTCTGCGCACCCTCGATGAACCGCGCCAGGCGGGTCGCTCGACCGACAAGCACCACCAGCAGCCCGGTCGCAAACGGATCGAGTGTCCCCGCGTGCCCGACACTCCGGGTACCAAGGCGCTTGCGGACCACCGCCACGACATCGTGGGACGTCCACCCGGCCGGCTTGTCAATGAGCAGCCCCCCGATCAGGAGGGATCCTCCTCGTGCTTCAGTCCCGCCAACAGCTCGTCGATGCGCGCCGCGTGTTCGTGCCCACGGTCACGGACGAAATGCAGCTCTGGCACGATCCGGGTCGTCAGCGTCTGCGCCACCATCCGACGCAGGAATCCCGCGGCACTCACCAGCCCCTCGACCGCCGCATCTTTCTCGGCGTCATCGCCGTGCGGCACCACGCGGATCGTTGCGTGCGACAGGTCGCGAGTCACATCGACCGCGCTGACGGTGACCATCGAGACCCGTGGATCGCGTACTTCCCCACGCAGGAGCGCTTCCGCGAGCACTGCGCGGATCGTTTCGGCCAGCTGTTCCGGTCGTCGCGATGCTCCCTTCCCGCCCATCGATCAGCCCTGGGCCGCGGAGGCGGCCAGCGTGCGCTTGATTTCTTCCAGGCGGTAGGCTTCGATCTTGTCACCGACCTTGAGGTCGTTGAAATTCTCGATGCCGATCCCGCACTCCTGCCCTTCCTTCACTTCCTTCGCGTCGTCCTTGAACCGCTTGAGGGACGAGAGTTCGCCGGTGTAGACGGTCACACCATCGCGCAACACGCGCGCCTTGGCGGTCCGCTGGATGGCACCCGCGCGAACAATGCAACCGGCAATGGTCCCCACGCGCGAGACCTTGAAGAGCTCGATGATTTCCGCTTCGCCGAGGATGGTTTCCTTCTCCTCCGGCTTGAGCAGGCCCTCGAGGGCATTCTTGACGTCCTCAACCGCCTCATAGATGATCCGGTACGTCCGGATGTCGACGCCTTCGCGCTCGGCTGCGTTCCGCGCATTGGCATCGGGACGAACGTGGAAGCCGAGGATGATCGCGCCGGAGGCCTTGGCGAGCAGGACATCGCTCTCGCTGATCTGGCCGACGCCGCGATGCACGATGTCGACGCGCACCTCGGCTGTGCCCAGCTGCGCCAGCGAGTCGGCGAGCGCTTCCGCCGGTCCGCCCTGATCGGCCTTGATAATGATCCGCAGCTGGGTCACCGCGCCTTCCTTGAGTGCACGCGAGATATCCTCAAGCGTGCCGCCGCGGGCGGTGCGGCGATTCTGCGCTTCGCGCTCCAGCCGCTGGCGCTTCTGCGCAATCTCACGCGCTTCGGTGGCGTCCGCGAGCACCTGGAACGAGTCGCCCGCGGCAGGCACCCCTTCGAAACCGAGAATCTGCACCGGGATCGACGGCCCAGCCGACTTCACGGTCTTGCCGCGCTCATCGAACAATGCACGAACGCGACCCGAGAACTTCCCGCAGATGAAGTTGTCGCCGACGCGGATGGTCCCCTTCTGCACCAGCACTGTCGCGATCGGACCCTTGCCGGCGTCGAGGGTCGCTTCGATGACGGTGCCGACAGGGCGGGCATCCGGATTCGCCTTCAGTTCGAGGATTTCTGCCTGCAGCAGAATCTGCTCCAGCAATTCCGGCACACCCTGCCCCGACCTGGCGGAGATCGGGGTGTGCATCACCTGTCCGCCGAACTCTTCGAGCACCACGCTGTGTTGCAGCAGCTCCTGCTTCACCTTGGCGATGTTTGCCGAGGGAAGATCGATCTTGTTGATCGCGACAATCAGCGGCACACCGGCATTCCTGGCGTGCGAGATCGCTTCGACCGTCTGCGGCATCACCTGGTCGTCGGCCGCAATCACGAGCACAACGAGATCGGTCACCTGCGCGCCGCGTGCGCGCATCGCGGTGAAGGCCTGGTGACCCGGGGTGTCAAGGAAGGTGATGGAGCGCTTCCCCGGCAGCTCGATGTGATACGCACCGATGTGCTGGGTGATGCCACCGGCCTCACCGGCCACGACGTTGGCCTTGCGAACGTAGTCGAGCAGCGAGGTCTTGCCGTGGTCGACGTGACCCATGATGGTCACGACCGGTGGCCGCCATTCCTGCTCACCCGTTTCCTCGACTTCCTCGACTTCGACCTCGGCGTGGTACTCCTCTTCCTTCACCGCCTCGAAGCCGAATTCGGAAGCGATCAGCTCGATCTGGTCGAAGTCCAGCCGCTGGTTCACGGTGACCATCAGGCCGAGTTCCTTGAAGGCAAACGCGACAATCTGGTTCGCCGGGATCTTCATCGCATTCGCAAGCTCACTGACCGAGATGAACTCGTTCACGCGGATCCGGGTCTTCTCGCGCTCCTTTTCCTCCGCGGCGCGGGAGGCGATGATGTCGCGGTACGACGGCTCGTCCGAACGGGACTTCTTGCGGGGACCTGCGGTCCCCTTCATCCCGTGCAGTGTCTTCAGGATGTTCGCCTGCACCTGATCCTGATCGACGAAGCTCTTCTTTCCCTTCTTCCCCTTCTTCCGCCCGCCACCCGGCTGGGCATCGGGGCCGAAAGTGCGCGCAACTGGCGCCCCCGGCGAGGCCGGACCGCTGCCGGTGCGGCCCGGGGCTGGCGTGCTCGACGAGAAGACCGGGCGTGGCCGTCCACTCGGGCCGCCGCCTTGGCCGCCGCGCTGGGGCGGGCCACTCGGGCGACCGCCCTGACCACCGGCGGCGGGCGTCGGCCGCTGGATCCGGGGGGGGATGAACGGCTTGGGCACTCCGCCCGGACCCGAAGGCGCGGTCGTCATATCACCGGAGGTGGTGGGGCGCATCGTCGGGGCGCTCGGCCGCGGTGGCATCGACGGGCGCGACGGGATGAACGGCCGTTCGACCGGCTGAGCCGTCTCGGCCGGCAAGGCCACCGCGGCCTCAGCCGGAGCGGCTGCCGCCTCGGTCTCGCTCGGCGCAGCTTCCTCGCTTGCCGCGGCTTCCGGCTGTGGCGGCAAATCCTTGAACAGCAGCTTGGCCCGCTCCTCAAGCGAGAGTCCGGGCTTGAGGTCGGAGGCCGACTTCTCGAGTTCGAGCGCGGGCGCAAGTTCGAAGGCGACCTTTGCTTCGTGCTCTGCCTCGACCGCGGCCTTTGCTTCCTGCTCGGCCACCTCGGCGGCGGTGCGGCGACGACGCGCCGGCTTTGCCTCCGCGGTAGCCGCAGCGGGCGGCGCCTCGACGACCTTGCGGCGACCTTTCTTGGGCGCCGGGGCATCAGCCGCCTTGCGCTTCTCGCGTTCCCATCGCACGCGCACCGCGGAGACCTGATCGGGCTCCAGCGACGACATATGGCTGCGCACGAAAATGTTCATTTCGCGCAGCATCCCCATGAGCTGTTCCACGGGTACGCTGAATTCCGCAGCGAGGTCGTGCACTCGACTCTTGACCACTAACAACTCCTCCGTCAGGTCCCGTCCCGAGGCGCACTCGCAGCGAGAATGCCCGCCGCCAACGCTCGGTCCTTCACACCTACCACCATCACGGGCGGCCGCCCCAGCCGCTGCCCGATCCGGTCGGCCGACGGCCCGACAACAACCGGGATCCCCGTGGCCACTGCCAGTCGACTCACCTTTTCCATCGCACGGTGCGACGCATCACTCGCCAGTACCACCGCAAAACACTTCTGTCGCTGCAGGAACGCTCGAGTGCCATCGACCCCTGCGACCACGTTGCCACCGGCTGCGCCGAGGCCGAGCAGCGCCAGGACACGCTCGCTCCCGTCAGGCCGCGGGGGTGTCTCCACCCTCGGGCTCCTCCTCTGTGAGCTCCGCCAGGAACTTCAGCAGCTCGTCGGTCGTGCCGGGCGTCATCCCCGGAATCCGCTGGATGTCATCCGACTCGAGATCGATCACATCGTTGAGGGCCGAGAAGCCGGCCTGATCGAGGACCGCCACCAGTTCTGGTGAAAGGCCTTCGAGCTGTGCCAGCGGTACTCTGGCCTCGGGATCTTCCTCGGCGGCGATCGCTGCGAAGAGCGGCCCTTCGCCACCGCGCTCCAGCCATTCGCGGCTGGAATAGAGATCGATCTTCCAACCCGTCAGCTCCGAGGCGAGGCGGACGTTCTGTCCATTCCGCCCGATCGCCAGCGAGAGCTGGTCCTCGTCCACCACGGCCTGAATGGTCTTCGTCGCGGGATCGGAGAAAACCTTGGCCACCCGTGCCGGCGCCAACGCCAGGCGCGCAAAGCGTTCCGGATCAGGCGACCAGGGGACGATATCGATGCGCTCGCCACCCAGTTCGTTGACCACGGCCTGGACCCGCGACCCCTTGAGCCCCACGCAGGCACCCACCGGATCGATGGCGTCGTCACGGGAGATCACGGCCACCTTGGTGCGGCTACCCACCTCGCGCGCGATGCCGCGCACTTCGACGATACCCTGCTGGATCTCCGGCACCTCAAGCTTGAACAGCGCCACCACGAAGAGCGGATCGCCACGGGAGAGGATCAGCCGGGGACCCTTGGGGGTTTCCTCAATCCGCTTGAGCACGGCGCGGATGGTGTCACCCTGATGGAAATGCTCGCGGTGGTTCTGTTCGCGGTAGGGCACGATCGCTTCGGCTTCGCGGAATCGGTTCAGCATAATGACAAACTTGCCGCGCTCGACTTGCTGGATTTCGCCAGAGAGCAACTCGCCGACCTTGCTGGTGAACTCGTCGCGGATCCGGTTGCGCTCGCCTTCACGCACTCGCTGGATGATGCGCTGCTTGGCGGCCTGCACGGCCAGCCGGCCGAAGGTCTCGAACGGCACCTCTTCCTCGAGTACGTCGCCGACCTGGAAATCAGGATCCTCGAAGCGGGCTTCCTCGACACTCACCTGCGCGCTGGTGTCTTCGACGGCGTCAACCACCTGGCGGAGGCGAGTCACGGAGAGCGTGCCTTGCAGCTCGTCGACATTGAGCTCGAAGCGCACATTCGGACCGTATTTCTTCATCAGCGCGGCGTGAATCCCATCCCGCAGCAGGTCGAGCAATTCGGAACGCTCGAGTTGCTTCGTGCTGGACAGTTCACGGAAGGCCGACAGCATTTCGGCGGACGTCGCCATCTACGATTCTCCTGCTTCCCGGTTACCAGCGGTTGACCAGTCGACCACCAGCGTGGCCTCCTTGATCGCCTCAAGGGCGAGCGTGACGGGTGCCCCGCCCAGCTCAAGATTCACGTGCAATTCGTCGGGGACGGCGACGATCCGGGCGACGGTGTTGCCGGAAAATCCTGCCGCCTTGATCCGCACCGTGCGACCAACATACCGGCGCCAATGTTCGACGAATCGGACTGGTCGCTCGATGCCCGGCGACGAGACCTCAAGCGTCCAGCTGGGACCCACCGGCCCTGCCGCTTCGAGTAACTGCTCCAGCGCGCGCGATACGCGCTCGCAATCGCCACTCGTGATCCCGTGCCCCCGGCTTCCCCCGCCGGGCACGTCCATACGCAATCGCACGATCCGGCGTGAGGCCGAACCAGCGATGCGAACGTCCACCAACTCGAACCCGAGGTCAGCCACTGCGACGCGGAGCGCCTCGGGAGAGAGATCAACGGTGGTCACGTCCGGACCCGGTGGGGGAAAAGAAAAAATGTCGGGGGAAACCCGACACTCGCCGACTGCACGCAAGTTCCCCCAGCACCAGAAGATAGCCCCAAAGGAATGCGGGCGTCAACAGGAAGAGGATGATGGATGATGGATGATGGATCGTCGATAGACGATTCGCCCGCGACCGAAGAAAGACCGGCACTGGGCACCCGATTGTCGGTCGGTGCCGGGGCTGCTGCTGCTCATCCATCATCCATCATCCATCATCCATCATCCATCATCCACCATCCACCAACATCCCAAGGTACGCCACCATCCTCCCGTCACCCCCTCCCGATGCGCGGTGGGAGAAGAAGCTCGCACGCTCCCGGGAGGTGCAGCGGCTGGAGACCGTAAACTCCCCAATTCCGAGTGCTTTGGCTTGTTTCCGGAGCACCGCACGGAGGTCGAGCTGCCAGGGGCCTATCCCCGTGGCCTCCAGCCCCACGCCGGCCAGCACTTCCGACCCCACCTGATAGCGCGACCCCGAGATTGCGATCCCGGCGTGTCCCACGATTTCGGTGGGCTCGACCCCTGCCCGATCAGCAAGCAGTTCCACGCCTCGGGCCAGAATCTGCGCTGCTGTGCCCCGCCACCCCGCGTGCAGCAAGGCGATGACTCGCTGCCTCGGAGCAACCAGGTAAACCGGGACGCAATCGGCCACCGTCACCAGCAGCAGCCGGCCGGCGGTCGCCGTGGCGTGACCATCGGCGTCGGGGAGCAGCGTCCAGCCGAGGGGCTCTCCCTGATGCCAGAGCAGATGGGAGCCGTGGACCTGGTGCGCGAGGGAGGCAGCCGGAAATTCTGGAAAGGCGGCCAGGAAGCGGCGCCAGCGAGTCATCACCGTTCCGATCGGGGCAGTTCCCCACAGCCCGAGGTCAAACGCCTCGGCGGGATCATCACCCCGCCCGGTGATGCCGGCGACCACCCCGAAGCGTTCTCTCCAACCCGGCACCTCCCAGAGCGGAAGGTCACCGGGAAGCCGCCGTTCTTCAGTCGTCGACACGCTCGATGTCGGCGCCAAGCGCCCGGAGTCGAACGTCGATGTGCTCGTAGCCCCGTTCGACCTGGCCAATATTGTGAATCGTGCTCTTCCCTTGCGCCGCAAGCGCCGCGATGACCATCGCCATTCCGGCGCGGATATCAGGCGACTCGACCTTGCTTCCGCGCAACGGTGACGGGCCGCTGATGACGGCGCGATGAGGATCGCACAGCACGATCCGGGCACCCATTCCCACCAGCTTGTCGACAAAGAAGAGCCGCGACTCGAACATCTTCTCGTGAATGAGGACCATCCCCTCGCACTGTGTCGCGGCAACGATCGCGATCGACATCACGTCGGCCGGGAAGGCCGGCCAGGGACCGTCCTCAAGCTTGGGGACGTGTCCGCCGAGGTCGGGGCGGATTCGGCGCTCCTGCCCTGCGTCGACGATCAGCTTGTCGCCGTCGATCCGGGGGCGGATGCCCAGGCGGTCGAAGCCGAGCAAGGTGCTGCGGAGGTCGTCCCCGCGCACGCCATCGATCGTGATCTCTCCGTTGGTGACTGCAGCCAGCCCGATGAATGAGCCGATTTCGATATGATCCGCCCCGATGGTGTAGCTGGCTCCGGTGAGCGGCAACCCACCTTCGATGAGGTAGGTGTTGCTCCCGATCCCCTCGATGTGAGCACCCATCGCGACCAGGACCCGGGCAGTGTCCTGCACGTGCGGCTCACAGGCGCCATTCCGGATGATGGTGCGACCTTTGGCCATCACCGCGGCCATCAGCGCGTTTTCTGTCCCGGTGACGCTCGGCTCATCGAGAAAAATCTCGGCCCCGACCAGCTGCTTGGCAGTGATCTCGAATCGGTCGCCGACACTCACCGAGGCCCCGAGCCGCTCGAGCGCCAGGAAATGGGTGTCCACACGACGTCGCCCGATGACGTCTCCCCCCGGCGGGGGAAGGACGACGTGCCCGAACCGGGCCAGCAAGGGGCCGGCGAGCAGGATCGACGCCCGGATGCGGGTGCAGAGGACCGGGTCGAGTGGCTTGGGTTCGACGCGTCGGGTGTCGATCGTGAGGGCGTTGGGGCCGGTCCAGGTGATCGACGCACCGAGGTCCACGATGATTTCGAGCAGTGTCTCGACGTCGCGAATCCGCGGGATATTCTCGAGCGCCACCGGGCCATCGGCCAGGAGCGTCGCGGCAATCACCGGCAAGGCGGCGTTCTTGTTCCCTGCGGGGCGGATCGTGCCGGAGAGCTGGCGTCCGCCGTTGACCACGAAGCGTGGGGGCATCACGCAAAGCTCGTTGCCTCGCGGGGCGACCGCAAGCGGGGTGATCCACCGACGTTAGATTCCGTGAGATCTCGCAACTGGAGGGTGAGCCAATGGCTGGATGGATTGGGCCGACGGTGGCCGTGTCGCTGGTGCTGATCGCCGTCTGCTTCATCTTGATCGCCGCCGCGGTCGGGCTGACGCTGAAAGAGGCCGCCGAACGCGGGCAGTCGCTGGCACGAGAGCTGGGAGAGTTGCGCCGGGAACTGGCGCCAACGCTGCAGGCCCTCAATCGACTCGGAACAGGCGGGGCGGAGGTCGTTGAGCTCGCCCAGGAGGAAGTTCGAGAGATCATCTACAGCACCCGACGCCTCCGCCGCGATGTCGAGAAGACGGTGACGCGGGCCCGCGAGCGGCTAGCCGATTTTGAGGCGGTCGTCGATGTGGTGCAAGAAGAGGTGGAGGAAACCGCACTGGATTTCGGGGCGGCGCTACGCACCGTGCGGACCGGTGCCGGGGTGATTGGCCGGCTGCGTCGACTCGTCCTGCCTCGGCGACGCGGGGCGGCGTGATCCAGCTGGCGGCGCTGCTGATCGTGGCGGTGATCGCGCTCTGCTTTCCCCACCTCCTCCACGCGTGGACACCCGGTACGCACGTGGTCCTCGGTGAGCGGATTCTTGCGTCCCTGGAATTGCTCCCGACCGCCGTCGCCGACCTCCTCCGCGCCTTCCCGTATGACTATCTCTACGGGAACATCGCTGCCGACACCACGATGGCGAAGAAGTATGCCCCAGCCGACCGGCACTGCCACGCCTGGCACGTCGGACGGGAGGTGCACGATCTGGCCCCCAGTGACGCGCTCAGCGCCTTCGGCCTGGGCTACCTCTCGCATCTTGCGGCCGACACCGTCGCCCACAACCACTTCGTTCCGCGCCAGCTCGTGGTGACCAGCAGCACACGAACGATGGGGCATACCTACTGGGAGAGCCGGGTGGAATCGATGTTGGGTGAGGAGGTACCGCGCGCCGCGCGCGACCTGCTTCGGCTCGATCATCGCCCCGCCGACGCCCACCTTGAGCGAATTCTCTCTCCCACAATTTTTTCGGTCCGGACCAACCGGCGACTGTTTCGCGGCATGGTCCACCTCACCGACTGGCGCCCGTGGCAACTCGGGATGCAGGTCGCGACGGAACAGAGTCGCTGGGAGTTGTCGGAACCGCTGATTGCTCGGTATCTCGACACTGCGACGGCGCACATTCGATCGGTACTGACTGACCCGGCCTCCGTTGTCCTGAAGCTGGATCCCAACGGCGAGACTGAAATCCTCCGGAGCAAGACGGTGCGTCGTGAGGCGCTTCGCGGCGCGGGGCGTCGCAATCCCGAGTGGATCTCAGCCGTCGCCGACGCGCATTTCGGACTCCCAGGTCCAGCCACCAGCGCAGCGGAACCGGCCCCGTTCAGCTGACGCGCGCCACCCCGGCGACGACGCGATCGATCTCAGCTTCCGTGGTGTAGCAGGCCGCGCCGAGGCGAACGAATCCCTCGGCGGCTACCCCCAGCCGGTGGGCGACCGTGGTCGCATAGAAATCCCCGTTCGAGACGAAGCAGGCATCTTCGACAAGCTTCCGGGCGATCACGCTG
>JANLPG010000163.1:0-2995 GCA_031367105.1 Gemmatimonadota bacterium | reverse complement strand
GGAGGACGCGGCCGAAGTCGCGCGGACCGTCGACCAGGTACCCTCGAGTCGGATTCAGGTGATTCGCAACGGTATCGCCCTCGGAGCCGAGCCTCTCCCGCGGAGTGCTTCGTCCCAATGGCGGGCGGTGCACGTCGCCCGCCTGAACGAGGTGAAGGATCAGCCGACGCTGCTCCGTGCCGCTCGGCTCGTCGCCGACCGGGAGCCGCAATTCCGGCTCGACATCGTGGGTGACGGTGAGGAACGGATCGCGCTGGAACGGCTCGCGCACGAACTCCGCCTCGGCGACATCGTGACCTTCCACGGATTGCACGCTGAGGTCCGCCCTTTCCTCGACGCGGCGGGGGTGTTCGTCCTCTCCTCGGTGAGCGAAGGGATCGCGCTGACGCTGCTGGAAGCGATGGCCGCCGGATTGCCGATCGTCGCCACTGACGTGGGGGGCAATCGCGAGGTCGTGCTCCCGGGCGAAACCGGCACCCTGGTGCCAGCAACCGACCCGGCGGCGCTGGCCGCGGCAATACTTGCCACGCTCTCCGATCCGATCCGTGCAGCAGCGATGGGCGCCGCGGGCCGAGCGCGAGTGGCACAGTGTTTCTCGCTGGATCAGACGGTGCGTGAATACGAGGCGCTCTACCTCCGCTTGCTCCGGGAACGCCTCGGCAGCGCGAAGGTATCGTGAGCGAGCGCCTCGATGTTCGGCTCCGCCGGGGTCTGATCCGCCTTTACGAAGGCGGCTGGCATCGGCGCCCGGTATTTCCCTATTGGGACGCCATCGAGGCTTCGCAGTGGTGGTCTGCCGAGCGCCTAGCCGCGCTGCAGCTCACCCGGCTGCAGGAACTTCTCATCCACGCCCAGCGGTCGTCGCCGTGGTACGCCGAGAGCTGGCGGGCCAGCGGCCTCGACGCTCGCGCCATCACCACGCTCGAGGATTTCCGGCACTGGCCCGTCATCGATCGCGAAACAGTCCGCAGCCACCGACTGGCGATGCGCTCGACGACTCCGGGAATGCGACTGATCGCGAAAGCCACTGGAGGCTCCAGCGGTGTTCCGCTGCAATTCGATCTCGATTTCGAAAGCAACGACCGGCGGATGGCCGCCTGGCACCGAGGCTACGGCTGGGCCGGTGCGGGACCCGGCACCAGGCAGTGGTACCTCTGGGGCGTGCCCCCCAGCTCGGCCGCCGACTGGAAGAAACGCAAGCTGCGGCTGTACGATCGGCTCTACCGGCGAACCACCGAGAGCTGCTTCGAGCTGAGCGATGCCAATCTCGACCGCTTCGTCGCGTCGCTCGCGGCGACACGGCCCGACGCCATCGTGGCGTACACCAGTGCGCTGTATACCTTTGCGCGAATGCTGGAAGCACGCGGAATCGTGCCGACCAGACCAGGATCGATCGTCGTCGGCGCCGAGAAGCTCCACGACTACCAGCGTGCCACCATCGAGCGGATCTTCCGGTGCCGGGTGTTCGAGACCTACGGGTCGCGCGAATTCATGCTGATCGGAGCCGAGTGCGAGCAGCACGCCGGGCTCCACCTCACCACGGAACAGCTCATCGTCGAGGTGCTCGACGATGCCGGCCGCCCGACCCCTCACGGGGAAGAGGGGGACGTGGTCATCACCGATCTGACCAATCACGGGATGCCGTTCATCCGCTATGCCAATGGGGACCGGGCCATTGCCCGAACAGCCCCCTGTCCCTGCGGTCGCGGGCTGCCACTCCTGCAGGCGGTGACCGGTCGACGACTGGACGTGCTCACCACGCCCGATGGACGCTCGCTCCCCGGAGAGTTCTTTCCCCATCTTCTCAAGGAGCTGGCGTCCGTCCATCAGTTCCAGGTGATTCAGGAAGACCCTGCGGCCATCACGGTTCGACTCGTCGCCCCCGCGTGGCAGGAACGCGACGAGCAGTGGTTGCGACAGGAGGTCGCGGTGACGGCCGGACCGCTCCTCCGCCTTGATGTCGTGCGGGTCGACGAGATTCCGCTGACCGCGGCGGGTAAATTGCAGGTCGTTGTCAACCGGTTGACGGCGGTACCAACGCGCAAGGAGCAGGAATGACCACCCTCGGGGCCAACGAGCCCACCGCCAGCGACATCGTCGGCGCCGTCAGGGCCGCGTCGGCAACCACCGGCCAGCGCGTCAAGAAGCTCCACTTCTCGCTCACCCGGGCGGCCCCGGGCGAGTTCGTCATCGCTGCCCTCTTCGGATTGTATCTCGGCTTCGCGGTCGTCCGGCTTCCCGAGGTGTTCGAATCGCTGGCAATACCGCGATTGCCGATGATGTTGATGCTGGTTTTTCTGATCTCCCTGCTCTTCATCGTGCCCCAGCAGGGGTGGCAGATCATCTGGGAGCGCTCGAAGGCGCTCCGCCTGGGGTCCATCCTTGCGGGCATCGCCTGTTTCACGGCACCGATTGGCATCTGGCCAAGCGAATCGTACCAGTTCTTGCGCGAGCGCTACGTCATCTCGGTCGCCATTTTCGTCTGCTGCCTGATCTTCCTGCGTGACCGGCGTGCCTTCCGGCTCGCAGCAACGATCTATGTGCTCTGCCTCGGCGCAGTCTCCTATGATGTGCTTCGTACCTATGACCCCAACGCGCCAGCGTACAACGAGGACGGGGACCTCATCGAGCCTGAAGTGCTGGCGGCGCGCCCCGAATTGCGCCGCCTCCGGGTCGTGGGGATCAGCCTCGACTCGAACGACTTCGGCGCCATCCTCGCCACCACCTTTCCGCTGGCACTGTGGCTCTCGGTCGGAAGTTTCCGTCGCCGGGTTTTCTGGAGCAGCGTCGCCGGTCTCTATGTCGCGGCCGTCGTTCCCACCCAGTCACGCGGCACCATGCTCGGCTTTCTGGCGGCCGCGACCGTGCTCATCGGGGCGGGCGCGCGCGGCTGGCGACGATGGCTCACCATCCTGCTCGTGGGCGGTGGCGTTGCAATTTTCCTCGTGATGGCCACCGGCATCGGTGGCGGAGATCGCTTCAGCGATTTCGGCGG
>JANLPG010000156.1:0-4438 GCA_031367105.1 Gemmatimonadota bacterium | reverse complement strand
CAGCGGTTATCGCCGCCCACGTGACCGCTGACAACAAAGACCGTGGCAGGTAGCCCGTGGTGGACAAGCAATGCTGCCGCCTCGGTCGCGACACTCTCCAGTGCATCGTCAAAGGTGATCGCAACGGCATTGGCATCCTCGGGGAGCGCAAGGAGCTCCGGGAGTGTGACCACGGAGATGTCGGCGCGCGCCAGCCACTCGATCTGCTGCCGAAACGCTTCGGGAGTCACCGAAATCGCTGATCCCGATCGATCGATCGAATGGTACGTGAGAACTCCGCGCATCGGCATCGTGCCGCTCCTCAACAGACCTTGCTCAGCGAATCACCCTGGCCAAACCAGGCGCCGACAATATCTCCCGCGCTCCACGCCGCGACGAAGAGGACGGTCAGTGGCAGGCTGCGCCAGACGAGCCGGTGATCGACCTCCTTGCGGAGGCAGCGCGAGACGGTGCGCCAGAGCAACACCGGCGGGAGCACGAAGGCGGCCAAGCCGTAGGCCACGCGCCGAGCCCAGCTCCCTTCCGTCGCCCGCGCTCCGGCGTAGCTGCGAGCGTAGTAGTAGCGCTGCGTGAAGTACTCACCCACCGTGTAATGCTTCTTGTGGCCCACCATGATCTCGGGGCGGAAGATCAGTAAAATCCCTTCGCTCCGGAGTACCTCGTGGAGATGGCTCTCCCAGCGGCCGGCGTGGGTCGCCTCCCGATGTGCCTCGAGCAACTCGCGCGAATAGACGGTGTTATTGCCGGTGATCCACGGGCTCACCCCGTTCGGGAGTGGGGGAAGCATATGACTGTATTCGCAGAGATACGCCGCCCAGTCGACGAGCGTGCCAGTGGCGATGTTGTGGACGCCGCCACCGACCACCTGCGCGGACCTTCGCGCTTCAAGCAATGCGGCGGCCCATCCCTCCGGGACAATGACGTGGTCCTCGATGACGGCGACCGAGGGAGCGGTCGCGCGATCGAATGCCATCGCCCGCATCTCCGGAATCGTCGTCATCGGCGAGACCGGGAGGATGACTGCGGCCGGGTACTTGACGGCGGCGAGGTCGCGAACTTCCGTCCCACAGCGTTCGGGGACCAGCAGTTCGAGAGTTGCGCCGTGTTGCGCGACGAGCGCCGCGAGGCAGCCATCGAGGTCGCCCCAACCGTTGACCGATGGTACCACGACCGACAGATCAGCGCCGCTCATCGCGTCCTCCCTCGGAGATATCCGGCGGTCTCGCCGGCGGCCCACGCGCTGAAGAAGGAGAGCGTGAACGGCAGTGCGCGTACGAACCCCGCAGGGTCAGTGCGCCCAGCGCTCTGCCACGCTCGCCAGGCGAGGAGTGGCGGGAGTGCCAGTGTCGCACAAGCCATCGTCAACCGCTTGCCCACCCCCCACGCTCCGCTGCGCACCGAGGCGTACTCGTAGCCGTGCTCGAATCGATCGCGACAGAACGCTCCCACCTGATAGCGCAGGTTCTGGTCGACCACCGCGTCACGGACCAGCACCACACGCGCCCCCCCGGCGACCAGCCGGTGGTGAATCACGCCTTCCCAGTCGCCGTCCGACGCCCAGGTGGCGGCGTCGTCGACCACCGATCGCCGGTAGCCGACGTTGGCCCCGGTCACCATCGGCGATGCCCCTGCTCCCGGCTCGGTGCGTGCCTCACCGAAGAAGCCATATTCGGCGAAATACGCTGCCGCATCGATCGGCCGGTGGGGATGGGCGTTGCCCATCGTTCCGCCGACAATTTCAGCGCCCGACTCGAAGCCAGACAGCATTCGCCGGACCCAGCCGGCTCGCGGAACACAGTTGTCCTCGGTCAGCAACACCCAGTCGCCGGTTGCAGCGCCGAGCCCCGCCCCGCGGATTTCCGGGATGGTTGCACCTGCGGCACACGGCACCAGCGTGCACCCGGCAAAGAGCGAATCGGGATCGGGAGCGCCGACCGGTACACTTCGCGCCACGATGAATTCGGCGCCTGCTTGGCGGCATTGGGGCAGCAGCCGCGCGATCGATTCCGCGACCAGTTCCGGATCACGACAGGACGCGAGTACCACGGAGGCCTTCATCCTCGATCCCTGACCGACAACGCGCCGGTGGCCTCGCCCCAGGCCCACGCGCCACAGAGCAGCGCCAGCGCTGGGAGTGCCCGAAACGCCACCAGCAACACTCCGTGCGAGCCGGCGGACCGCCGCAGGATCCGGGCGACTAATACGAATGGGACCAGCGGTGCGGCGAGCAGCAGACGCGCCGCGCTGACGCCGTAGCGCGAAACTCTGGTCGCCCCAAAGCCGTGTCCGTGGCGCGCACGGACTCGCATCGCCGATCGCAGGGTCAGCGCCGTATCGAAAGCGGCGAGCGGTCGGTCGAACGCGAGGAGTGTCCTCCCCTCGGCGCCAAATCGGCGATGGAACTCCGCCTCCCAGAACCCTTCAGCGAGCAATTCCGGGTAGGCCGTGACAGCGTTGCGACGATAGGCGGCAGCGTCACCTGGGATATTATGAACCGTTCGACTCCCCGCTCCATCCTGCGGCAGAAAGGTATTGAAGCGAACCAGGTAGACCGCGGCTGCGACCGATCCAGCTGCGGGCTCGAGCGCGATCGCGCCCGCCGCTCCCACCGGTTCGGCAGCGCCCACGGGGAGAACCGCCAGGATCGCTCGCGCCCACTCTGGATCCACCGCGAGCTCGCTGGTCAGGCAGGCGAAGATCGGGGCCTGCGCCGCGACCACTCCGAGACCCCAGCGGTCGGGGACCAGCGTCGAATCGGCGGCAGCGATCTCCCGTACGACGACGGTGCCAGACTCGGGCAGTCCCGTCCGCCCACCCGGACGCACCACCAGCACCTCGGCCCGGATCCCGGCACAGGCGCGCTCGATCGCCCTGAAGGATCGGTCCAGGTCGGGATTGTCGATCGCCTCGGCCAGGATCACGGATAGCTCGAATGGTTGCTCCACAGCTACCCCTGTTTGCAAGAACGACGCCGTCCCGTTTCGTTCCGGTATGGAATTTCCAGTGATCGAGCCAATGGAGCGTCCCCTCAACTTCTGTATGATCACGACCTTCTATCCGCCGTACCACTTCGGCGGGGAGGCGATGTACCTCTACCGGCTCAGCAATGCCCTGGCCGCGCGGGGGCACCGGGTCACGGTCGTGCACTGTGTCGACGCCTACAACTTCCTCACCAAGGCCGGTTCCCGGGGCGACTTCCGTCACCATCCCAACGTTACCGTCAAGCCGCTCCGCAACCGATTCGGCCTGCTCTCCCCGCTCCTGACCTACCTCAGCGGGCGTCCCGGTCTCAAGTCACGGGCGCTCGACCAGATCTTCGCTGCCGAGCGATTCGACGTGGTGCACTTCCATATGATCACGCTGTTCGGCCCCGCGGTCCTGCGCTACGGCGAGGGGTCGCTCCGGCTCTACACGACCCACGATCACTGGTTCGTCTGCCCGATGTACGATCTCTGGAAGGAGAATCGCGAAATCTGCGAGCAACCCGCCTGCCTGCGGTGTACCGCGAGCTATGGACGCCCGCCGCAACTCTGGCGCTATACCAACCTGCTGGAGCGCGAGTTGGCTCGAATCGATCTCTTCATCTCACCGAGTCGATCGACCATTACGCAGCACCAGCGTCGCGGATTTCCCTACCCGATGCGTCATTTGCCCCACTTCCTTCCCCAGGCCGAGATCGCAGCGCCGTCGCCCCCTGCACGCTCACCGGGAGGGCGTCCCTACTTTCTCTTCGTTGGTCGACTCGTAAAGCTCAAGGGAGTGCAGACCCTGCTCGATGCCTTCCGGCGGTATCCCGACGCTGATCTGCTGATCGCTGGCGACGGAGTCTACGAATCGGAACTCCGGCGTCTCGCCAAGGGAATGCCGCAGGTCTACTTTCTCGGTCGGCAGCGACCCGACGAATTGCGCAGCCTCTATCGCGGGGCGATCGCGCTGCTGGTACCGTCGATCGTCTACGAGACCTTCGGATTTATCACCCTCGAATCCCTTGGCCAGCGGACGCCGGTGATCGCTCGAGAGCTCGGCGCGATCTCCGAGCTGGTTCGCGACACCGGTGGTGGCATCACCTATCAGAGCGAAGAGGAGCTCATCCGCGCGATGCGTTCCCTCCAGACCGACTCGGCACTGCGCGACCAGCTCGGCACCACCGGCTACGAGGCGTCCATCGCGCGCTACTCCGAGGAATCCCACGTCACGGAATACCTCGATGCCATTGCTGCAACGGCTGCGAAAGCCAATCATTTGCCGGTGGGTACTGCGCCGCCGAGCAGCTGATTCGCGGCATCGTCGTGCGTGGTGAGCACGACAACATTCTCCCGCTCGCACCAGGCGGCGATGTCTGGTGCGACGCTCGCCAGCGCTGAGGCGGTGTGCGCCGCGTCGCCGGCACAGAGGTACGCCTGGGCCGGGTCAATCCGGACGAGCAGCGCCGCGTGGC
>JANLPG010000150.1:0-1618 GCA_031367105.1 Gemmatimonadota bacterium | reverse complement strand
TGGCCGGCATCGGCCGGAACGGCGGTCTCAAGAGCCGGCGCACCCTCGATCCGGAAACGGCGCGTGCTATGGTGCGTGTCCGTGAGGCGCGCCGTGCCTTTCGTGCGCACTACGCCGAGTGCTTCTGGTCCTACCGTCCGGACCTCGTCATTGGCCGCGACGATGTGGGGTGGGTGGCGGACCAATTGATGAAGTACGGCCGCAGGGATGCCTGGATGACGGCGGCACGGCTGTGCCGCTAACCGAATTTCAGCAGCAGCTCCTCGTCGATCTGGCGACAGAGTCACCGGACGATTCCGGGTATCTGGCAGGTGGGGCCGCGATCCACTTCGCACCGGACTCCACCCGATTCAGTCGAGACCTGGACTTCTTTCACGATTCCGTGGAGCGGGTCGCGTCGGCGTTCGCGCTGGGCAGGGCACATCTCGAGGCACTGGGATATGCGCTGACTGTCACCCTCAGCCAACCCGGATTCGTTCGCGCCATCGTAACACGTGGCGGCGAGTCCACTCGAGTCGACTGGGCGCACGATTCCGCGTGGCGATTCCTGCCACTGGTTCGCGAGCCACGTGGTGGCTGGCTCTTGCACCCAGTGGACTTGGCGATCAACAAAGTGCTGGCACTCGTCGGGCGCGACGAACCCCGCGATTTTGTCGATGTCCTCTTTGTGCACGACCGCATCCTTCCGCTCGGGGCACTCTGCTGGGCTGCTGTGGGGAAGGACCCTGGACTGACGCCGCTCTCACTGCTCGAGCTGCTCAAGCGAGCCGGGCGCTATCGACCCGAAGATTTTTCTCGGCTCGACCTGCGGGTGCCCTTTGACTTGCCGACGGCCCGGGAGCACTGGCGTGCTGCCATCGGCGCTGCTGAGGCTTTTGTACTCAGCCGTCCGCCGGGCGAAATAGGCTGTCTCTACTGGTCGCCGGACGCGGAGCGGTTCGTGATGCCGCCGACGGGGAGCGCTGATGCGGTCGGGGCGGTTCCCCATTTCGGTGCCCCCGGCGGGGTGTTGCCACGCGTGTTGACCAACCACACTGAACTGTCCGAGTAGTTCGCAGCTGTTGCTCCGCCCGACGAGGAAATGCAGATGATCCTTGAACGCCTCAGGGCAAGCCTCGCCGACCGCTACCGTATCGAGCGCGAGCTCGGCACCGGTGGAATGGCTACGGTCTACCTCGCCGAGGACCTCAAACACCAGCGCAAGGTCGCCATCAAGGTGCTGCGCTCGGAGCTCTCGGCCACCCTCGGCTCCGAGCGCTTCGCCCGCGAGATCGCCGTGGCCGCCCGGCTGCAGCACCCCCACATCCTCGGCCTGCTCGACTCCGGCGAGGCAGACGGCTTCTTCTACTATGTGATGCCGTACGTCGATGGCGAGACGCTGCGCGACCGCCTCACTCGCGGCGGCGAATTGCCGGTCCACGAAGCAGTGCGCCTCCTCGGTGAGATCACCGATGCCCTCGCCGCCGCACACAAGGGCGGCGTGGTGCACCGCGACATCAAGCCGGAAAACATCCTCCTCTCCGGCCGGCACGCGATGGTGATGGACTTTGGTGTAGCCAAAGCGGTCACCGAGTCCACCGGGGCGCACCAACTGACCAGCATCGGTGTCGCCCTCGGC
>JANLPG010000132.1:0-1896 GCA_031367105.1 Gemmatimonadota bacterium | reverse complement strand
GGCGCACCGCCGCCGCCGTACGTTGCGGTGGGGGGATCGGCAGCCACCGGCTTCACCGTACTCGGCCGTCGCATCACCCTCGGGATGAACGGCCTCCCACGGCAGATCACGTCCTACTTCGATCCCGCGATGACCGCGCTCGCCCCGCGCGGTCGCGCCCTGCTGGGCGCGCCGATCACGCTCGAGGCGAGTGACGCCGGTGGAGTCGCGCTGCCGTGGCGCAGTACCGGCGTGCGCATCGTGTCGCGGTCGGCGTCGCGGGTGACCTTCGCCAGCCAGAGCCACGCCGGAGTGCTCACGCTCGGCGTGCGCGGCGAACTCGAGTTCGATGGCAATCTCGAATACACGGTGGCACTCACTGCGAGTCGTATTACGGCGCTCGGCGATGTGCAGCTTGGCCTTCCGTTCCGACGCGATGTGGTGCGCTACCTGATGGGGATGAATCGCCCCGGTGGTATCGCGCCAGAGCGCTACGCGTGGAGCTGGGATGTCAAGAAGAATCAGGATGCCGTCTGGCTGGGGGATGTCAACGCTGGCTTGCAGCTCACGCTCAAGGATGAGCACTACGTCCGACCATTGAACACCAACTTCTACCAGCTGCAACCGCTGGTGATGCCGCGTTCCTGGTCCAATGGCGGGAAGGGCAGCTGTCAGTTCACCGCTGCGGGCGAGTTCTATCGCGTCGGCTGTGGTGGTGGAGCGCGCACACTGGCGCCGGGCGACACCCTCTTCTTCAACTTCCGGTTGCTGATCACCCCGTTCCACACCCTCGACCCTGCCACCCATTTCAACACCCGGTACTACCACGCCTTCAAGCCGGTGGACACGGTACGCGCTGCGGGGGCGAACCTCGTGAACGTGCACCACGCGACGGCGATCAATCCCTGGATCAACTACCCGTTCCTCCGTCCGCAGGCGATGAAGGCGTATGCCGATTCCCTGCACGCCGCCGGAATGCGCTTCAAGGTCTACTACACCGTGCGCGAGCTCAGCTACCACGCCCCCGAACTGTGGGCACTCCGCGGATTAGGGAGCGAGGTGCTCGCGTCGGGCCCCGGTGGCGGGCACTCGTGGCTGCAGGAGCACCTGCTGCACGACTACATCACCGGCTGGGTCGTGCCCGAGTTGCGCGACGTCGCGCTGGTCACCAGCGGTGTCTCGCGCTGGCACAACTTTTATGTCGAAGGGATGCGCTGGCTGACAGAGCAGGCCGGCGTCGATGGGATCTATCTCGACGACGTCGCCTTCGACCGGAGCACGATGCAGCGGATTCGCCGTGTGCTCGCTGCACACGGAACCACCGGGGAGCGGATCGACCTTCACTCGGCCAATCAATTCAACCCCAACGACGGCTTCGCCAGCAGCGCGAACCTCTACCTCGAACATTTCCCCTATCTCGATCGGCTCTGGTTCGGGGAGTACTTCAACTACGACTCCCCGCCGGACTACTGGCTGGTCGAGATGTCGGGCGTCCCCTTCGGTCTGATGGGTGAGATGCTGCAGGGCGGCGGCAATCCGTGGCGCGGGATGCTGTTCGGGATGTCGGCTCGGCTCCCCTGGGCGGGTGATCCGCGTCCGCTCTGGAAGGTGTGGGACGAGTTCGGCCTGGCGGGCTCCCGGCTGCGCGGCTGGTGGGCACCGGACTCCCCCGTGCGTACCGGCCGAGCCGATGTCCTGGCCACCACCTACCAACGGCGCGGGCGGTCGCTGGTGGCGATCGCGAGCTGGGCCAAGGAGCCAGTCACGGTTCGGCTAGCGGTGAACTGGCGGGCGCTCGGCCTCGATTCCACTCGGGTACGCTTCGAGGCGTCGGCGATCGACAGCTTCCAGCCTCGCGCCACCTTCGCACCGGGTGAGGCGATCCCACTCCTTCCCGGCCGCGGCTGGCTGTTGCGG
>JANLPG010000128.1:0-5543 GCA_031367105.1 Gemmatimonadota bacterium | reverse complement strand
CGAGCGAGCGGAGCGCGGTGCAAGTCACGGTCCTGCAGGGCGTGGCGTGGGGCAGCTCGACCAGCGTGACGCAGGGAAACTTCCGGGATCGAGCGATCAATTCAGCTGGCGCAGAATTGATGGTGCTGTCGCGTGCAGGCGTGAGCTGGGTTATTCGGGCGATCCATTGGTCGTCGAGCAGCCGGCGGAAGGCGCCTTGATAGCCCCGCTTTGGACGGCGAGCCGCTAACTTCCAGCGGCGCGGACTCGTCTCCGCGCCACCTTTCCGCCCCCGCCGACAATCGGACCACAGGACCGCCAATGCCGGGGTCATCCGGACTGCAGGTCGGTGTCGCCCCCGACCTCCCCTTTTCACGAATCGGGTGGCTCGGCCTCGGCGCGCTTAGCGCCGCCGGATACTTTCTTGGGGCGCGGCTCGGCACTGCCTTCATGCTCCGCCCTGCAGCAATCGCCGTCGTCTGGCCGCCCAATGGCTTGCTGCTCGCTCTGCTGATTCTGTTGCCCAAGCAGCGCTGGCCGGTGGCGCTGGTGGGTGGTATGCTGGGAAACATCGCCGATGAGCTGGTGGTTCGTGCCCCGATGAGCGATCTGGTGCTGGCAACATTCGCCAACTCGCTCGAGGTGCTGGTGGCAGCGTGGGTGGTACTCCGACTGGCCGGCCCGAGGATCCGGCTCGATCGGTTGCGGGACGTCGGCGCGCTGGTGCTCGGTGCCGTGGTTGTCAGCAATGCGGTGACAGCGCTCGTCGGTGCGATCGAGTTGATGCGTAGCGCCAATCTCGATTTTCCACGCGCGTGGTTCGTCTGGTGGAGCGGCGACGGGATGGGAATGCTGCTGGTCGCCCCGGTTGCTCTCACGTGGTATGCCCGGGCGAATTCGACGCCGCGAATGCGGCGCAGCGAAATGGTCGAGGCGGGCCTGCTCTTTCTCCTCGTCGGACTGGTCGGACACATCTCGCTCTCGGGCCAGGTCAGTGACGCGCTCGGAGTCGGCAGCCACCCCATCTCGTCTTCCCATTGATCTTCTGGGCGGCAGTTCGCTTCGGCCCTTGGGGAGCTGCCACCGCGACGCTGGTGCTCGGGGCGGTTACCTCGTGGAATGTCGCGAGCGCGCTCGCCGTCTTCGCCCAATCGGGGCGCACGCCGATGAGTCAGGTCCTCGAGATCTACTCGTACCTCGGCGTTGCGTCCCTTTCGGGTTTGCTCCCAGCCGCGATCCTCAAGGAACACGCGGCTGCCGAGGCAGGATTGCGGGAAAGTGAGGAGCGATTTCGCGAGATGGCCGAGCACGTGCAGGAATCGTTCCTGATTCGCGATGTCGCCACTGAGGAACGACTTTATGTGTCGCCGATGTGGGCCACGATCTGGGGCCGACCGATGGTGGAGGGATACCACCCCACGATCTGGTTCGATGCCATCGTTGCCGAGGATCGTGCCAAGGTTCGCGCATCGGTCGATCAGGTGAGGGAGGGCAACGCGACCGTCGTGAACTATCGGGTCGAACGCCCGGATGGCACGATCCGCTGGGTCCGGAGTCGTGCGTTCCCGGTGCGCGATGCCACCGGCGTGGTTCGCAGGGCGGCGGCCGTCTCCGAAGATATCACCGAGTTACGGCAGGTCGAGGAGCGATTGCTGCAATCGCAGAAAATGGAGGCGCTGGGCCAACTGGCTGGTGGTATCGCACACGACTTCAACAACCTGCTCACGGTGATCCTCGCCGAGACCGAGTTCCTGGAGAAGACGCTCCCGCCGGAGATTCCCCGCGAGGAGCTGCGCGAGATTCATCGGGTCGGAGAGCGGGCAGCGCTGCTGACCCGGCAACTGCTGGCGTTCTCGCGGCGGCAGCTGGTCGAGCCCGTGGTATTCGACCTCAACGAACTCGTCCTTGAAATGGCGACGATGCTGGGTCGACTGCTCGGTGAGCACATCCAGCTCAGGACCCACCTCTCGCCCGACGCCGGGAGCGTGCGCGCCGACCGCGGCCAGATCGAGCAGGTGATCGCGAACCTCGCGGTGAATGCCCGCGATGCGATGCCGCGAGGTGGCACGCTTACACTGCGGACGACTTCGGTCCAGCTCGACGAGACCGTTGCGCAATCTCACGCGGGGCTCCTGCCGGGTGAGTATGTGATGCTGACCGTGAGCGATACCGGGAGCGGGATGACTGAGGACGTCCGGGCCCGGGTCTTCGAGCCGTTCTTCACGACCAAGCCCCAGGGAAAGGGAACTGGACTCGGCCTCGCGACCAGCTACGGCATCGTGCAGCAGGCCAATGGGCAGCTTTCGGTATACAGTGAGCTTGGGGTCGGGACGATGATCCGGATGCACCTGCCCCAGGTTGTTGCCGGTCCCCGCGCCCCCGTGGAAAGCATCAAGCCGATGATCCGCGCAGGGACTGAAACCATCCTGCTGGTGGAGGACGAGGAGGCGGTGCGTCGGGTCACGGTCCGACTGTTGGAGGCAGAAGGGTACCGGATTGTCGCTGCGTGCGACGCCAACGACGCGCATCGGCAGCTTGAGTCGCATCCAGAGCCGATCGACCTGCTGCTGACGGATGTGATGCTCCCCGGGGTTGGTGGGCGAGAGCTGGCAGAACAGGTTAGCCGACTACGCCCGGGGATTCGGGTACTCTACGCCTCGGGGTACACCGATGATGCCATCCTGGCGCACGGCCTGCTCGAGCACGATGTAGCCTTGCTTGAAAAGCCATTCACTCGCGAGTCACTGACGCGAAAGGTCCGGGAAGTGCTGGATGCGCCGTCGGGTCGGACCAAGGGGTAGTTTTACCCGATGCACCGCGAACTCCACCGAAGTGACCGGATTGGCTGGCTGCGCGCCGCAGTCCTCGGCGCCAACGACGGACTTATCTCCACCAGTTCGCTGGTGGTCGGCATCGCTGCGGCCCATGTGGGACCTGGGGCGGTGGTGGTCGCGGCCGTCGCCGGGCTTGCCGCGGGCGCCCTCGCGATGGCTGCAGGCGAGTACGTCTCGGTGTCCTCTCAATCCGACACCGAGGACGCCGATCTTGCCCGAGAACGCGCCGAGCTGGCGGCCGATCCGGATTTCGAGCGGGACGAGCTGGCGCAGATTTACGTCCATCGCGGCCTGAGCAACGCACTGGCGACAGAAGTCGCCATTCAGCTGATGGCGCACGATGCCATCGGCAGCCACGCGCGCGACGAGCTCGGCATCCACGAGCTGACGCGGGCCCGGCCGCTGCAGGCTGCCCTCGCCTCCGCTGCCTCCTTCGCGGTGGGCGCCGCACCCCCGACGCTGCTTGCGGCGTTTTTGCCGGTCGGTGCGCTAACGGTCGGCGTCGTGGCGGTGACGGTGCTCCTACTGCTGGGACTGGGAACCGTTGCCGCCCAGCTCGGCGGGGCGCCGGTCGCGCGCGGCGCCCTGCGGGTCGCCTTCTGGGGCGCGGTCGCGATGGGTTGCACTGCAGTGGTTGGACGACTGTTCGGGGCAGTGCTGTAGCAACAGGTGATACGATTCGTCTTGGACCATTGCAACCGCGCCGCTGGGAACTATCCTTCTGTTGCTCGCCCGTAGGACCCCTGCCCGCGCCAGGCGACAACTCGGCGCATCCTGACGATACCGTGGAGATGACCGTGGCTCATTCCAGTTGGCGCGACGCGCTTCTCGGCGCGCGTGCGCCCCTGCTGTCGCTTTGGCTTGTGGCGTTGGCGGCCTGTCCTTCCCCGACTGCAGGCGACAACAGGTACCTGCAGATTGTGGCCTCGGCGTTCGATGACACCGTCACCCCCGGCGAGGATGTCGTGGTTCAGGTGGTCCTCAGCCGACAGAACGGATTCAACCAAGCGCTGGTCCTGCACCAGCAGAGCCAGTCGGCGTCGGCACCCTCGTTCGATGACGTTGCGGTCCCCGACGGGCAGAACACCGTGAATCTTACGGTTCATACGACCGCCACGATGGCAGTGAAGTCGTACACACTGTTTCTCCAGGCGAACTCGCCGACCGGCGGAACCTATGCCTCGACGTATTTTACCGTGACGCTGATCCAGCCCGGGACCTTTCAGTTCACTCTGAGTGACCAGTTCCCGACCGCTGGTCCTGGTGCGCAGTTGAGCACGATCCTGCGCATCGCCCGCTCCGATTTCCCGCAGGCGATCACCCTGAGCGCGACCACACCGACGGGCTCCGGGATTACCGCGGCCTTCGTGGGACCGAACCCGACGACCGCAGCGGAAGTGACAATCAACGTTTCCGTCCCCAATAACCTTGCGGCGGGTCAGTATCAGGTCGATTTCAAAGGAATCTCGGGCGTCACCCAATCGACCATCGCCTACCGACTCACGGTGACCTCGGCAGCAGCCAGCACCGTGGCCTGGACGTTCTGCCCGACGTCCGGGCTCCCTCTCCTCGTCGCCAAACAGGACGGCAGCGGGGCGTGGAGTGCGGTGGCGGGCAGCAACAACGTGTACAGCTTCGCGGTCGCGACCGGGACGGGCGCCATCGCCTATGTGCTACCGCGAAACTCGGGCACCCAGCTGGTCGTGTTCTACGGCTCGCTCACTGACCTGCAGGAACAAGGCACACACGCCTGTGCCGCAGGGACCGGGCCGGTCAAGACCGTGAGCGGAACCGTGGCCAACACAGGTACAGCGAGCAGCGTGCTCCTCTCCCTGGGCGATGCGTTCAAGTTCCTGGGTGGAGCGGCCGGTGCATTCACGATGAACAATGTCCCTCCTGGTCCGCTCGACCTGATCGCCGCCACCCTCGGTACCTCCGGCGGGAACACGCAGCTACTCCGGATGGTGCTTCGCAGCAATCAGAACCTCCCCGACAACGGTGTCCTCGCGGCCGTCGACTTCACGGGTGCAGAATCGTTCGCCCCGAATACGGCGACGCTGACGATGCAGAACACCCTCGGGCACATCATCGCGATGAGCGAGTTCTATCACAGCGCCTACACCGCGTTCGCACCCCTCTACTTCGAATCGACATCGTCGAGTGCAACCACCCGCACTATCTACGGTGTGCCCACCGCCAGGATGGGGCTGGGCGATGTGCTGTGGATCAGCGCTGATGCGTTGACAGGAACTGGAAGTTCCACCGAATTCCGCACGGCGGCGATCGGAAAGTCGATCACCACGGATGCCGCGCTTGCCTTCGGGCCTCCGCTTGATCCACCGCAAGTCACCGTGCTCGCGTCGGTACCGTATCCGCGGCTCCGCTCGCTATTTCTCTGGCAACAGGAATACCCTGGCTTCTGGCAGGCCGACTTCACCCAGAGCACCGGCGCGAACCGTCGAGCACTGATTCAGGTCACTTCGGGGTATCGCGGCCCAGCCAGCCCGGTGGTGATCGATATCCCCGACCTCAGTGGTGTCGCCGGGTGGAGCAACAGCTACGGCCTGGCCCCGGGCGTCCAGGCGAACTGGACGACGATGGCCGCCGGATGGAGTCTGCCAGGCGGGACCACCTTCGCACCGATTCGGGCTAATTCGGATTACCGCTCGGCGACCAAGCAGGGGGTCGTCACGCCGTAGCCCGCCAGGAATGCACGAAGCGCAGCGTGGG
>JANLPG010000125.1:0-4000 GCA_031367105.1 Gemmatimonadota bacterium | reverse complement strand
CATCCATCATCCATCATCCATCATCCGCTTCCGTCCCGCCGCCATCACACCCAACGCCAGAAGGTAGGGCAGTACTTGCCACAGCTGGTACGGGACCGGACTGCTACTCGCTTGGACGACATACTGCAGGGCGGTCGCACCGCCAAAGAGCAGGGCGGCCCCGGCTACCCCCAGCGGGGTCCGGCGCCCCAGCGCCACGATCGCGATCGCAATGAAGCCGCGACCAGCGGTCATTCGTTCGGTGAAGGTCCCCACCTGGGCGAGCACCAGCGAGGCGCCTGCGAGTCCTGCCATCCCACCACCAAAGAGGACTGCAACGGTTTGGACCCGGCCCACCCGCACCCCCACGGCGGCGGCGGCAGGCGCTGATTCTCCGCTGGCCCGGAGTTCCAGCCCGAAGCGGGTGCGGAAGAGCAGCCAAGCCGAGAGCGGGAAGAGCACGTAGCCGAGGTAGCTGAGGATTGACTGGTGGAAGAACGCCTCTCCCAGCAGGGGGATGCGGGAGAGCGCCGGGATCGCGATCGGGGGGAGCGTCGGTAGCGAGAGCCCAGCCCCGGCATCGCCGAACACCCTCCGGGCGATCAGACCCGTGAGGCCGGTAGTTCCTAACGTAACGGCGGTTCCGGTAATGATCTGGTCGGCCCGGGCGCCGATCGCCACTGCAGCGAACAGCGCCGACGTGGCAATCCCTGCCACGACGGCCACCCCGATACCCGCTCCGGCTCCGGCGGCGCTGGCGCCGATCGCCGCGCCGAGGGCGCCGGCGAGCATCGCCCCCTCGATACCGAGGTTGATCATCCCACCCCGCTCGACCACCGTCTCGCCGATGGCGGCGAGCGCCAGCGGGGTGGCGACCCGGACGCCGGCGGTGAGCAGGTCGGCGATCATTGCTCGGTCGCTCGGCGCCGGGTCAGCACCACCAGTGACAGGATGACGACCGCCTCGACAACCTGCACCGCCACCGCAGGGATCCCGGCATCACGTTGCATCGCCCCCGCCCCGGCCTCGAGGGCGCCGAAGAGCAGCCCGGCGATCACGACTCCGAGCGGCTGCAGCCGGCCCAGCAGTGCAACGGCGATCGCCGTGAAGCCATAGCCGGGCGACAGGTTCTGGTAGAGCGCCCTGGAGACCCCACTCACCTCGATCGCGCCACCGAGTCCCGCCAGCGCACCCGACCAGAGGAGTGCCGACGCGAGGACAGCTGGCGCGGCGATCCCGCCGCTGATCCGGGCGGCTGTCGCGCCGGCGCCGACGGCGCGCAGCCGGAATCCCCAGCGGCTCCGCTGCAACAGGAGGCCGAGTAGGGCGGCGAGCAGCAAGGCGATCGGGAGTCCGAGATGCATTCGCGCCCCTTCGATCAGTCGGGGCAGTTGCGCCGATGCCGCGATCGTCGCGCTCTGCGGATAGATATGGGTCGGCTCCTGCAGCGGGCCAGTCACCGCGTAGGAGACGACGCCGTCGGCGACGAAGTTCAGCAACAACGTCGAAATCACTTCAGTGACACCGAAGCGCAGTCGGAGTGCCACCGGTACCAGCACCCACGCCGCGCCGGCGATCGCGCCAACGCCGAGCACCATCGGAATGGCCACCAGCGGTGGCAACGTCGTCGCGTGCAAAGCGGACCAGGTCGCGGCGGTCGCTCCGAGGGCGAACTGTCCTTCCATTCCGATATTGAGTGCGCCACCACGACTGGCCAACGTGAACGCCAACCCGAGGATGATCAATGGCGTAGCGCGCACCAGCGTGGCCGACGAGATCGCATACCACGATCCGAACGCGCCGCGCCAGAGCGCCGTGAGCGCGGCCGCGACATCGAAACCGGCGACGGCGAGGAAGGCGCACAACAGCAGGAGCCCGAGGGTGAAGGCACTTGCGGTGGCGACGAGGTCGCGCCGCACGTGGTGCGACGCGAGCGACGGGACGGCCGTCATCGCGACGTGATCCCAAGCATCGCGTCACCCACCTGCTCGCCCGATGCGCCGGCCGCCATCTCGGTCAGCGCACCGCCAGCAACCACGAACACGCGGTCGGCCAGCTCGAGGACTTCGTCGAGATCGGAGGAGTGGAAGATCACGGCGACGCCGCGTGAGGCCGCCTCGCGCAACCGCCCGTGAATCGCCTGGGTCGCCAGGATATCGAGGCCACGCGTGGGATCCTCGGCCACCAACACGCGTGGCGCGCGCTCGAAGGCGCGCGCGAACACCAGCTTCTGCTGATTGCCGCCCGACAGCAACGCGACCGGCGCATCGGGACCACCGCCACGCACGTCGTACTCGGCGAGCAGCACGGCGCTGCGTGCTCGCAGCGCCGGCCAGTCGAGCCAGCGACCCGCGCGGGCGTGCGTCCCAAGGAGCAGATTCTCGGTGACGGTGAACTCGGCGATCAATCCCTCCCGGGTGCGATCCTCGGGGACGAAGGCCACCGGTTGCTGCACCTCGAGCGTGCCGACGCTGGTCGCCTGCGTGCCGACCCCGGCGATCGCCCGCAGCAATTCGCGCTGGCCATTCCCTTCGATCGCGGCAATTCCGACGATCTCGCCACCGCGGAATGCGAACGACATCGCGGCACCGGAGCGCACCACCAGCGACTCGCCACGCACCCGCACCTCTCCTGCCACCGCCGAGCGCGTGGGTGGGCGCGGCAGGTCGGTTCCGAGCATCGCGCGCGCGAGCGTCGCTGGAGATTCTTCCGCGATCGGGCCGCTCAGCGTGACCGAGCCACGCCGCAGTACCGTGACCCGATCGGCCGCCGCGAACACTTCATCAAGTTTGTGGGTGATCAGCACCACCGCACCGCCGTTCCCTGCGAAAGCGCGGATCGTCTCCAGCAACTCGCGCACCTCTCGCGGGGCGAGCACCGCACTCGGTTCGTCGAGCAGCAGCACCCGCGCGTCGGCCGCAAGAGCCTTCACGATCTCGAGCCGCTGGCGCAGTTGCGCGGAGAGCGACGCCACCAGCGCCGCCGGGTTGAGGGGGAGGAGAAATCGCTGGATGACAGCCGCGGCCCGCCGCTCCGCGCGGTTGCCGGTCTCAGGCCACCCGGCGGCAAGGGCGATGTTTTCGCCGACCGACAGCGCGGGGATCGAGGTAAAGTGCTGGTGCACCATCCCGATCCCCGCCGCTCGCGCCTCGACCGGCGAGGGAAAGTGAGCCGCCGCTCCACCTGCCAACCGCACGGTACCGCTGTCGGGCTGGAGCATCCCGTAGGCGACGCGCAGCAACGTGCTCTTGCCCGCGCCGTTCTCGCCCAGCAGCGCGTGCACCTCGCCGGCAGCTACATCGAAGGAGACGTTGTCGAGGGCGACAACTGAACCGAACGCTTTCCGGATTCGCTCGAGCGCGAGGAGCGTCACAGCCCCGTCGGGTGATCGTGAAACAGCGCGCGCAACCCGAAGCGGTCGGCTAGCTGATCGCCGAGCGCCTTCACACCGACGGTCTCGGTGGCGTAGTGGCCAGCATAGAGCACGTTCACTCCGAACTCCAGCGCGTCAAACGCCGTATGGTGCACCCCTTCGCCGGTGATGAAGGTGTCGAGCCCGGCCTCTGCTGCCGCCGCAATCCGTCCGCCCGCCGCACCGGTGATGATGCCCACCCGAGTGGTGGTCTCCGGCCCGCCCGGGATCAAATGCACCTTTCCACCCAGCAGTTCGGTGAGTCGGTCGGCGAGCGCCTCGCGCGACATGATCAGGTGCCCGGCGGCGCCGAAGGGCATTCCACGATAGTGATCGAACGGCACCGGGTCGAGAATCCCCAGCATCCGCGCCAGCACGGCGTTGTTGCCGACTTCGGCGTGGGCGTCGAGCGGTATGTGGGCGGAGTACACCGCGATGTCGTGATCGAGCAGTGACTTGATGCGACGATAGCGCCGGTCGGTCATCGGCACGTTACCATCCCAGAAGAGCCCGTGGTGCACCACCAGCATTGTCCCGCGCTCGCACTCCGCCACCACTCGGTCGATCGTGCGCTGCGAGGCGTCCACGGCGGTCACGAAGCCGGTGATT
>JANLPG010000019.1:0-14683 GCA_031367105.1 Gemmatimonadota bacterium | reverse complement strand
GGCTCCCGGCTGACCCGCTGATCTCGGTCCTGGTCTCGGTGCTGATCCTCCGAAGCGCCTGGCGGCTGGTCCGGGAGAGCTCCACGATTCTGCTCGACCGCGTGCCGGCCGGCGTCCCGCTGCGAGAGGTGGAGGCCCGCCTGCTGCGGCACGAACGGGTGTCGAAAGTCCACGACGTCCACGTCTGGACCGTGGCCGGTGGTCTTGTGGCGATGAGTGCACACGTGGTAGTCCCCGCCCTCGAAAGCCACCCCGAAGTGCTCCGCCAGCTGGAACTGGAGATGGGGCACCTGGGCATCGGTCACGTCACGATCCAGCTGGAGACCGGTGGCGCGTGTGGCGGGGAACTGTGCGGCGACGCCGACGCCCCCGAGGACGCGCTGGCAGCGGCGCTCGGGCTGGGGCATCACCACGGGCATAATCACAGCCATTGATCGGCTTGCGGTGCTCCGGTGCCCCGGGTATATATGCCGCCCTTGGGTACTGGGCATTGTCACATAGGGGTCGTTTGCAGTGGAAATTCGCAACATCGCCATCATCGCGCACGTCGACCACGGCAAGACGACACTGGTCGACCAGATGCTCCGTCAGGCGGGCGCCTTCCGCGCCAATCAGCACGTCGAGGAGCGCGTGATGGACTCCAATCCGCTCGAAAAGGAGCGGGGGATCACGATTCTTGCCAAGAACACCGCCATCACCTGGCACGGTGTGAAGGTGAACATCGTGGACACCCCGGGCCACGCGGATTTCGGCGGCGAGGTGGAGCGAATCCTCCGGATGGTCGATGGCGTGCTGATTCTGGTCGATGCGGCCGAGGGCCCGATGCCCCAGACCCGCTTCGTGACCCGGAAAGCCCTCGCCCTCGGGCTCCAGCCCATTGTTGCGATCAACAAGATCGACCGCTCCGACGCCGAGCCGATGCGCGTGCACGACGAGGTGCTGGCGCTCTTTATGGACCTCGACGCCACCGAGGCGCAGCTCGATTGCCCCTTCCTCTACACCTCCAGTCGCGCGGGCACTGCCACCCACGAGCTGGATGAGCCGGGCACTACGCTCGAGCCACTGTTCGATACCATCGTGAAGACGGTGCCGGCGCCCACGGGCGATCCCGACAAGCCGTTCCAGATGCTGGTCTCCACCCTCGATTTCTCCTCCTTCCTGGGGCGGATCGCCATCGGGCGGATCGAGCAGGGCCAGATCAACGTCGGCGAACAGGTGGCGCTGCTGCCGCTGGGCGAGCCGGGGATGGTGACCGACGAGCCGGGGATCGAGCGCAACCGGGTAACCAAACTCTACACCTTCGACGGCCTCCACCGGGTCGATGTCCAGCACGCAGCCGCTGGCGATATCATCGCACTGGCCGGTTTCGAGACGCTCGACATCGGCAAGACCTTCACCTCGGTCGATCTGATGGAACGGCTGGAGGGGATCGCCGTCGAGGAGCCCACCATCTCGGTGGATTTCATCGTCAGCAATTCGCCGTTCGCAGGGCGCGAAGGGAAGTACGTCACCTCCCGCCAGCTGCGGGATCGGCTCTTCAAGGAGCTGGAGCGCAACGTGGCGTTGCGGGTCGAGCCCACCGACTCTCCCGACACCCACTCCGTCTCGGGCCGCGGTGAGCTGCACCTCGGCATCCTGATGGAGACGATGCGGCGGGAAGGGTACGAGTTCCAGGTCTCCCGGCCACGCGTGATCCTCAAGGAAGGCCCCAAGGGCGAGCGGATGGAGCCGTATGAGGAGTTGACCATCGACGTCCCCGAGGAGTATATGGGCGTGGTGATGGAGAAGCTCGGGCCGCGCCGCTCCGAAATGACCGAAATGCGCAATCCGGGGCAGGGGCAGGTTCGCCTCACCTTCCGGATTCCCTCACGCGGGCTGTTCGGCTACCGGTCGGAATTCCTGACGGACACGCGCGGTACCGGGATGATGAACCATCGCTACCTTGAGTACGGTCCGTGGGCCGGCCCGCTCAGCGGCCGGAAGCGTGGCGTGCTGGTGGCCGATCGCGAGGCCAGTGTCGTGGCATTCGCCCTCGGCAATCTGCAGGACCGGGCGCAGATGTTCGTGGCACCGGGGGAACACGTGTACGAGGGGATGATCGTCGGCGAGAACTCCCGCCCGGCGGATATGGACGTGAACGTGGGCAAGGAGAAGAAGCTGACGAATATGCGGACCACGGCCACCGACGATAACGTCTCGCTCGAGCCGCCGCGGCAGATTACCCTCGAGTACGCGCTGGAGTACATCGAGGAGGACGAACTGATCGAGGTCACACCCCAGAACATCCGGCTCCGGAAGCGGGTGCTGCAGGCGACCGAGCGGAAGAAGTTCCAGCGGATGGCGAATCGCATCGCCGACGCATCGTGAGAACGGAGCTGGCTATGCGGGTTCACCCTGGAATTGGAACTGTGGAGGCTACCATGTCGGCGTGGGAAGCGTCTCTCGAGGCGACGCTGGTCGAAGGCACCGTAATGCGGCGCCCCTTCGAAGAAGAGGAGGAGGAGAGTTTCGACACCGAGGGCTTCGGATTCGACGAGGAGGATGATGACCTCGACGATGACGAAGACGAGGACTTCGAAGAAGCGGAAGACGCCGCCGAGGAGGTGGAGTTCGGTGGCGACTTCACTTTCGAAGAGGACGAAGACGACGCCTGAAGGTGACCCCAGCAGGCAATGCACCGACGCCCCGCCAGCCCGGCGGGGCGTCGGTGCGGCTGATTTTCCGGTCGGGTCGCGGGAGCGGTTGCCCCGAGCGCCTCAGGGGGCTTACGTTGCCCCCGTTCCGAGGGCCAGTAGCTCAGGTGGTTAGAGCGCACGCCTGATAAGCGTGAGGTCGGAGGTTCAACTCCTCCTTGGCCCACTTCTCGAAGTCCTTGCCCCAGCGACGGTTGCAGCGTCGGTGGGGTTTTGTGTTCAGGGGACTTGGTGCGGCGGCGGATCTATCGCGGCGTTCCGCGATAGCATCCGATCGTGTATGGGTACTCCAGGGTCGCGTGGTAGTGGTAGCCAAGCGCCCCGTGCGAGTGCCCATGACAGACGTCGAGGTCGGCGTTGGACAATTCGGTGCCCGTCACTCCGTGATAGCCGTACAGCGCGAATCCATCGCGGATATAGCCGATGATCCCGGAGTGCCCGTCGCTGCCGCTCGATGCGTCGAGTCGTTCAGGAACGTTGTGATAGTGATAGTCGGTCATCGCCGGATGACCGCCGTATACATCCACGATCTCATTGGCGACCGCGTCGTTCCCGCGCGCATCCACCGCGTTGTAGAGCACCACGCCATTGAGCGTAATGCCGATAGCGCCCATGCCAACACAAGTCGGGCTCGCCGCCACGGATGCCGGAGACTGAAGTGCGAAAGTCATGGCGCGCGCTGCAGGCGTGCCCGGGTTCTGGTCGATCGCGGTGAGGAGGGCGTACTTGGTCATCGGCCAGTCGCCCAGCATGGCATCCACCGGCAGGTTGTTCGACTGGATTGTGCGCGCCCCATTCTGCTCAGACAGCGTGATCGTGCCCGCTACGCTGCTACCGGCTTTCGCTGGGAGGAACGGCTTGCGCAGCAGGTTCCACGTGCCTGCGGCGTTGTCGATCCAGGTGATCTTCGACGGGTTGCTTCCAGGGGCGCCTGGGTCGGCGGCCACGCACGAGAACAGTTTGCCGACCGCAGGCGCCGTGGTGGAGAGGTAGGCGTTGCCCAGGCGCAGCTTGGTGCAGTCCGGGCCGGACGCGTCCGTGCAGAGTTTTGGCGTGATGAAATAAATGGCGAGCGCCGTGTCCGCTGAGGGACTCTGCGTGACGGTGGTGGCGCTCGCCCCGCTACAGCCAGGCAATGCCGCGCCGAGCGCGCTCATCGTCGCTCCGAGCTGCAAGAACGCTTTGATGCGCAGGAGAATTGAGCTCAGGGACATCGGAGTTCCTCGGTAGGGGCGTTAGCATAGACGCCGTTTGGGTGCCAGCCTCGACCGGGCTTCAGTGGCAGTCCTGCCTGTTAGCGGTGTTCCACCAGCACCGGCGGCTTCCGGTGGTGAGTGGCCTGTTCATACGCAAAGGCATATCCCAACAGATCGCCGTCCTGCCACCGCCTGGCCGACAGCTCCAGCCCAAACGGAAGTCCGTTGGCGTAGAAGCCGCCGGGGACCGACACGGCTGGCACGCCGATTCGGTTCACCCAGCCAGTGTTGCTGTGCGGCCCCGCGCTGCGGCGACCGTCCACCGCCAGCGCTACCTCGTCGAACGGTGGCATCTGGATCGCGGGATACACCAGCCCATCGAGGTGAAAGCGGTCGAACGCCTCGTCGTATGCCGCCAGTGCGACTCGTTGCGGTTGCCAGAGGATCGCCTCCGCTGCACTGTCACTCGCGACGGCTGGGCGTGGTGCCGGTACTGCGGCGGCTGCTTCCGGCGCCGCTGCCATGGGGATGAGCGTCGTCGGCAGCGGGGCCCCGACAGCGGTCGCATATTCTCGGGATGAGTGATACGTCGCCGGTCCGAAGTCGCGAAGAAATGCTTCGGTGCCTTCGGCGATGTACGGCCGAGTGGTCACTGCTGCCGCCAGGGTCGCAAAGCTCTGTGGCAGGAGGCCTTCGTCGAACACCACCGTGGCTCCTGCTGAATGCATTCCTTCGATCGCCTGCAGGAACTGCTGCCGTGTTTCCGGCTCGAGGGGGGTCCCGCTGCCGCCCCCGCTGGCGTCTGCCAAGATGAACGCTGGCACACCAAAACGCTTCCCCTTGAGTGCATTGGCGTTGAGGTATTGGGTGTACGGTCCCGGCTGTGCCTGACGGGCGGATCCCCGAGTGCGAAAATCCAGTGCGTCCTCGCCCGCCATCACGCCCAGCATGATCGCGGCATCGGTGACGTCGCGCGCAATTGGCCCGGTGTTGTCACGAAGCCAGTCCAGCGGATTGATCCCGGCGATGCTGACCAGTCCGCGCGTCGGCAACACCCCGACCACGGCGCTGGTCGCGGCCGGCATCCGGATCGAATTGGCGGTGTCGGTGCCGTTGCCGATGAGCGCAAAGTTTGCGGCGATTGCCGTCACCGTCCCGCCAGAAGAGCCGCCCGGCGAGAACCGCCAGTTGTAGGCGTCGCCCGTGCGCCCGAAGGCAGAGGAGGTGTTGCCATCGCTGGCGGCGAAGTCCGGCATATTGGTCTGACCGAGAATGATCGCACCGGCTGCCTTGAGCTTCACGACGACGGTGGCATCCTTGGGTGCGATCAATTCGTAGCCGGGGATGAGAAAGCCGGACCAGCCCGCGCTCGTGACCAGCCCCTTCACGCTGGTGTTGGCCTTGATCACCATCGGGACGCCCCACAAAGGCCCACGCTTGAACCCTGAGCCAGCGTGCTTGGCGGCAGCGTCCTGTGCTGCAGCGGTCGCCAAGGCACCGACCGTTTCGACGTGAATCATTGCCCGGTAGACCTTGTCATAGCGTGCAATGCGGCTGAGGTACCATCGTGTCACCTGCGTCACAGTGTATTGCCTGGCGGCGTACATCGCGTGGAGGCGGGGAATCGTCACCTCCATCAGATCGCGATCCATCGGGGTCAGGCCTGGCTCGGCGGGATCAACCAGCGCGAAGCCGGCACCGTCGGTTGAAACTGGTCGCGCAAACCAGGGCGTGCCGACGGCCGCCGCGGCGGCCCCGACGAAGCTGCGGCGGGTGAGGTCGATGGTCATGAGGCGCGCTCCTTGGCAGCGCGGGTGGGGATGCTGAAAACGCCTTGGAAGGGGACCCCGTAAATATGCTGCCGAACGGGCGGACGGGTAGGGGGAGATCGGCTACGCCGTGTGCCGCCGCAGCCGCGAGGCGTAGAGCACCACGGCGACCGCCGTCGAAAGGTTGAGGCTCGACACCGCCGCTTCCATCGGGATCCGCACCCGCGCATCGGCCCGGCCCAGCAACTCGTCACTCAATCCGGAGCGTTCCGAACCGAATGCCAACACGGCGTTTGAAGGGATCGAGGCGAGTTCGAGATCATCGCCCTCCGGATCGAGCGCGATCAGCGGCCGCCCGGGGATGGTGTAATTGTCGGTGCGCACGACGGGTATGGCGAAGTGCAATCCGGCCGACCCGCGGAGCGCGCTGGGATGCCACGGATCCTGAGTGCCGGTGGTGATCACTGCCGCTGCACCCGCCGCTGCAGCCACCCGGACCACGGCACCGACATTGCCGAGGTGGGTGGGCGATTCGAGCAACACGACAGGCGCCTGCTGCGGTAGCGTCAGAATGTGCTCGGGCGTGATGACTGGTCGGAGCGCGAGGGTGATCACGCCGACTTCCCTGGCACCGGGAGAAAGTTGCTCGAACACTCCCGGCGGCACGGCGGTCGCGCGCTCGGAAATGGCGGCGCGTACGTCGGGGCCGAGTTGCTCGGCTAGCTGCTCCAGCTCGCTGAGGTCGCGGGTGACGATAGCGCAGAGCTCAGCCCTGAACCGGAGCGCGTGCTTGAGGGGGTGGAATCCCTCCAGGACGGCGAGTTCGGCGTCACGCCGAGCGGCGCGAAAACGGTCGATCAGCTGCTGCTGCTCACGCTGTTCCAGAGGCCCCCCCAGACGGTGGTGCTGTGCGGCCCGGCACTGCGGCGGTTGGTTCCGGCGCCGCTGCCATGGGGATGAGCGTCGTCGGCAGCGGGGCCCCGACAGCGGTCGCATATTCTCGGGATGAGTGATACGTCGCCGGTCCGAAGTCGCGAAGAAATGCTTCGGTGCCTTCGGTGATGTCCGGCCGAGTGGTCACTGCTGCCGCCAGGGGGTTACGCTCAGCCGCCCGACTTCGCTCGCAGCGCCTGAAATCGGGGATGCCCGCGCAACGATTGCAGGTCCGAATCGTTCTCGATCCAGCTCCAGTGCCCAAACCCGGCCGCCATAGCTCGCTCGAGCAGCGTGATCGCCTCCTCACTCTCGCCGCTCGTGGCGTACATGCAGGCGACATTGTAGAGCACCGTGGCATCGCCGGCATTGATCGCCAGCGCCTGCTTCGCCCAATCCTTCGCCCGGGTCAGCTCCCCCAGGTGGGAGAGGGAGATCGCGCCCATATACAGTGCCCGCGGATCGTCTGGATTGAGTTCCAGTCGCTTGCTCGCTGCCGCCTGTTGCCGGCGGTACGCGCGCTGCGCGTCCGCCGTGCGCCCCAGACTCGCAAACGCTGCGCCCACCATTCCCGGAACCACATAATCTTCGGGGCGCAGCTCGGCCGCGCGCTCGAACATCTTCAGCGCCTTCTCGTGCTTGCCCTGGGCGGTCAGCGCCCGGCCGTACATATAGGCCGCGTCGAAGAGCTGCGGGTTCAGCTTCATCGCGGTCTCGAACTCCCCTTCGGCATCGGCATGGTTGCCATGCAGCGACACCGCGAGCCCTCGCGCCACATGGGCCTCGGCCAGGCCGGGATCGAGTTCCAGCGCGCGACGGGAGGCCGTCTCGGCGTTGGAGAGGTTCGCCGCGGTGGCGTCGAAGTTGGTGTACAGCACCGAGCAGCAGTCGGCGACCCCAGCGTACGCCAGCGCATAGGTGGGATCGATCTCGATCGCCTTGGCAAACATCTGCCGGGCAAATTCCAGACTCTGCTTCTGGAACTGGTGGAAGTACTGGCGCCCGCGCAGGTAACAGTCGTACGCCTCGACATTCGCGGTCGGCACCCGCTCGATCGCCCGCTTCTCATCGTCGCTCAGGATGACCCGCAGCGCCTTGACGATGCTCGTCGCGATCTCGTCCTGGATGGCAAAGACATCTTCGAGGTCGCGGTCGTACCGCTGCGACCAGAGCTGGTACCCGTCAGCCACGTTCACCAGCTGGGCGGTGATCCGGAGCTTGTTGCCCGCCTTGCGAACGCTTCCCTCCAGCACTGTCGCCACATCGAGCTTCTTCCCCACCTGGCGAATGTCTTCGGTCGTGGCCTTGAACGCGAACGACGACGTGCGCGACGCGACGCGCAGCGCCTGAATTGTTGTCAGCGCGTTGATGATTTCCTCGGCCATCCCGTCAGTGAAGTAGCCGTTTTCCCGCTCGGCGCTCATGTCGGCAAATGGCAGCACGGCGATCGACTTGGGCGCGGCGGTCGGCTTTACGGTCGGCTGATCCGTTGGCGTGGCCACCTTTGGCCAGATCAGCGCCTTGGCGAACTCGCCCGACGTGTCGAACCGCTCCCGCGGGTCTTTCGACAACGCCTTGGACACCGCCATATCGATCTCGTCCGGCACGGTCGGATCGATCTTCCGCAGCGATGGGACTGGATCGGTGAAGCGCTTGCTCAGCACCGCCTGGGCGGTCGAGCCGGTGAACGCCTTGGCGCCCGAGAGCACCTCGTAGAGCATACAGGCCAGACTGTACTGGTCGCTGCGGCCGTCAATGTCGCCCTCGCCCACCGCCTGCTCGGGGCTTACGTACGCCGGGGTACCGACCATCATACCAATCTGGGTGAGCGTGTCGCCGCTGGCGACGCTCACCGCCTTGGCGATGCCGAAGTCCATCACCATCGCCTCGCCCTCGTGCAGCATAATGTTCTCGGGCTTGATGTCACGGTGCACCACGCGCTGCCGGTGGGCATAGTCGAGCGCTCCGGCGATCGCGCGCGCCAGATGCAGCGCTTCGTCGAGCGGCAGCTTGCCCAGCCGGGTGAGCTTGGTCCGTAACGACTCGCCTTCGACATATGGCATGACGTAGTAGAGGAAGCCACCGGCCTCGCCCGAGTCGTGCAGTGGGAGGATGTGGGGATGGTTGAGTCGGGCGGCGACCTTGATCTCGCGCAGGAAGCGGTCGGGGCCGAGCGCTGATGAAAGCTCCGGGTGGAGAACCTTGAGCGCCACGGCCCGGTCGTGCTTGCGGTCGTGGGCCAGGTACACCGTGGCCATGCCGCCGCGACCGAGCTCCCGCTCGATGGTGTACTCGTCCATTAACGCCTGTTCAAGCTGCTCAAGCATCAGCCATCGCCCTTCTCCGGGGTGGGGCAAAGCTACTCTGAATTCGGCTCGGGCATATCGGCAGGAGGCATTCGTTGCCCACCAGCCTCAATGCAACCCGATCTTCCGCACAATCTCCGCAAAGCGTGGGTCTCCCCGGAGCGGTCCATACCCCGGGTCCAGATGCAGGTAGATCAACCCGGCTGAGTGCGCATCCAGTGCCTGCTGGAGGCAAGCAAACGCCTTGTCGAGATCGCCCAGCGCGGCATAACCCATCGCCAGCACCTCGGCCCGGAGGTATTCCGTCTTCGCCTGCGCCTCCAGCCGCTCCATAATCGCGGTCGCTTCCTCGGTTTCGCCGAGCGCCACGAGCGAACGGACGATCATCGCATCATACGATCGGACCGCCGTGCCGAGCGACTGTCCGTGTCGGAATGCCTTCAACGACTCCATCGTGCGTCCACGCGCCAGTTCCGCCGCGCCGATGTCGAGATAGGCCTGGAAATAACTCGGCTCGATCTCCAGCGTTTTCACGCTCTGGTCGATGGCGGCCTCGTAGCGCTCAGCGTAGAGCAGAAATCGCCCGAGCCAACGGGAGAAGTGCGCCGACAGCGGATCGAGGACCAGCGACTTGCGAATCTCGTCGATGGCTTCCACCAGGCGACCGACCGCCGGCAGCGTGCTGCCATACACGAAATGCGCCTCGGCGTAGTTCGGATTGTACTCCACCGCCTTCGCCAGCGATCGCGAAGCGCCCTCGAAGTCCCACTCGTACCAGCAGAGCACCTTGCCGATCGAAGTGTGCGCCTCGCCCAGCGTCGGCTCGAGCTGCACCGCCCGGACCGCCGCTGACTTGGCGCGCGGATACGCCTCCTCGGGCGCGACCCAGTCATCCGCCAGGTTCGACCAGCAGTCGGCAATCCCCGAATACGCCCTCGCATACCCCGGGTCGGCGTCGAGCGCCTGCTCGAACAACGACTGTGCCTTGTGCAGGTCGTGCTCCGCCAGGCGATTGACGAAGAAGCGTCCCTTCAAGTAGAGGGTGTAGGCCTCGAGGTTGTCGGTCGTGGGCTTGACGAGTGGCTGTTCCGGCGCCCCCATCAGCCGCACCTTCAGCGCATCGACGATCGCACGCGAAATTTCGTCCTGAATCGCAAAGACGTCCTCGAGCTGTCGATCATAGGTCTCGGACCAGAGCTGGTAGCCATTCGAGACATTGACCAGCTGGGCGTTGATGCGGATCCGGTTGCCGATCTTTCGGACGCTCCCCTCCAGCACCGACGAGACGCCCAGCTTGGTGCCGATCTCCTGAATGTCGACGACCTTGTTCTTGAAGGCGAAGGACGAGGTGCGCGAGGCGACCTGGAGATCGGGGATCTTGGCGAGGGCGTTGATGATTTCTTCCGTCATACCATCGCTGAAGTACTCGTTCTCCGGATCGGCACTCATATTGGCGAGTGGCAGCACGGCAATCGACTTCTCGGGCGCCGCGGCAGGACGCGCCGTGCCGGTTGGCGTCTGGCCGGCGCGCTGGATTTCCAGCAACGCCTCGGAAAACTCCGCGGCGGTATGGAAGCGGTCGACCGGGGTGCGGGCCAGCGCGCGGGTCACCGCCGCATCGAGCTGCTCGGGGACATCACGCATCGCGCGGACGTGTGGCACCGGTGCGATGAAGCGCTTGGTGATGACCGCCTGGGCATTGGGGCCGGTGAAGGGCTGTTCGCCAGCGAGCATTTCGTACAGCACGCATCCCAGACTGTACAGGTCGCTCCGGCCATCGACGTCGGAGTCGGCCGATGCTTGCTCCGGACTCATATAGGCCGGTGTGCCCAGCGCAAAGCCGGTTTGCGTCATCGACCCGCCCGCGCCGCTCATCGCCTTCCCGATGCCGAAATCGGCCATCAGCGCGGCACCTTCGTGCATCAGGATATTTTCGGGCTTCACATCCCGGTGGATGACGCCCTGCCGATGGGCGTAGTCCAGTGCCGACGCCACCTCGCGCGTAATCCGCAGCGCCTCATCCAGCGACAGCATCTTCTCGCGGGTCATCCGGTCGCGAAGCGACTTCCCTTCCATGTTCGGCATGGTATAGAACAGCAGGCCGTCGGATTCACCGGAATCGAAAACGGGCAAGATGTGCGGGTGGGTGAGCCTGGCCGCGAGCTTGATCTCGCGCAGGAAACGGTCGGGGCCGATTTCGCTGCTCAGCTCGGGGCGGAGGACCTTGAGCGCAACCGGCCGGTCGTGGCGCAGGTCCTGGGCGAGGAAGACGATCGCCATCCCGCCCTCACCGAGCGGGCGCTGGACGACATAGCGCCCGGTAAGGCCGCGATTGAGGCGTTCCTGCAGTTCAGTCATAGAGCTTGAAGATGCGCCCGGACCGATGGATACGCCAGTAAGGGACAGTTCGTCGGACCCCACGGCTTCGCCCACCGATGGGCAGCCAGTCCCGGGGGTCTGGCTACCACACCAGGGTATGGGAATACTTGACCAGCAGCGCCTGATTCTGCTCCACGGGAAGGCGTGGGCCCGACGGCAGGAGCCGGTCGCGATCGCGATTGGAGACGTTGTTGAGGACAAGGTACAAATCCCGCCCCTCGGCGAAATGATATCGCGCTCGCAGATTGCCGGCGACGATCCGGGCGGCCCGGTTGTACTGGACGAATGCGGCGACCGACAACTTCGTATTCCAGGCGGCCTGGACCCTGAGATATGCCAGGTCGGCATCGAGCACCTGATTCCGGCTCTTGAAGGTGATGTGATCGCGCTCGATGCTCGCGCTCACTTCGACGCGTGGAGACACGGTCCAGGTCGGTTGTACGATCAGGTCCAGCTGCTGTCCGTCATATACCTTCCCGATAGTCAGCGTAGTGCCCACCCGGAAGGCGTGCCGCGAGGTCGTCGTAAATCCGGTATTCACGGCGCTGAACCGGTACGTTCCAGCCGGTACCGATGCGGCGTCGGGCAGCAGCAACTCGCTGGGCAGTTTTTCCACGTTGTGGATGACACCGAAGAAGGCTGAGCCTCCCGAACGCAGCGTCGCAGCCAGATATCCCGCGGAGTAGCCGCTCTCCGTCGAGCCATCGGCATTGCTGGCGTATCGGAACGAGGTGACGTTCGGCTGGATGAGTTGAAAGATCGAGCCGGCGCCAGGGTTCACGCCGTAATGTGCCTCGCCGTAATAGAGGGTGTAGTCGTTCCGGGGGAAGAAACCGAGGCCAGGGACGAACGCCTTGCCGGCCCATTGCACCCCGGCGCGGTAGGTGAATCCTTCGGCTTCCAGGCTTGGCGGGCGCTCGATCCCCACCTGAACCAGTCGGCTGTCCCACCCCTTTCCACCGGCCTGCTCGTCGGAGGTCTGCCCGAGGTTGAAGAGCGCGTAGTCCCGCGGCAGGACGCGGAGGTGACCGTCGACCGCGTAGGCGTTGTTCTTCTGCCCCGCGATGCCGGATCGCGTGGTCGCGAGCGCACCGATGGTGGACTGGTCGTTGAGCAGTTGCCGGCGGACCCGTACGACGCCGAGATTCTCGCTGCCGGAGCCGGAGGGAGTCGCCGACTGCATATCGAGTGCCCCCACGTCCCACCCGCCGACGCGCCCCACCAGCCGGGCGCCGCCATAGAGTCGGAGCGGCCGTCCGTCATCGGCCAGGCCGATCCGGCGACTGTAGAACATCGTTTCCGGCCCGCCGAGTCCGCTCAAGTCCACCGAGAAGATTCCGGCGCCTTCCTGGAAGAACTGCCGCTTCTCGGCGAAGGAGATGTCGAACCGGGTGAGATTGACCAGCTGGTCATCCGCCTCGGCCTGGGCAAAGTCGGTGTTCGCCGTCAGGTCGAGATTGAGGTTGGAGGTAAGGGCGACCTTGAGGTCACCGCCGATCTCGCGCGTGGTGGCACGCGCGTGCAGGAGTGTGGTGCCGTCGGCTGATACTTCGTTGCTGCGCGAGACGCCGCCCAGCAGGTAGGGCGTGACATAGACCGGCTTCGTCGGATTGACGCCCTCAAGGACGATGGTCTGGGCCAGTGAGGGGCGTGCGTCCGCATTGGGAAAGTGCGGATCGACCGCCGGAAAAGTCGAGCGCTCGTTGGAGGAGGCGATGAATCGCGCCACGAGTAGTCCCATCGTGACGCGGTGATTGACGACCTGAAACCGAAGTGAGGAGAGTGGGATCCGCATTTCCACCGACCAGCCGCTGGCGTTGCGGGCAGTGGCCACGTACCAGAAGCTGTTCCAGCTGTCGTTGATCACCGCGCCGTCCGCGGAGAGCGTGGCATCGTACTGGGCGCCGGCGGGATTGGTACGGAACTCGACGCCACTCTGGCGATCGTTGTAGGGGTCCAACAGGACGCGAAACCAGTCGTCGACGCCGAGTCCGTCGCGAATCACCGACTGGGACCGGATCGCGCGCACATCGTGCATCCCGAGGTGGGCACCAACGTACAGGTTGTGGTCGTCATACCCGATCCGGACCTCGGCGTCCTCGGTCGGGATGCCTCCTGCGGTGGGTCGGAACATCGTCAACGGCAGCGAGTCGAGGGTTCGCCATTCCGGTTCATCCAGGACACCATCGAGTCGGATCGGGCCGGTCACCCGATGGAGCACGATGGCCTGTGCCGGAAGCGCCGATCCGAGCACGCTACCCAGCAATTGCATCGTCAGCGCGAGGACGCGTCGGCTCATTTCGACTTCGCGGCGGACGGCGCGTTGAGGTATCGCAACGCACGCTCGAGGACTTCGTCGCGGCCAGCTCGAATCCCCTTCAGCGTGGGGCGCACGACGATGTCGGGTCGGAGTCCCACGCGCTGCAGCGCCCGCCCGTCGGCGTAGCGCACGCCCTGGCCGGTGAAGTACACCGTCACACCGCCAGGAAGGGCGACATTGGTCACATCCCCATTCGCCCCCATCGTGGGGGAGCCGACGACCACGGTGTGGTTTGCCGCCTCGAAAAGGAGCCCGATGTGTTCCGCCTGACTCAGCGTGCGTTCATCGACCAGCATCACGGTTCTCCCGTGGTAGCGCGGCTTGGTGGTCGCAGGCAAGTACTGATCGAAGGAATAGGTGGCCCAGGTGCTCGAATCTGGCGACAGCACGAGCCGGCGGTCGAAGCGGGCGGCAGCAACCGGCTTCCGCTCGGTGAGCCGCGAGGCGATCGCCCACCCGGTGCCCTGAGGATAGCCACGATCATCGAAGATGATGGCCGTCGTGTGCTTGAACGCCGCGAACATACTGTCGACCATCGAGACCGTCAACCGAGAGAGGTCGGCGTAGCCGATGTTACCGGGGAGCATTCGGAGAATCGGGCCTGAGCGTGGCGATTCGAGGAACACCACCTTCTCGGGAGTCCGTGGGATGCTCAGGTCACGCAATTGCCCCCGGGCATTTCGTACGGTGACCCGTGCCGTGCCGGAGGGGCCGGAGAGAATCCCACGTGCCACCAGGGCATCGAGCGATTGGGGTGTGGAGTGCGGGATGAATGGGGCCAGTCTCGCGCGTTTCGCCGCCGCTGCCTCGCCGTCGACTCGCACGATCACGTCACCCACGGCGAGTCCACTCGCACGCGTTGCGGCATCATCGCCAATTGCGACGACGACCGGCACACCCCCGATGTATTGCAGGTGTGCGGCTACGTAGGCGGTGCCGTAGCGGTTCTCCATCGTGGGCGAGAGAATGAAGCCGTGGGAGTCGTGGATCCGGGTGGCCATCGTCGCCACGCCAAGCACATACCCCATCGAGTCGCGCGCCGCCTCCATTGCGCGGATCCCGGCGGGGAGTACGGCATCCCAGTTCT
>JANLPG010000194.1:0-10540 GCA_031367105.1 Gemmatimonadota bacterium | reverse complement strand
CCGCAATCACGCGACGGTAGAAGTCCACCCGGACGAACGGCGGGTTTGGAGCGCCGGTCGGCGACACTGCCTGCGCGCGCAGTGGCGTGGTGGAGCCGAACTGGTTCGTGGTTGCCACGGTCGAGATCAGGCGCCAGTGGGTCAGCGCGATGGTCGGGTTGGCAGCATTCCACGTAGCGAAGTCGACGCCATCGGTGACGTTCAGCGCCGGAATGGCGATGAACGAGGAGCGCGCTGGTGCCGGTCCACCGGACAGCGTGCCACCGAAGTTGAACGACCAAGCGACAACCGACGTCGGCTTGACGTTCACAGGCGTGCCTGCCGCGCCAACGTTGCTCGCGGGGAAGACGCCTGCCGTGACTGCCTCGATACGCCGGGTGTACGGCGCGCCGGTGGTCGGCGAGTGACTGCCCGCGTACGGCGAGGTGATCACGTCATCGAAGATGGTGCCGACAGCGGTCTGCGAGTAGCGGACCGAGTCAGTCGAACCACCGCTGAGCATATTCGGGAACTCGAACTGGAGCGAGATACGCGCCACTTCGGCCGAGTCCGCAGCCGTCACCTGGATGCCGAAGTTCGCGGCAGTCAGGGTTGCCGGCAGGCCGAGGCCCGTGGCGAACGGCGAACGGGTGTTGACCAGATTCTTGCGGAACAGCGACGCGGCGGTGTTACCCGCGGCGTCCGTCACGTTCGACGTGTAGCCGTAGTACGACTCGGTCGCCGGAACCGTGATGCTCGGGCCAGCCTGCCAGCCGTCGAGGCGAAGCGGACCAACCGCGGCGATCGCAACCAAGGTGCAGGCCGGAGCGGTGACGAACGACGCACCGATCGAGCCGGTGCCAACCATGCAGAGGCCGGCGTTGTTGAAGTGACCAGCGGTGCTCAGCGCGTGACGCTGCGCCGAGATACCAGACAGCGGAGCGCCGGCATTGTAGAAGCCTGCACGGTCGTCGAGGTACTCGACGCGGAACTCATCCGTGCCCGCGACCGGCTTGGAAGCGCGGAAGACGGTGTCGGCACCAACAGCTGCCGGAAGGAGCGGCGCCAGCGAGGCCGTGCCCCAACGGAAGCCCGGGAGGGTCTTGTCAACGCCGAACGTCGCCGTTGCAGCCGACGTCCCGCCGTTGTTCAGGCGGTCGGATTCGGTGCCACTGACGGTGAACGGAGCCGTGCCGCCGAGGCCAACCGCGCCGCCGATGGCATTGACCAGGATCCCGCACTCCGGAATGTCGGCGCCAGTACCAGACGGCATCGCAACGTTCGTCGCGCCGGCGGCCGGGCAATTCACGACAGAGTACGTCACCGCACGGTCACGGGTCGCCCGGAGGCCAACGCCGAGATCGGTCGATGCGAAGTTGATGAAGTTGAAGCCAGCGTTGACCCAGCCAGTGATGGCCGGAGCAGTCCGCACGATCGACGGCGTGCCGACAACCGGCGCCTTGTAATCGAGGCGGAGTGAGTCAGGCGTCGCACCAAACACCACCGTGTTGGCGATGAGCGGCGAAAGCGGGAAGTTGCTGTTGACGCCATCAATGGCCGCGGTCACGACGATGTTGTCCTTCGCGCCACCGAGGTTTTCGTACGCGGTGCAGGCCGACTGCGCGCCGTTGGCGATGTAGCCAAAGGTGCGGGTCAGCGGCGTGGTGATCTGGACACCGACCACTCCACCAACCGTCACGGTCGAGCAGCCACCAACCGTCCAGGTGACAGTCTCCATCCCGTTCCGGCCACCGTTGTACTGGACCGCCCAGATCTGGGCAGAGGTGTTGGCCGTCGGGCCACCCCAGTAGGTGATGCCACCAGCATTGTTCGCAAAGACGGTCGGCTTGGTGATCGTGCCAGCCCAGCCATCGATGTTGTTCAGCACGATCGGCGTCGCCTGCGTGGCCGACGACGAGGCACCGCGCGGGTAGACCACGGCAGTGATCGCCGTAGGACCGTTGAGGTAGCTCACCAGGGCGGTCGGCGAAGCGACCGGCATCGTGAACTCGGCGGTGTTGATCGAGAGCGAGATCAAGCCAGTCGCCGGATTGGTGATGTAGCTCGCCTTGGCAGCGCGCTTGTTGCCGACGAAGACGTTGATCGAGTCAACCGTCTGCTCGCCCGGATTGAAGTTCATATTGACTTCAATCTGGCCAGCCACGTTGGTCAGCACGACCGGAAGGGTCAGCAGGCCAGCGGTGATGCTCTGGATCGACAGCGTGGCAGCAACGATCGGGCGGACCGTGACGCCGATGTCGGCGGTGGCCGTCGAGGTGCCGACGGTCGCGGTGGCGCGGATGACCGCGGTGCCGGACACAACGCCGGTGATCTGACCAGTCGTCGCATTGACGGTGGCGATCGTCGGGTTCAACGAGGCCCAGGTGACCGTACCGGTCTGGCCCGGAGCCGTCACGAGCTGCGCCGAGGCCTGAATGAACTGGCCCGGGGCAATCGTGGCAATCGTCGGAGAGACGCCAAACGAGACGATCCCGGCCGGGAGGCCAGCAACGGTCACGGAGGCGACGCCCTTCTTGCCAGCGTCAGCGGTCGACGTGGCGATGATGGTGGTGGTGCCGGCGGCGACGCCAGTCACCTTGCCGGTCGCATCAACCGTGGCAATCGTCGGAGCCGACGACGTCCAGGTGACGGCAGTCGAAACGCCAGCATCAGCGATGACCGAGGCGGCGAACACGACGCTCTGGCCAGGGGTGACGGTGACGCTCGCCGGAGCGACCGTGACCGAGGTAACCCCCGGTGGCGGTGGCGTCGGCGGATCCTGCACGGTGACATCGTCGCCGCAGGCCGCGAGGCCCAGCGTGACGATACCAGCCGCCAGGAAAGAGCGGTAGAACTTGAACATTGTATCTCCTGAGATGAGTGGGCCTGACTTCGGTCCGTTGTGCAACTGCATAAAACAGGTCCTGCCGTGGAACGGTCCTGCTGTGCTACTGAGTGGCCCGAGCAGACGATCGCACGGGCGAGGGCGGGGTTGCGAGCAGCGCTCGCGACGAAGTCCCCGAGTCCCGCGTCATTCCGACACCCGCCATCCTCCCGCCACGCCATGCGCGACCGGTCGATTCCGGGGCCAGCCAGCCAAGCTATCGAGCATCCGAGCGGTGGTCAACACATTGTGCTGCATCGACTTGGCTCTACTCGACCGCCGGCGCCGCTACCCCCCAAACTGTGGCAGGACCAGTTCGGGACGGAGTGCGCCGGGGTTACCTCAGGCAATTGCCGTGCTCAAACATCGCCGGGCTACCTCCCCCCCAGCCGATGGAAGAGAAACTCGGTTGTCCCACCGCTCTCCAGCGGCCCGACAGCCCGGATTGGCGAGGATTTAAGCGCCTTTGCGAGGGCATCCTTCCCCTCCACCCGGAGCGCCCCGACCATCAACCGGCGCTCCCCAGGAGTCCCGGAAACGCTCACCCGCCAGACCGAATTCCGCTGGCCCGCGTATCCGAATGACATCGGCTGTGTCGAACCGACACGAGGGTCCCCAATCGGGTGTCCAACCCAGGAAATCCGGGTCTTCCCGAGCTTCAGGTCGAGCTGAGTATCGCCGTTTTCCCCCGGAGTCAGGAGCGGCGACCGGTCGTCGATCCGGACCCCAAACTCCTGCAGCGGCCGGAGCACTCGCGACTCGTCGACGGAGAGGCCCAGCAAGGCGGCCGTGGCACCCACGACGCCGAGCGGGTTGGCCACGGCGACCCAGGAGGTGACCACCGTGATCGCCTTCTCCACTTTGGCACGGGCGACCTCCCGGCCATCGAGCGCGGCCGCGGCGTATCGCCCGATACAGACCGCCGCGGGGATCCAGGCGGCGAATTGAGGCTCGTCCTGGATCACTCGGGTGAGAAAGGGGGAGAGCCCCGCCCCTTTCCCCGCCGGGGTGAGCACGGCCCCCTCAGGGGCGAGCCCGACCGCCACCGCCGGGTCGACCAGGTAGGAGATGCAGTAGCCACCCCGGGCGTCGGTCAGGGTGAGGCGCAGCTCCTTCTCCTGGGCCACCAGGACCCCTGGGGAGAGCAGCAGCAGCAGCGCCGCGACGGTAACCGCAGGTCGAATCATTTCCTCTCCTTGGCCGCCGCGACGGCGGTGGCGAGATGGACGTAGCTCTCCGGATCGAGGGGCGCGAACGCCAAGTCGACAAAACGTACCCGGCCATCCCGTCCGACGACGACCACCACGCGCCTCGCTCGTGACCCGTCGACCGCAGCGTAGCGACGTGCCACCAGCAGGTCGGGGTCACTCAGCAGCTTGAACGGCAGTTCCAGTTCCTGCGCGAACCGTTGATGCGAGGCGAGGGAATCTTTCGAGATGCCAACGACGACGACGCCACTTCCGAACATCGTCGCGGCGCGATCGCGGAAGGCGCGCCACTCCGCCGTGCAACCCGGCGTAAAATCGCCCGGATAAAATGCGATGACCACGACGTTGCCCAGCTCCTTACCGAGTTCGAACGGCTGCTCGGCCGGGCCAAGTCCGCTGGCCGTCGCATAGGGCAGCCGGATCGCCGGCGCATCGTGGCCGACTCGCGGCGAGTCCTCGAGGCCGAGCCGGAGCTTCGGCTCCGCTTGCGCGGCAACGCTCGAGAACGAAACGGCGGCCAGCAGCGAGACCCCCAGAAGACGGCTGAATTTCGAGTTCATTGTCCCACGACCTTCGCGAGTTCCGCCGCGAGATCCTGAGTACCACCGCTCCCGACATAGCGAATCATTCCGTCGCGATCGACGATCACAACATAGGACGTCGCTGGCGCCTTGAAGGCCCGGACCGCCACGCCACGTTCGTCATACAGGGTGACCCACGGCGGCTTCTCCCGGGCTACATAGCGCTGGACCCGGGCCTTCGATTCGTTCACGGTGACGTTCACACCGTAGAAGTCGACCCGGTCGCCGAAGCGCTGCTGCGCCGCGCGCACCCGCGGCAACAGCTCCTTGCAGAGCTCGCACCAGGTGGCCCAGAACTCGATGACTGCGGCACGCTTCCCCTGCACGTGGCCAACCCGCACCATTTTCCCGCTGAGGTCGGACACCATCACCACCGGCGCCCTGGTGCCGACGGTGGCGCCTTCGGTCTGGGCGCGGAGCGGCACGATCCAGGAGGACGTGAGCAGCAACAGGCTGGCGAACAGCCGAAACCGGTGCGGTGCCAGCGGCGCACCAGCGACGGAATGCTTCGCGGGCAGGTTCGATCTCAAAGGACACTCCCCATCTTGACGAAATAATACTCGGCCATCGCGATCATCAGCGCCGCGGCAACACGCTTGATCCAGAGCATCCACGCCCCGGCTCGTGGCAAGGCAGCGAGCGTGCCCGCGAAGAGACCCACCGCAACCAGCACTGCCGTCATTCCGAGCGAAAAGACGAACAAGTACGCGAAGCCCCACACCGCGCTCTGGGTCGCTGCCACCCAGGTCAGGACTGCTGCGAATGCCGGCGCGCCGCACGGCGCCGCCACCAACCCCGAGGTCGCCCCCATCAGGAAGGCAGCTCCGAGGGAATCGGAGCCGAGCCGGCTCGCCCAGGAGAGGAGTCGCGCCGGTGTGTTGAGTGGCAGCACCTCCAGCATCGCCAGCGCCGCCAGCAGCAGCAGGTTGCCAAAGACGAAATAGGCCCAGGGATTCGACGAAATGGTACCGAACAGTGTCCCGCTCAAACCGGCGATCAGCCCCAGGGTGGCGTACACGAGCGCGAGTCCGAGGACATACGCCGCCGTCACGAGGGCGGTGCGCCAGCGGGTGCGACCCTGCGCGCTGGCACCGCCGAGGATCCCGGCGGTGATGGGGAGCATCGGATAGATGCACGGTGTCAGCGAGGTCGCCAGTCCCGCGGCGAACATCCCCGCCAGGGCCGTCAGGTGATTGGCGCCGAGTCCTGAAGCGGCGATGTCAGCGGTCATCGCCGCAATCTAGCGACGACTGGCGAGCGCCCGAAACGACCACGGCGCGCCCACTCCGAAGAGTGAGCGCGCCGTGTCAGGAAGCTGGAGCTGGTTAGTTGCGGACGCGTGCCTTGGCGTCGATGATCGCCTGAATGTCGCTCGGCACCGCCTCGCGAAGCTCGCCGCCACCGCCACCACAGTAGGAGGTCGTCGAGATGAAGACGTTCGTGGTCCCCGTGGGCGACCCAGAGTAGGCCCCGGCGCGCAACCGATATTCCTGAATGGTTGGGCCGCTGTTGGTGATCGGGCCGATCTGGGAGCTCAGGCCGCTGCAGTCATCATTGTACATGATACCCGTGAACAGCGGGGCGTCGGCGTAGTAGAGGGTCAGCGTCGGGTCGCCGAGCGTTGCGCCGTTCCCGAAGGAGCTGCTGCGATTCTGGGCGTACATCGTCTCGCCGGGACGGAGGAAGACCCGGTACTCGAAGAAGTAAGAGCGGACGTACGGTGCACCGACGTGGAAGTAGTTGATGTCGTACCAGTCGAACGTCTGACCGACCGAAAGCGTGGTCAGGCGCGTGTCACCGAGGAAGAGGCAGTTGTTGGTCGTGCACACCGCGAGCGTGACGGTGATGCTCTGCGGATTGTTGCGCGCGCCGGTCACCGTCACCGGGATCTGCGCGGTGTACAGCCCGTCCACGAGGCCGGTGCGATCGACGGTGAAGTCGAAGTTCCAGCCGAGCGGGGTACGCGAGAACTGCGGCCTCGTGCTGACCGTCAACCAGTTCGGGTTGCCGGCTGGCGAGTAGATCGGCAGCCCAAGCGCGGGATAGCTCGCGGCGGCGATGATCCCGCCGATGAAGACCGTCTTGGTCCGTGGGCTCGGCTGGTTGGCATCGAAGGCCGTGAAGTACGGCGATCCGTTGCTGACCGAGAAGTCGAGGTTCGTCGCGAGATTCGGCGACTGGGTGTCGGGGGTCGCTGGCGTATCGCTGCCGCAGCCGCCGAGCAGGGTCACGGACGCGACCAGGGCGGCCGCGCAGATCCGTCGGATAAGTCGCATCGGGAAGGGCTCCATAAACAAGGACATCAGGGTGGAGGTCGGGAATGCCTAAATCTCGGTGAGCGCTGCACTTGACGCAAGAGCCGCCGGTTCCTGTGCGGGAGCATAGGTCCGGCGCACATACACCTCGAGGATTGCCAGGAACTCAGCCACGATTTGGTCCCCCCGGAGGGTGGTGTGGAGCCGGCCATCCACGAACACGGGGGCGACCGGCTCCTCGAAGGTCCCCGGGAGGGAGATGCCAAGATTGGCGTGCTTTGACTCCCCGGGGCCATTCACGACGCAGCCCATCACCGCGACCTTGAGTTCTTCGACTCCGGGATAGCGGCCCCGCCACTGGGGCATCTGCTCCCGGAGGTAGCGCTGGATCTCGTCGGCCATCGATTGGAAGAAGGTCGACGTGGTGCGCCCGCACCCCGGACAGGAGGTCACCTGCGGGGTGAAATGTCGGAGATCGAGGGACTGGAGGATCTGCTGGGCAACCCGGACCTCCTCGCTGCGATCGCCTCCTGGCATCGGGGTGAGGGAGACCCGGATGGTATCGCCAATCCCTTCTTGGAGCAGAATCGCCAGCGCGGCGGCCGAGGCGACGATCCCCTTGATCCCCATCCCCGCCTCAGTGAGGCCGAGGTGGAGCGGGTAGTCGCAGCGGGCAGCGAGCATCCGGTAGACGTCCACCAGGTCCTGCACGTTGGAGAGCTTGGCCGAGAGGATCACCGCATCGTGGCCGAGGCCGATCTGTTCCGCGAACGTTGCCGAGCGCAACGCCGACTCGACCATCGCCTGCATCATCACGTCGCGGGCGGAGAGCGGCTCGGGCGCCACGGCATTGGCGTCCATCATCTCGGTGAGCAGCGCCTGATCGAGCGATCCCCAGTTCACGCCGATCCGAACCGGCTTCTGGTTGGCGATGGCGACGTCGACGATGGCGCGAAAATGTTCGTCGTGGCGTTTGCCGCCGACATTCCCGGGATTGATCCGGTATTTGGCGAGTGCGCGCGCGCAGTCCGGAAAGCGCGTCAGGAGGAGGTGACCGTTGTAGTGGAAGTCACCGACGATCGGCACCGTGACCCCGACCCGGGCGAGCCCGGCGACGATGTCCGGCACCGCGGCGGCGGCGGCCTCGTTGTTGACCGTGACCCGCACGAGTTCGCTGCCAGCGCGGGCGAGCGCGGCCACTTGCTGAATGGTGCCGGGGATGTCGGCGGTGTCGGTGTTGGTCATCGACTGCACCACCACCGGGTGGGCCGCACCCACGGGAACGCCGCCGACCCGGACAGTACCGGTGCGGCGGCGCGTTACGACTGCCACGGGTGGGCCGGCCTCAGACGAGGCCGAGCTGGGACACGAAGCGATCCCATTCGGCCGGAGTCACCGTCCCGTCGATCCGGAGTGGCTCCAGCGCGGCCATGATTTCGGCCCGGCTGCCGGAGATCCGCCGGTCGCGCAGCTCGGAGACCATCCGCGAGAACTTGTGTTCGTAGACATCCGCCGCGATCTCGCCGCTTTTGTGCGCCGCGGAGAGCTTGGCGAGCTCCTGTGCAGCCCGGGCAGGGGAGATCGAGGCGAGCGGGGCATCGGACATCGGGAACTCCTCACGGGGATAGAAATGGAGCGGGTGTGGAAGCACGAAAGGTAAGGGGGCGAGGGTGGCCGCGCAGGGGACGGCTACTCCCGCGGGGCCTATAGTTGGTAGTTGAACCCGAAGTACACCGCGCGGCCCTGTCCAGGCGCAACAAAACCGCCAGCTCGAAGTTCCGGGTAGGCCAGATCGAAGAGGTTGCGAACCCCGGCCCGCAACGCCGCCACCGGACTGAGCTGGTAGCGCCCTGAGAGGTGAACGAGGCCGTACGCCGGTAACGCGACCTCCGGCTCATTGAAGGGGGTGTAGGGGCCGACCACATTGGTCGAGAGCCGAACCATCCAGGGGGACGTCACCGGTGCGACCTCGATCGACGCGGAACCGATGTACTTCGCCGTATTTGCGACGCGAGTTCCGGTGAGCACCTCACCATCCGGTGTGACAGCCAGACGATACCTTGCGTCGGTGAGCGTCAAGCTCCCATTCAGCTGCGTCGCATCGGATAGCCGTGCGACCAGTGAGAGTTGCACGCCTTGACGACGCGAACGCCCCCTGCTGGTACTAACGAAGCGAAGCGGGTCGAAGCTCTGTTCGTTGCTCACATCGGTGCGGAAGAGTGCCACGGTCGCGTTGACCTGCCGGACGTCGAGGTGCGCGCCAGCTTCGTAGGCCCACTCGGTGATGAACGGCAACGCCGGCGCCTCGATGATGCCATCGGTATTGCGGAAACCGCGAGCGACATTGACGTAGAGCGCGCCGGCGTGACGGAGGTGGAGCAGCAGGCCAGCTTTGGGGACGAAGATGCCGTGCGAAGCGGAGGCCGCGGGGTCGCCCTGCGCGGTTGAGCGTGTGCCAACGACCTCGTAGCGACCGCCCAGCGTGAAGCGAACGTGAGGGCCAACATCGGCGCTCGACTCGAAAAAGAATGCGGCCGAAGCCTGACGGGCTGCGACGCGCACTGCGGTGGAATCCTGCGCGCGCCGGGTCGTAAGCCAGCGCGAGAAATCCGAGTGATCGGTGCGACCCTGGACTCCCAGGGTGAGTTCGGTTCGCTCGCCGGCCCAGGAGAGCGCGCTGGTGGCGCCCCAGCCGTTCCGGCGATCGACCTCCTGCGTCTGGCCTCCACTTCCCTCCCCCGAGCCCGGCTCCGGCGGCACGGTGAGATAAAAATTCCAGTAGCCCTGCGTCGCATACACCGTGGAACGCCAGAGCGAACGACTGCTCGTCAGTACCCGCAGCGAAGCGCGCTCAATGCCGTGTCGCTTGACGCCGCCGTCGCTCGAATCGGAAACCTGGTCGAACTCGTGCGCAGCGTAGTCCCTCGCGGAGATGAATCCGGGGGAGTCCCAGCCGGCGCCGTAGAGTTGGGTGCCAAGATCAAGCGTTGTCCTGGCAGAGAGTTGCTGCACCCAGCGACCGTACAGTTGCCCCAGCTGCTGAGCACTGTTGGGCCGCCACCCAGCGTCGCGCATCCCGCGCAGCCCGAGGACGAGTCCGGTGCGATCCCGGTCGAGGCCAGTCAGGAAGGTGCCATCAAGCCGGCCGTTGGCGCCGCCGTCGATCGTGAGCTCCGAGCCGTGCATTCGCTCCCGCGTGCGGACGTTCACCACTCCGGCCATCGCGAAGTTGCCGTAGAGAGCGCTGGTGGGACCCGCCAGGACTTCCAGTGCACTGATCACCGACGGCATCAACAAACTCCAATCGTTGTAGCCCTCAGCGTGCCCGTTCACCGGCTCGTTCACGGGGACACCATCGATCCAGAGCGCAACATCCGTGGAGTGGTCGGACGAAAAACCGCGCATCGATGCGTTGGCGGCGAAGCCTGGTCCCTGGCCCTGCTCGTGTATTTCCATCCCAGCGGTGAGTCGGAGCAGATCCCAGGCGCTGGTTGCCGGCGTGGTGCCGATGACGCGCGGTGTGATGCGGGTCACGCTCACTGGCAAATCGGAGGGCACGCGCCCCGCAGTCACGGTGATCGCCTGCAGTGTCAGCGGTGCGTGGCGCCGGAGCGAGTCGCCTTGTGTCCGGAG
>JANLPG010000171.1:0-4768 GCA_031367105.1 Gemmatimonadota bacterium | reverse complement strand
ACGGCCAGCTGCGACGCCGGCACTGAGGCAAGCGACCAGCGAACCGGCATCACGAAGGGTGCGAAGAACGGAATGAAGGACATCGTCACACCGAGCGGCCCGGTGGGATCCTTGATGAGCGCGAACACCGAGAAGAAGCCGATCATGATCACGATCGTCACGAACACCGCCGACTGCTGCGCTTCCTGCACCGTGTTGACCATCGAGCCGATCGAAGCATACAGCGCGCCGTAGAGCAGGAAGCCCAGCGCGAAGTACACCAGGAAGATCACCAGCAGATCTGGCGCCATCGTCGGAATCGGAAAGCTCTGGATCGCGTCGGCGCTCACGCCGAACATTCCCGCCAGCTTCTCGCGATTGCTGCCGACCAGAAAGACCGAGCCACCCCAGATGGTCATCTGCGTGAGGCCGACGAGTCCCACGCCAACAACCTTGCCGAGCAGCATCTGGAACGGTGTCAGGGATGATGCCAGCACTTCCATGATGCGCGACGTCTTCTCTTCGATCACCGACGTCATCGTCTGCTGACCGTAGAGGATGATGCCGAGGTAGAGGACGAACCCCATGAAGTAGGCGATGAAGAACGAGGCCTCGCCGCTCTGCCCGGTGGTCTTGCCGTCGCTGACCTTGGTGGTCTGCAAGTCGGCGGGAGTCATCGCGCCCATCACGAGCGCTGGGTCGACACCTGACTTGGAGAGTCGCGCCGTCGCGAAGACGCGCGAGAAGACACTTTGGATGCGACCCATCGATTCGAACGAGCCGACATTGTTGCCATAATATTGCAACTTGCTGCTGCTGACCGCGTCGTCGGTGACCACGAGCACACCGTCCCAGCTCTCGGGGTGCTTGCTCTTGGGGAATCCGGTCTGGGCGATGAGCGAATCCTGAACCGCGGCAACCCGCCCCACCGCTGCGATGCGGGTGATCTGGTAGCGCGGCAACGCGTCGGCCTTGTTGGAGAGCTTCTGTGCCGCGAGCGCCGCCAGCGCCTGCTCGCCCACGCCAGTGGTGGTGCCATCGACCATCGCCACGCGCGAGGTGCGGTCGCCGCCTCGCATCAGCAATGCCGGCACCACCGCCATGAAGGCGATCAGTGCCGGGAGGAGGAGGGTCGAGAAGATGAACGCCTTGGTGCGCACGCGTTCGGTGTATTCGCGGCGGATGACAGCGAAGATCTTCTGCATCAGCTCTGCCCTCCCACAATGACTTCCCCGCCGAACTCGGCAGCTCCCTCGACCACTCCACCGAGACCGCGATCGGAAGGAGCATCATCGCCACTGCGTGCCGCGATGGCGGCTTGCGGCCCAACCTTGGCAATGAAGATCGACTGCAGCGACGGCTCCACCACTTCGAAGCGCTTGAGCCCAACGCCCTCGCGCACCAGCGCAGTGAGCAGCGACTCCGGGTCGGCGCCCGTCGCCATCTTCACTTCCGCCGTCGCGCCGTAATCGTCGACCTTTTCGATCAATGCGTGATCGGCCAGGATGCGCTCCGCCTTCTCCTTGTCGTGACTGAAACTGAGCGCCACGAACGAACCGCCGAAGTCGGCCTTCACCTGCGCCACCGAACCATCGACCACTTTTTCACCGCGCGCGATGATCACGATATGATCGCACATCTTCTCGGCCTGCTCCATGATATGGGTCGAGAAGAGCACCGTGCGACCGCTCTTGGCAATGTCGACCACGACATCCTTCATCACCTGCGAATTGACCGGATCGAGCCCGGAAAACGGCTCGTCGAGGATCACTAGCTCGGGGTCGTGCAAGAGGGCGCCTGCGAACTGCACCTTCTGCTGCATTCCCTTGGAGAGATCCTCCACCTTCTTCACCGCCCAGTCGGCAATCCCCAGCTTCTCGAGCCAGAGATTCGAGCGCCGACGCGATTCGCTGCGGGAGATCCCCTTGGTCTCGCCCAGGAAGATCAGCTGGTCGAGCACCTTCATCTTCTTGTAGAGCCCACGCTCCTCCGGGAGGTAGCCGACCCTGGAGGAAAGATTCCGGGTCCGCTCCGTTGACCCGAACAGCACCACCTTCCCCTCATCGGGCTCGATGATGTCCATGATCATCCGGATCGTGGTCGACTTCCCGGCGCCGTTGGGGCCGAGGAGGCCGAATATCCCGCCCGCCGGTACCTCGATGGAGAGGTCGCGGACGGCGGTATGCCCCGAAAAGCGCTTGGTGACGCGCTCGACGCGGACGGCAGGCGATGACATCGAAGAGATCTCCGAGAGGTGAGGCAACCGAGGAACGTAACGAGAGGCGGGCCGAAGGAACGGCGAGGGCGACTTCCCCCGACCGAGCCGGACTTCAGCGAACTCGCCGGTCGGCACCAGGTACGTCTTTTCGGCTCACGGCCCCCATTTCGCCTCGGAGGCGGAGGCGATGCCATCCTCCGGGGTGATCCGCCGGCGGCGAAGCGTGGAGACTTCAAGAATCTCCAGCCACGACACACCCGTTAACGGCTGGCGTACCGTCACGACGAGAAACTTGCCATCGGGGGAGAACGAGAGCTGGCCTGCATAATTCGGCGTTAAGTCGACGGACTGTCCTGGGCCGACCCAGTCGCGGGCGATCCGCACGATGTAGTCGTCCGTCCTGGTCGTGTCGGTCAGCGAGCCAATGCTGGAGGCCGCGAAGCGCGTACCATCCCGCGAGAGCGCAAAGATGGTGACGCGGTGACCGAACGGTGACGTGAACGGTCGCGTCGGGCGACCCTCGGCGTAGGCGAGCCAGAGCCAGCCAGCACCATTGGCATCGTGCTGCACGTACAACAGACTGTCACCACTGGGGAAGAACTCCGGCTGGGCGAGAAAGCCGTCATAGGGCGAGAGCGGAGGAGTGATCGTCCGCTCCGCCGAACGATCGATCTCGGTTACCTTGAGGGCCTGAGCCCCCAAGTCACCATAGTTGCTATTGACGGACACGACCCGATTCCCGTCGGGCGACCACGAGGGCCAGTTGTTGTGCCAGTCCGTCGTCACTTGCCCCCAGCGACCGCTGGGAAGGTCGAGGACAAAGAGATCGCCGGCGTATTGATAGAGCAGTCGCTCGCCGTTGCGACTCGTCTCGGGTTCGGCCGCGCCCGGTGTCGGGACCGCGATCGGAGCGAAGCCGGTCCCATCGGGCCGGACGCGATGGGGGCCCCACCGTCCGATCACCGGGCTCCACGTGAACACGATGCTCCCGGTGGGCTCCTCGGCAAAGCCGTCCGACGAGGAGCCGCTCGGAGAGGAGCAGCCGAGCCCCATGCTCAGCAGGAGCGGAGTGACCCACCGCCACTTCAGAAGCATCCGCCCACCATATTGGGCACAGGCCCACTCTTGCTGGAGGTCTTGGTGTTGGCGAGGAGCTGATTGCCCCCGGTGACACAGATGGGAATGTCACGGATGTGGTAGAAGCCTTCCGTCCCGCCGCTGAACGGCCGCATAGTGAACCGTCGGCTATAGGAATCGCCAGGATACGCCGTGAAGGTGTGGCGGACGTTCGGCGCATAGGTACTATCGACAAGCGTGACACTGGGTGACCGGCTATCGATCACGCTCCACTGGAGCATCGTCCAGGTCGGAGTCCCGATGACGACCGCGTCAATGGCGTAGGTCCCCGGAGCCGTAATCGGAAGCGATACGATCGCGTCGGTGCCGGCGTCGCGGACGACAATGTCGCTCACCTGCAGCGACACTGGGGGAGGTGTGGTGACGCTGAGCTCAACCGAATCCCCCCGGAGCTGGAACGGCGTCCAGAGTGCGTAGCCCGGGGGTGGGGCCGATTGCGCGCGCAGCAGGACCTTGCCGGATCCAGCCTGCGATCCGGTCACGACGCCCGTTCCGGATACCGTCGCCAGCGTACTCGGGGCCACGGACCAACCCAAGTCGTAGGGTGTCCTCGAGACCAACTGGTCAGATGGCCAGCTCTGCCAATGCGGCGCTGCAATGGTGGCGGACGCCCCCACCGCCACCGACAGCGACCGGGGTGACGCATCGGTCCCCATCAGGATCTCCTGATTGAACAGCTCGTCTTGGTCCGGAGACCATCCCGACGTGTACGCCCGATTGATGACCTCCACCTCGTGCGGACACACGTTCGGCGGAATGGGCCCCAGGCTCGCGCTTGCCGGGAGAAAAGTCGTGCATCGGCCCGTGGCTGCTCCGGTGATGCTCGAATTCCGCGGAACCGAGCCACCGTGACTTTGCCCCTCCCAGCCGAGGACGTGGGTAATCTCATGGCGCAAGACCACGGTAATGGGGCCAGTTTGAATGTTGCCGCACGAAGTGGCCGGAATGAGCAGAATCCTTGAAATGCTTCCTCCGGGGTCGTTCGGCGTGATACCGCAGACGGCTCCCGTTCCGGTCGGAAAGTTCACGGTGATCGTCTTACTTCGCGACCCTGTGAAGACCTGAGGGATGCCTGAGTTCTCGCCTTGCCACAAGAGGCGTTGCCAGGGAAGGAGTGCATCGACAATGGTCCGATCTGCCTCAGTACCAGCGCCTGGACCCCCGGCAACAAACCCGATTCTCGCGTTCGGTCCATTGCAGCTGGGGTCAACGTCGTAGAATGCGCCGCCACAGATCCCCACGACGTTGGCCGCAGTGGCTGGGCTTGGTTCTGTGAGGGGACCCTGACTTGAAGGCAGGACCGTCTCGGCAGGCGGCGCGCAGGCAGAGAGCAGCAGCAGGGACGTGGCCAGCGCTCGGCGTGTTCGGTGTGTGGTGAGCATTTCGACCTCGGCGGGGGCGAGGAAACTCCAGATTGTCGATTCATCGGCAGAC
>JANLPG010000124.1:0-26274 GCA_031367105.1 Gemmatimonadota bacterium | reverse complement strand
GCAACGAGTGCCGTTCCGCTACTGGAACAAAGGTGAGCTCGCCGTCATCGGGCGCGGACAGGCGGTCGCCAATCTGGGGCGGCTCCATTTCGGTGGCTTCCTGGCCTGGCTCACCTGGATCTTCATTCATATCGCGTATCTCATCGGCTTCCGGAATCGCGTGCTGGTACTGATCGAATGGGGCTGGTCGTATCTGACCTACGGCAGTGGCGCCCGATTGATCACGGGCGAGACCGGCGAATACGCCGCGCGCGTCGCACCACCGCGGTGATTCCGGCGACCGCTGCAGAAGTGAAGGACGAGGCGCGGCGGATCGGCTTCGTCGCGTGTGGCGTGGCTGATCTCGCGCCGAGTCGGCGTGGCGACGCGCTCGACCGCTGGTTGGCGGCGGGGTATGGCGGAACGATGCGGTATCTCCACCGCCAGGCAAAGAAGCGAAAGCTCCCAGCAACGGCGACGCCCGGCGCCACCCGGGCAATCGTGATCCTGGAAAACTATGCTGCAGCAGACGACGAGCTGCCATCGCCGGGTGACCGATTCAAGATCGCGCGGTATGCCCGCGGGATGGACTATCATCTGGTCACGCACGGCCGGCTTCACCGGCTCGCCGAGTGGCTGAAGAGTCGCGGCGCCGGGCTTGCCCACGTCTGGATCGACGACGGACCGGTGCCGGAGCGGGAACTCGGGGAGCGTGCCGGGCTCGGGTGGATCGGCAAGAACACGATGCTGATCCACCCGCGCATCGGCTCGTGGACGTTCATCGGCACCATCTTCACCGACCTCGACCTCGCGGTCGATGCACCCATCGATATGGATCGCTGTGGGAGCTGCACGCGTTGTCTCGATGCCTGCCCGACCGGGGCGTTCGTCGCCGATCGCTCCCTCGATGCGACCCGCTGCCTCTCGTATCTGACGATCGAGTACAAGCCAGCACTGCCCGAAGAACTGTTGCCGCGGTGGGATGGCTGGGCCTTCGGCTGCGACGTCTGCAACAGTGTCTGTCCGTGGAACGAAAAGTTCGCCTCGCCCACGACGGTGCCGGAATTTGCCGCTCGCCGTGACCCCGATCGGACCGAACCCGCAATCTTCGACGAGATGACCGACGCCGAGTTCCTGCAACGCTACGGCGATACACCCCTGGCGCGTCCCGGGCTCGATCGGATGCGTCGCAACGTGCGTGCGGCGGTTGCCGCGAGCGATACCGTGACGGATCGATGACGCCGACTCTGCATTCCTTCGCCGTATTCGTGACCGACCTCGAGCGAGCGCTGCGCTTCTACCACGAGCAGCTCGGCCTGCCGCTCTGGAAGCGCGGTTCCTTCGGATTCGAGTTCCTCGAAGGACCACCCCATCTCGGCGTGCATCCGGCGGAGCATCCCGATGCCAAGGCGATGGTCGGGCGGCACACGGGGATCACCTTCGCGGTGCCGGAGTTGCTGGCGCTCTGTTCCCGGCTCGGTGAGGCGGGAGTGCGCTTCGTCGCAGAGCCCACCCAGCAGGGGTTCGGGATCATGGCGATGATCGCCGATCCCGATGGGAACGTCTTCGCACTCTGGGAAGACAACATCACCGATCCACCGACGGAGGAGCGAGGATGAGCCTCCCGCGAGAATTCGCCAGCGACAACACCGCGCCGGTGCATCCCGCCGTGTTCGCGGCGATGCACGCGGCCAATAGCGGGCCGGCCACCGCGTACGGCGACGATCCCTGGAGTGCGCGCGCCCGGGAGTGGTTTCAGGGAGAGTTCGGCCCGGCGACGGCGGTCTTCTTCGCGTGGAACGGCACCGGCGCGAATGTTGTCTCATTGCGCGCGCTGACCCGACCCTGGCAGGCGGTAATCTGTACGGCGCAGGCACACATCCAGGTCGACGAGTGTGGTGCTCCGGAGCTGTTCACCGGCTGCAAGCTCATCGACGTCCCGACGGCCGATGGCAAGCTGACGCCCGAGCTGATTCGCACCGCCACGATCGGCATCGGCGACGAACATCACGTCCAGCCCGCGGTGGTGTCGCTGACGCAGGTCACCGAATACGGCACGGTGTACAGCCGCGAGGAACTAATCGCGCTCTGCCGCACGGCGCACGAGCTCGGGATGACGGTGCATATGGATGGTGCGCGGATCGCGAACGCGGCGGCGGCCCTCCAACTACCACTGGCCGCGATTACCAAGGAGGTCGGGGTCGATATTCTCTCCTTCGGTGCAACCAAGAACGGTGGAATGGGAGCCGAGGCGATCGTGGTATTCGATCCCGCACTGGCCGGCGAACTGAAGTTCCTCCGGAAGCAGTCGGGGCAACTGGCCTCCAAGATGCGCTTTCTCGCGGCCCAGTTCCTGGCGCTGGCAGAGCAGGATCTCTGGCTGCGCAACGCCCGGCACGCCAACGCGATGGCGCAACGGCTGGCCACGGGAGTCCGCGGGATCAGCGGGGTGCGGATCACCCAGGCGGTGGAAGGAAGCGCCGTCTTCGCAGTACTGCCGCGTTCGGTGACCGAGCAATTGCAGCAGCAGTTCCACTTCTATCTCTGGGATGCGGCGAAGAATGAAGTCCGCTGGATGACGAGCTGGGCCACCAGTGAGGCCGATGTGGACGAGTTCGTTGCCGCCATCCGGCAGGCGATGCAAGGGTAGGGATACGCCCGCTGATGCCCGAAACCACCGTGGTGATCGAATTGGAATCCTCAGGAGGCGCCGTGACGTCGGCGCCGGGCGTCCTGCAGCGGTTCACGCCGGTGCAGCGCGCCGTGCGGAGCGGAACCGTCCTGCTCATCGGATTGGTGGCCGCCGCCACGCTTATCCCGATACCGATCATCCACTTGATTGGCATCCCGCTGGTACTGGTGGCTGCACTGATCACGGCGACTCGACAGGCGATGTCTCGGGCGCGGTTGCGGCCGACGACCCTCGCCTGCCCCAACTGTGGCGCAGTGAACCGCGTGGGTGGCGGGCTTGGGCTTCGGAGCGATACCGATCCGGTCGAACTCAGCTGCGACAGTTGCCGCCGGAGCCTGACCCTCCACCTCCGCGAGGGTTCGCCGCCAATCGATCCGGCTACTTTTCCTCGATGACGTCGCTCCGAAGTCCGTCGCGCTTCACGCTGGTACTCCTCGGGCTCTTCGTGCTGGTCTCAGGTATGGTGGTCGCCGGCGTGACGCTGCCGTGGGACGAGGCGCTGTTGCGCGCGATCGGCAGCTCCCGGCAACCAGGGCGTACCGACCTGATGCTCGCCTTCACGCTCGCGGGGAGTGGGCTGTTCTCGGTCCCGATGGCGTTGGGGATCGCGCTGTTGCTCTGGCGCCTGGGCCGGGGCGTCTGGGCAACGCGATACATCCTGGCCGGCGTCTCGGGTGAGCTGCTCTATGCCCTCCTCAAGCTGGGGTTCCACCGCACCCGCCCGTCGCTGATTCCGCGGCTGAGCGATGCCGGCTGGTTCTCCTATCCTTCCGGTCACGCGATGATGGCGCCGGTGATCTGGACGCTGGGCTTCCTGCTGCTGGCGCGCGCGATTCAGCATCGCCTCGCCGGATGGATCCTCACCGCGATTGCCCTGGTCACCCCGATTGCGATTGCATTCTCTCGCGTCTATCTCGGGGTGCATTACCCCAGTGATGTGCTGGGTGCCCTCTTCCTTGGTGGTGCCTGGGTGATCTGGTGGTGGCCGATGTCATCCGATGCCAGCAGGGCGTCGACCTCGGCGAGTCCTGCCATCAGCTGATCGATCCGCTCGGCGAGCAGCCGGGCGGAGTCGAGGTCGGCCGTGATCGTCGTCGCTCCGGCGTGGCCCGCTGTCATCCGCAGCAACCCCACCCGCAACGTCTCGATCGCCGCCACGGCACGCTCGAGCCGATCGCCCCACGGGCCGGCATCACCGCGTTCGAGATGCTCGCGGGCGGCGCTGGCCTCGCGCTCGAGACGCGACACGATCCTCGGTAGATCGGCCAGGGCCTCGCGCTCGCGTTCGGGGAGTGTCTCGAAGAGCATTTCGGTGGCCGAGCCAAGCGCGGTCTCGGTCGGGCGTGACGGCGCCCAGTCGCGCGCCTTGGCAGCGGGCAGACCAATCGATGCGATCCGTCCCATCAGCCGACCGAGCGGCCCGTTCCAGACCCAGCGCCGAAGTCGTGCGAATGGATCCACTGGCCGGAGCCGGCGCCCCGGGAATATCAGCCCGAACATCCCACCGCCCACCGTCGCCATCGTGAAGAGTCCGAAGACGCCGAAGAGATTCTTCGATGTGTAATAGTCGCGGCTGACAAACACCCCCGCGAACAGCGCGGCAAGCGCACCGGCCAGCGAGAGGTAGGTCCCGACTCGCACGACTTTCGGCAGCCAGTGAATCGGTCGCGCCTCGTCGTAGCGCAGCTCCTCCTCGTGGCGGGCCAGGGCGACATCGAGTCCGGCGCGCAACTCGTCGAGCGTGACGCCGGCCTCGATCGCGCGACGCGTCTGCGAAATGCGCCACAGTGCGTGGCCCACCCACGGCAGAATGGTGGCGTTGGCACAGAGGAACAGGAAAATGCTGACACCCAGACTCCAGGTACTATTGCTGGCGTTCGCTACATACACCATCGTGCCCAGCCCATAGAAGAAGCACGACCAGATGACGTAGATCCCCTTCAGTTCGCGCCCACGGTAGACCCATACCCGCACCGGCACGGGGAGTTCGGCGGTGGCCAGCGAGGTCGGTGCCATCGCCTCAGCCATCGCTTCGGCGCTCTCGAAGCGCTCTTCCGGCCGCTTGCGAAGGGCGCGATCGATCGCCGAGGCGAGGGCGATGGGGGCGCCGGGCACGACGCTCAGCAGTGGCGGCGATGGTCTGGTGAGGTGCTGCGCCAGCAGTTCGCGCACGTCGCCTGCGAACGGCGGCTGACCGCTGAGGCAGTGAAATCCCACGGCGCCGAGGGCGTAGAGATCGCTGCGACCGTCCACGGTCTCGCCTGCGGCCTGCTCGGGCGCGACGTATTCCGGGGTTCCCACGATGCGGCCGCTGCTGGCATCGGGAGCGCCGACCAGTCGCGCAATGCCGAAGTCGGTGACCACGGCACGGTGGCCGTCGTCATCGAGCAGGATGTTGTCCGGTTTGATGTCGCGATGGATCACCCCCTGCGCGTGCGCATAGGCGAGGGCGTACGCCGTGTCGCGCAGCAGTCGCGTGGCGTCGTGTGCCGCGAGGCGATGCACGCGGCGGAGCCGTTCACCGAGGGTCTCGCCGGCGACGTAACGCATCGCGTAGAACACGAAGTCGCCGAGCTCTTCGACGGCGTGAATCGGCACGATGTTCGGGTGTGCCAGGCGGGCAGCCATTCGCGCCTCGCGCAGGAAGCTCTCGCGCAGGCTGGGGATTACCGCGCGCTCCGGCGGCAGCAACTTGAGCGCGACCGGGCGATCGAGCCGGACATCACGGGCGAGGTAGACGATCCCCATTCCGCCGCGGCCGAGTTCGCGCTCGAGCGAGTAGCGGCCGGCGAGGGCCGCCTGCAGGGCGAGGAAGAGCTCGTCGGGACGGGTGGCGGGGAGCATTACCGAAGCATACGCTGAGGGGCCGGGGTCCGTTTCATCCCCGAAGGTACCCTCCGGCGGCTGAGGCGCTCATCCGCCGGCTGCTTCGGGTCGAAGGGGAGGCCAATGGGGAATCTCCAGATGCTACGAAGTTGCTGGAGCCCTCGGCCAATTCCACGCGTACCACACGATGAGTGCGGTGAGCGCGATTTCAATGACGCCGTAGAAGATATGGTACACCCAGGCCCACATGGTGAGCAGAATGATCGCCGTATACGCTGCCCCGACAATGATGTTCAGCCAGCGAGCCAGGGCCGGTTGCAGCGCCACAGATAGAAAGATCATCACGCTCGGGATCGCCAACATCAGTGAGCTGCCGAGCAGGACCCCCTGAGTCGTTGGTCCGAGGGGTCGCATCTGGCCGTTGAGTATGGACTGCAGCGATCCCGGTACGTATAGCCCGAAGTAGTCGGCGTAGATGTAGCAGAACATCACGCTGACCCACAGGGCTGACAGCTTGATCCTGACGTGAATCGTGATGTCTTCGAGACCGGGTCGGCCGTGGCTGGTTCCGTTCATGTCGTGTGTCCTTCGTTGGGTCCCGAACAGTCCGGCGTCTTAGGACGTCTGCTCGCGGCGGAGTTTGGTCGTGAAGGGGGCCGGGTACCGCCTCACCGCTTCGGGCTGGACACGTGCTGGTCGATGAGGACAGGGTTGCCATCCGGGTCAAGCACCATCAAGCTTGCCGGCCCCGACGTCGAGTCGTCGGCTTCCATTGCCAGAGTGAGGCCGCGACTCTTGAGCGTTCGTTGAATGGTGCGAACGTCATCGAAGTCCGGCAAGGTTCCGCCGTTCCTGTCCCAGCCGGGATTGAACGTCAGACCATTCTTGCTGAACATTCCCTGGAAGAGGCCGATGGTGCTGGTCTCGTTCTGAAGGATCAACCAGTTCTTTGCCTGATCGCCTCCGATGACCCGAAAGCCGAGCTTTTCGTAGAACGCGCGCGATGCGGCAATGTCCTTGACCGCAAGACTCACCGAAAAGTTGCCGAGCTGCATTGGCGCCTCTCCTGATGTCTGGCCGTGTGCCGACCTGGTTGCTTGAGTTGTCACGAGTCCACCGAGGCAGAATACGAGGGCCGCTATTCCGATCCGCGTCATTGGTCGCTCCTGATAATGGATGTCATCGTCGTCCTCCGTGCGCCTGGAGTGCGGCCGTTCGCGGCAAGCGCTCGTCAGGTGGCTGGTCGGTACAAACCGGGTAGATACGTCACAGAGTATACCGGCAACTTGGGTGACACTACTACCCTGGCGGACCTTCCGCAGCGCGCGGACACCAGCCTGGCACCGCGGGGCCGAGGTCACGGGTGCAGTGCAGGCACGTGGAGTACACGGCTGGAATACAACTGCCGGGAGCTACAAAAGAAGATCGGCGCTCGAGCCGGAAGCCCGCCGCCTGGTTCCGGTTCGGGTGCCCGCCCTTCCGCCCACCCCTCACGCCCCACATGATTCGATAGAGGATCGGAGAAAAACCCCAGGCGGGGGTGCGAATGGAACGCTGGCAGAACCGGCTCGGCTCCGGCAACTCCGAATCCGCGTGGGAGGACTTCATCGCGCGTCACGGTCGGCTGATCCGCGCGAGCATCCGCCGTCTCCTCAACGACGAGCAGGAACTCGATGATGCCTACGCGACAGTCTGCGCGGCGCTCATCGCGGACGACTTCGCGCGGCTCCGGCGCTACGCTGGGGACTCCCGATCGGGAGCCTCTGTGTCGACGTGGCTCGTGGTCGTCGTGCGCAACATTGTCATCGACGGCATCCGGCGCCGTGACGGCCGGCAGCGCCGCACCATCCCGCCGGGGTTGTCGGAACTTCACCGGAAGATCTACGAAGCGCTCTGCCTCGATGGGAGTTCACCAGCCGAGGCCTTCGAACGGCTGCGACTGAGCGGGGCTGCGGAACTGTCGTTCGCTGCATTTCTCCGGGACGCCCGTGCCCTGCGTCGGTCGCACCCTTGTCCTGATGCGCTCCCCGTCCGCCGTCCGCTGGCGCTGTCCGACGGCAACGACGTGGCGGTCGGCGTCGGTGATCCGGCGGAAGTGGTCGACCTCGCGCGGCGCCTCCACGGCGTGCTGGCGATCCATCCGGTCGACGTTCGCCTTGCGGTACAGCTGTTCGTGATCGAGGAGCTCACCGCGGCCGAGGTCGCCCGTGTCGTCGGGTGGCCGAACGCCAAGGCCGTCTACAATCGCGTCTCGCGCGCGCTCGACGCGATGCGTGCGGCGCTCCAGCGTGAGGGGGTCGGCCGCGATGACCTCTGAGCAATTCGGCACGACTCCGCCGTACCACCCCGAGATGAACACCGTCTCGATGTCGGACCTTCTGCGGCTCTCCGCGGACGAACAGACCCGGCCACCCGCGGAAGGGCCCTGCCTGAGCGACGCGGAACTCGCCGCAGTGGCGGAGGGCACCAGTCGCCTGCCAACCGCGACGGCCCACATCGAGCAGTGTCCGCGGTGCTGTCGCGCTGTGGCAGGTATCGTGGCGTTGCTGGCAGACCCATCCGTTGCAGAGGCAATCCGGGCGGCGCGCGCTCCCACCCATCGTCAGCTGTCGGTTCGGTACGGAGGCATCGTCGGCCTGGTCGCGGCGGTTGTGTTGGTGGTCGTGCTCAGGCGGCCTGCCGACCGCGTCAGGCCCGACCCCATTCGGGATGCCGCTGTGACCGCGACCGCCGCACCGTCGCCGATCTCTCCGCAGGGTCTCGTGAACGGGGCAGCGGTCTTCACCTGGAGCCAGGTCGAAGGGGCGAGTAGCTATCGTGTCACGGTCTTCGACTCGGCCGGCGCCGTGATCGCCGAATTGCAGGTTGGCGATACGACGGTCGCGATGCCGGATTCGGTGCTGCTGCCGCGGGGGCGCACATACTTCTGGCGCGCCGAGGCACGGACCGGATGGAATCGCTGGTCGACGTCGCCATTGGTGGAGTTCCGGATCGTGTCGGAAGTCGGCACGACCGGTCCGGCGCCCGGAGACGGCACCCCGCTCCTCGCCGCGTCCGCGATGTTACTCCATCGCGAACGGGCGCGACTCGCCGCCGAACAACTCTCCGGCACGGCGGCGAATCTGGCGGCGCGCACGAATTCCATCGACGTGCCCGGCGCGTTTCGCGTCGCGCTGGCAGACGCGGCAGTGGGCGATCCCGCGCAGCAACAGTTGCACCTACGTATCGCGCAGCGACTTGCGGAATCATTTCAGGCAAAGTGGGGAGACGACTTCCTCCTTCGCGAGTTCTCCCGCTTCGTGGGCTGGAGCCCCGCACAGCGCCTCGCGAAGGTGAAGTCCGACAGCGTTCGTGGTGCGGGGGTTCGCAGGTATGGGCGCGGCGGCCCGGCCGCAGCGATCGCGGTCTGGCAGCAGGCGCTCGCGCAGGCGGCCGCGCTGTACGATTCAACCGGAATGTCCGCCGCGATGGGCAACATCGGCGCGGCGATGGCCCGCCAGGACCGCGCCGACAGTTCCCTGCGCTACCTCACGCGCGCACAGGAGCTCGCCGACCTGATGGGCGACGCCCGCGTGTCCGCCAATGCAATTTCCGAGATCGCGGGGCTGCGGGAGCGCACCGGCGACATGGCAGGCGCCAGGCAGCTCTACGATCGCGCGATCGCGCTGCACAGCCGAATCGGTGATTCTCGCGGGCTTGCCGCCGACTACAACAACGCCGCGGCGCTCTCGCGTGTTGCCGGTGACCTCGATGACGCCAGGCGGCACCTCGAGGCAGCGCTGACGATCAATCGCCGTGGCGGCAGGCCCACAGCCACTGCGACGAACCTCGTCAACCTCGGATCGCTCGCGGCGTCGGATGGTCACTTCGCGCGCGCCAACGACGATTACCGCGAAGCGCTCGGTCTCTGGACGGCGGCAGGAGACTCCGCTGAGGCCGCCAGTGCACTGCTCGGTCTCGGCGAGCTCGCCTTGCGTCGCGGAGACTACCCCGGGGCCACCGGTCATTACACCGCTGCGGCCGCCCTCTATGCGCGCACCGGCCCTGTCACCGACGAGTTGAGCGCGTCGCAGGGCCGCGTGGCGGCGCTCGCGGGCCAGGGAAAGTTGCAGGCGGCCATCGACGAACTTCGTCATGCCCGCGAACTCGAAAACAGATATCACGTGGCGGCACAAGTTCGCGCTGCCACAGCGCTCGCTGAAGCTGACCTCGCGATACGACTGAACCAGTATCCTCAGGCGGAACGACTCTATGGTATGGCGGCGACGCTCTTCGGTCGCGATGGCCTCTGGACGGGAGTGGCAGCAGCGCAACACGGGCTCGGGATGCTGCAACTTGCGCAGGGCAACGCCGCGCGCGCCTACGCATCGCTGGATGACGCCCTTCGAACGCAGTTGGCTGCGGGCGACGGGCGAAGCGCCGCAACCACCCGGATCGGGCTGGCCGAGCTCGCTGCCCGAAGCGGTGACCACGCTCGCGCGCGCCGACTGCTCGGCCAGGCCGTGGCGGATCTCGAGCGACTCGGCGACCCTGTGGCCATTGCGACCGCTCTCACGCAGCGAGGCGACATCGAGCTCGACGCGGGCGACGCGCTTGCTGCCGAGTCGTGGTATCGACTCGCGCGCACACGACTTGGTTCGCGCGACATCGCCGATGTCACGTGGCGGATTTACGCCGGACAGGCGCGGGCGCTTCGCCTGCGCGGGCGGGCGGACGCAGCTGCCGAAGCGTTTCGCGCGGCAATCGGCGAGATCGAGCGACTTGGCGGATCCCTCTACCTCCCCGACCGCCGGTCGGAACTCTACGAGGACAAGTGGGCCGTGTACGTGGAGCTGGCAGCGCTCGAGCACGACCGCGGTCGCGTGGGTGAATCCTTCGCAATCAGCGAAGCGCTGCGCGGGAGGGAAATGGCGGAGCTGCTGGCGCTGGGGCGCGTCGCTGCGCCTCGCGACACCAGCAGCCAGCTTGTCACCCTCGAGCAGGACCTGCGCCGTCAGATTGGTGAGCTGACCCGAAACGCGAGCGCAATGCCGCGCCGGACCCAAGCGCTGCGTGGTCCCGACTTCAACGCAGCCGGGACGGCATCCCGATCGACGCTGCTGGCGGCGCAGGCCCGGTACACCGGCGTGCAGCGGGAGATTCGCGAGCGGGCACCGCGATATGACGCACTGGTGGCGCCAGCCGCCGTAAGCTGGCGATCGATCGCTCGCCAGCTGGAGCCGGGCGAGGTCCTCCTTGAGTACCTCGTCAGCGACAGCGGAACGCTCGCGTACGTCGTGACTCGCGACTCTATTGTCGCCGTCACGCTGCAGGCGACCCACCGCGAGCTGGCCCGCCGAATCGAGTTCGCCCGCGGCAGGCTTCTGCAGCGCGGCCTTGCGGGCACCGGGTGGCGGGTGCCGTTGCGGCAATTGTACCGCGATCTGATCGAACCGATCGCGGCGACCGGACTGCTGTCGGGTAAATCGCGACTGACGATCGTCCCGCACGCCGAGCTGCACTACCTGCCGTTTGCGGCGTTGATCGATGGCGACGGTGTTGCGTCGCGATACCTCGTCCAGCGCTACGTCATCACGGTCGTTCCTTCCGCCGCCGTTTGGCTCGCACTTGGTGCCAGACCACGGGACAGGCACGGATCCGGTGTGTTGGCGATGGCCCCCCGGCCCCGCGAGCTCCCGGCGACGGTTCGAGAGGTGGCGATAGTCACCGAAACCGGTGGCAAGGTGCTGTCGGGTGGTGCGGCGACCGAATCGGAATTCCGGCGGCTTGCGCCAACGCAACGGGTCATTCATCTGGCGACCTACGGGGTGCTGAACAAGCAAAACCCCCTGTTCTCCTACGTCGATCTCGCGGGTGACGGGAAGCACGATGGATTGCTGGAGGTCCACGAGGTATTCGGGCTCGCCTTATCCGCCGACCTCGTCGTGCTGTCCGCGTGCCAGACCGGCCTGGCGGCGGGCGCAGTAACTGATGTACCGGCGGGGGACGACTGGGTGGGCCTGACTCGAGCGTTCCTGACGGCGGGGGCGGCAAATGTCGCGGCGAGCCTGTGGCCCGTGCAGGACGGTGCGACTGCGACACTCATGACCCACTTCTACGCACGGTATCCGCGGACCGGAAATCCGGCCACCGCGCTCGCCGGGGCGCAGCGAGCCATGCTGGCCACGCCCGAGACAGCGGATCCGTACCTGTGGGCCGGATTCCAGGTGATCGGCCGACGATAGCCGGGTCACCTGAGTAATAGGGCGCGGGGTGACCGTATCACTGGATCTACAAACGTGTGGAGAAAGCCATGAAGCCCTCAGCGTACCGTACGCACATCTTCATTCTGGCATATATTGCGGCCGCCTGCACACCGAGCGAGCTCACGACGGTTGGGACGATACCCCCGCCTCTCCCCCTCACCGGAGCCGCTCCGTTCATAGTATCGGAGCCCGTGGGTTCGGGCGGCGGAGCGCTGACCGCAACGGTGGCGGTTGGTGGCCTCGACAAATTGGTTTACATCTCGGCTCCACCGGGGACGTTTCCAGGAGTCACGTCGGCGACGGCGCACGTCGACCGCACCGGTACAACCGTGGCGGTCGAGCTTGTCGATGGCGGCCTCGACCCCGTGACGCTGCCGGCAGCTGCAGGGGACACGATCACTATCGTGCTGCGCAGTGCTGCGGCATCGTCCGTCACATACCGCTTCAGCGTTCCGGTAAAGCAGCCACCGGTAATCGTCCGCACCGTCCCGCCCAAGAATAAGCGCGACGTTCCACTCAACGCCCGCATGATCGTGGTGTTCAGTGAGCCGATCGACGCTACGTCGCTCTCGGCCGACAACTTCGTCCTGCATTCAGCGCGCACCACGGTCTCCGGCCGACTGGGGTTCACCAACGATTTCCACACCACTGTCGAGTTCGTCCCGGACGCGGACCTGACGCCCTCGGAGAACTACGCACTCGAGATCATGCCATCGATCGCCGACCGCGACTCGTCACTGTTTGGGCGGCGGGAAACGATCAGTTTCACGACCGTCGCCGCCGGCACCGGAGGCGTCGCCATCAGTATTTCGACGCCGACTCCCCAGTTCGCCCCGAGCTCGGTCGTTGTCAGGATCGGGGCGAACGATGTGCGCACGATCACGATTCCCTCGAGCCTCCAGGTACAGAACCTGGCGCCCGGCCTGCACACGGTGGCCGTCGAGGGGCTCAGTTCGCGGTGCACCGTGCAAGGCACCGCGTCGCGGACGGTTATGGTCGCACCGGGACCCAGTGCAACGGTCGCATTCGCGGTGTCGTGCACGGATGCCTCACCCGGGGGACAAATCGCATTCGTCCGTGACAATGACATCTACCTCAACGACGTCGATGGTTCCGCGTCTGTTCGCCTGACGTATGGCGGCGGTGGCGGCGCGTTCAATCTCGCCCCGGCGTGGTCCCCCGACGGTCAGCGGTTGGCGTTCATCAGCAACCGTGGTGGCCTGCCCGCTATCTACGTGATGAACGCCGACGGCTCGAACGTGGTCCGACGCACGAACACCACGAACACCTGGTGGTCCGAGAGCAAGGTCGCATGGTCACCCGACGGGCGGAAGATTGCATTCGAATCATCCCAGGGAGGCGGGCGGGCCATCTATGTGATCGACGCGGTAGACGACACGACCCCGCCTGTCCGCCTGACCGCCCCTGCAGTATTCGCGAGCCACCCGTCGTGGTCCCCCGACGGCCGCGTGACGTTTACCAGCAGCAAATCCGGCGGGTTCCTCTGGTCCGACCCGTCGAGCATCTCGGTCATGAACGCCGACGGCTCGTCTACGGCACTGCTGGTGGAGTGGACGCATTTTACCACCGGGGCATACGATCGCTTTTACTTCGACCCCGCGTGGGCACCTAACGGAGCCAATCTGGCGCTCGCGGTCTGCACGCAGAATCCCTGGAGCTACGGAGGCTCCCCCTGGGACAGCTGCTTCTCGGTTGAACTTGCCGTAGCGAATGCGGATGGCACCGAAGTTCGAAGCCTGGGGACTGTGGGCTGGGGATTTCTTGACCCATCGTGGTCGCCGGATGGACGGGTCATCGCGTTTGCTGCTTCGGCGTGCCCTGATTGCGCCGCCGCGATCCGATTCACCCGCGTGGACGGCAGCGGAGAAGGGGTGATCGTCGCCAACGGGCACAGCCCAGCGTGGCGGCCATGAACGACATGGCCGCCATCCGACCCTGAGCAGCACCTCAGCGTTCGGGTAGCGAGTCACGGCCCTGTCCCTGAGCGCCTCGTCAACCCACTGCGACGAGCGGCATCACAGCTTTCGGCGCGGACCGGGAGCCCTGAGAAAGTGTTACCCATGTACCCGGTTTACGGTGTCCACTATCTGCCCGGTTGCTCAGCGCGGCTTCCTCCGCGGCTAGGGCGGGCCGGGTTTCACGGTGCTGGGGGCGTGAATGGGTGGCGGAGTGTCCGTGTTGAAGATGTCCACGACGATGCGCCACTGCCCATCGGCCTGCCGCTTCCAGACCGAAACCCACTTGCCGCGCTCAAGCAACTGTTGCCCGCCAGGCCCCAGCATCGGCGACTCATACGTGCCACGCGTGTATCCGAGATCCCCAGCGGTCGACAGATCCGCCGCGACAAGTCGCGCCCGATTCGCGAAGCCCGGAATGCCGAAGACGTGCCGCCACTCGGCGAGAATCGCGGTGCGGCCTTCGATGATTGATTCGGCCACCGGCATCAGGACCGCCTGCTCCGCGTAGAACGACGCCGTGCGCTCGGCGTCGCGCGCCACGATCGCGGCCTGCACCAGCGAATCCGCGGTCCGCAACGCCGAGAGTGCCTGCGCCGGGTCGGGTGTCGCCTTGGAGGGTTGCGTGTCGCACGCCAGGCCAAGCACCAGCAGCGACACGAGCCCGGCGCGGCGCAGACGTTTGGTCATCAAGGCCTCGTGCATAAGCCTCCCGTGAAGAAACAGCGCGTTTTGTTTGGTCCGGCTAACGGGTATTGGACCATCCTCCTGCGCGGCCCAATTGGGTCTGACGCTACCGCCCCGCGGCCCAAGCCGCCAATACAGCGAAGCCCGGCCCCCTGCCTACGGCTTCCCCTGCCCCGCATCATTCCGCACTACCGCCCGGTTCTTCATCACGAACCACACCGCCTTGAGGGTCGTGATATCCTCGAGCGGATTGGCCGGCGTGGCGATATGGTCGGCAGCCATCCCGACCTTGAGGAAGCCGCGCTGGCCGTCGAGCCCCAGCAGGCGGTGAGCCTCGGTGGTCATCGCCTTGAGGATCGCCCGGGGCGGGATCCCCGCCTCGATCCACGGGTCGATCCCGGAGATCGCGTCCTGCCCCCGCGTCACGTTCGCGACGCGGGTGGTGGCATCGGTGCCATAGACCAGCGTCACCCCAAGCTTATATGCGCGCGAGAGCCGGTCGACCCACTGCTTGTGCTCCGCCTCCTGAGTGCCGATCGCGAGGTACTCCGTGCCCACCAGCACGACGGCTAGCATGATCAGATCGGGGATCAGCATGAGCGACGGAAGATAGGACGCTCAATCGCTCGTGCGCTCGTCCGCTGCATCTGCCGGCCAGGCGCCGATATTCACCTCTCGCACCATCGCAAGCAGGTGCCCGCTGCGAAGCCCCTGCCACCCCTCATGGACGCCACGACGGGCCGTAGCCGTCGGTGGCGATGATCTGCGCCACACCTCCTCCGGCGGGGACTTTCGCCACCGTTGGTGGGCTGGACGAACCCCACAGCGTGACCGCGATCCAGAGTCCATCTGGTGACCAAGCGCCGCCCCACGATGCGGTTCCCGTGTTCGTCACCCGACGTGTGTCGGTGCCGGCCGCACTCATCACGAACAGGTCACACACCCCGGCCTCGCATACAGAGGCCGAAAGACGTTGCCCGTCCGGCGACCACGCCAGTCCATCCCGGCCCCCTTGGGCCGGCGTGAGCATCGATGTGCCCGTTCCGTCCACGTTCATCACACCGATGGCATCATATCCGTCGTCGCCGCTGATGCGCACGAACGCGATCCGTTGACCATCGGGCGACCACGCGGGCGACCGCGCGTTCTCCACGAGATGCAGGGGGGGCGTTCCATCGTCGTCGGCCCGGATGAGCCAGATGTCGGAGTCGTAGAGTCCCCGCGTGCTGACTGCAAGCCAACGACCGTCGGGCGACCAGACCGCCGACCGCAGCCCACCGTGTGGCCACTCCGCCGGCCACAGGGCCGAGCCTGCGGTGCGCCGAATGACGTTCGATCCGTTCTCGTTCATCACGTAGATGTCGGCGCCGGTACCGTCGTCGCGCGAGAACGCGATCCGACGGCCGTCGGGCGACCAGGCCGGCCCCTCGTTCCGCCCCTCGGTCGTCAGCCTGCGTCGTGCCGTTCCGTCCGCACGAACCGCATAGATCTGTCGATCCGACAGGCTCGCGAAGACGAGCTGGCCCGCGAGCGCTGGATCGTCGGGCGGATCGACCGGCCCGGCGGCACCGGTCGTGAATTCTTCCTCGACCGCGGCGGCAAGTGCGTCGCCGTCGCGGTCGCGCACACCTGTCCCGATCCTGATCCGGTAGGTCGTGACCGGGGCCAGCGGCGCGGCGGGTGTGAAGGTCGCCCGCAAGCCGTCCTGTCCGACCGCCTCGACGCTTCCGGGAACCGGCAGGTTGCCTTGCAGGAGCGTCACCTCCCCTGGCAGGCTCGCTGCGTCCATCGGCTCGCTAAACGTCACCTCGATTCTCACGTTGAGCGGTACGTCCCGCTTGCTCCGGGGAAGGCTCGTGCGCACAACAATCGGTGGCGTTCGGCCAGGAACCACCTTCAGGTAGGAACCGAGGAGGACCCCTCCTGCGCCGTGGACCTCGAAGGTCGGGGTATCGCCCTCTGCGGCGGCCAAGGCCACTGGATCGAATCCCCCGTCCACCGACAATGCCGTGGCCCTGTCGCCGGTGCGTGGGTTCCGGATCGTGACGTACCACGCCTCCGGGATCGCGCCGGGGGGCAGTGAGACGTAGACCTCGGTGGACTGCCCCCCCATCGCCTGTGATTCCAAGGGATTCGAAACCACGAATGGCGACGAGGGGAGTGGGGATCCCGCGTCCCCGGGACCGGTCGGCGTGGGCGAGCCCGAGCAGGCCAAGCCCAGCACCAGGATCGCGCACCACCAGGTTCGGCCCGTCATCCTCGTCCTCCTTCGCATGTGATGCCCCGAATGCTGTGGACCTTTCGGTGTTACGGACACCAGGCCGGGCATTCCTCAGGCCGATCACTTCCAGTCGATCTCGATCAGCTCCACCGGGGCGTCACCGGCATTTCGAATCGAGTGGACCTTCCCTGCTGCACGCCACCACCACGCGCCGGCGCCGGAGTGAGCGCTGGATGCCTCAGACTTATCGCCGGTCAATCCCACCCTCCCGCTGCCAACTTGAATTAACAGGCCCGGTTGGGCGTGGCGATGCAGGCTCGTCGCCTGACCGGGGAGGAGCCGGATGCGATAGCTACGCCCGCGCGCCGTCTCGCGCTCCAACGAAAGACCAGGCTCGTCGGGCAGTGGTGCTGCTACGACGTTGGAGGGCGCGAGAAACCGCCCCATGATGTAGCGGAATGGTGCGCTATCGACATTCGCGACACGATGAGTACACGGCAGCGCACTGGTCGCATTGTCGAGGAGGGTGCCGACGGCATTGCCTGGCCCCACTGTACCTGCCTGGCCCAGCGTCTGCCCCCAGCGCGCTGACCCCGAGATGACCACGCCGGCATGGGGGTCTGCGTGCACATGCTACAACGTCGTATCGCCAGGTTCCACGCGTACATCGAAGACGCGCACGGGGGCGACTCGAATACCACGCGGTGGTGGGATTCATCCTCAATTGGCACAACGGTCGGCTGCCCTGTCCCTTGAGCGAGCGAGGGTGCACAAGCCACAAGGCTCAGTGTACAGGCGACTGCCATGCGATGCACCATGTTGGCCTTTCAGTGTGGGAGAGTGTGGCTCGCTGACGTTTGCGTTCAGCTGCAGCCGCATCAAATAAGTGCGCGCGAGCCGCTGTCGACATCAAACGGGGCGCCAGCAACACTTGCTTGTTAGACCGTCTGCGCGAACGACTCAAGACGTCCACGCTTGGGGCATCGAATGGTGACCACAGGGAGCCTTTCTCGATCGCGCGCCTTGATCAAGCCGAAGATCCCCTTGTCAGCGGTGCCCTTGATCCATATGGGTTGTTCCGATCCGCCATGCGTGCGGTCAAGCATTAAGCTGGCGTCCATGGCGCCGCGAGAGTCACGACATTCAGGAGCGGTTGAGGGCACGGATGCCTCGCTTGGTGTGTGAATGGTTTTGATCGGTCTAACGGGTTTTGGACCCGCTTCCTGCGCCGCCCAATTCAGACTCAGGGTACCGCCCCGCATCCCAACCCGCGAACCCCGGCGCCCGGCAGCTTCAACGCATAGTTGGGTCACGCTACCGGTCTGGGCGGCGGAACACAAGCAGCCAGGAGCTGTCAGCCGGAGTGGAACGGAACGCGGTCGGGTGCCTGCGTGTCGGATTCGGCGGGATGATTGAGATCGTCAGACTGTCACCACTAATGGCGAAGATGCCGGGCACGAATGGCCCGGGCCTCCCGTCCACGTCCGGAATGTGGTCAAAGAGCTTCGGTGACACGCTCGTATCCTGCGACCAGGTACCCGTCTCCCTGATGGAGTCACCTCGCACGATTCGAAATGTGCCGTCGGCATTGAAGTTGTAGAACACCGTCGCGCCAACGGTAACCGCGCTTCGGTTGGTCAGGTCTTCGCCATTGCGCACGAGGGTGACCAATGCCCAGCGCCCCACCAGACTCTGTGAGGTGCCGCGTGGGGCCGCGAGGGGGGCGGGATCTTGGTGTGCGGTGGTACGCCCGCATGCGCTGCTGGCCACACTCAGGGCGATGCCTGCCAACCGATAGACGTGCAAGTCTCAGGTCCTCCAAGCGTGGCCTAACGCCCTAGTTCAGCTGCGAGCACGTTACAACCATTGCGGCGAAGCCGCATCCGAAAAGTGCTTGCCAGCTGCAACGTTTGTTAGGCGTCGGTGCAGGGACTCAGAAAGGACCCATCGGAGAGGTTCCTACATGAGCAAGAACTTGCCGTCCGCGCTCTCGAGCCGTACAATGAAGCAGCAAGGAGCGCACATGACACGCGTATCTGTCGCCGCGACCGCGGTTCTTCTCACTCTCCCCGCGCTCGCCGCGTATGCGCAGGAGCACGCACATCCCCAGGGCGCGCCGACGGAACAGTTGGGCACCGTTCACTTCGCAACGTCGTGCAGCCCCAGAGTCGCGCCGCAGTTCGATCGCGCCGTTGCGCTGCTGCATTCATTCGAATTCGGCGAGTCGATCCGGGCCTTCAATCAAGTGCTCGCTGCCGACTCCACGTGCGCGATGGCGCACTGGGGGATCGCGCTCAGTCGATGGACCAATCCGATGGCGCCTGGAAACCGGTCGGTCACGCTCCTGCAGCAGGGGCAGCAAGCCGTCGACGCCGCGATGCGGCTCGGCGTTCACGCGTCCGAGCGTGAGCGCGGCTACATTCACGCCGTCAGCCAGCTGTACGACGACTTCGAGCACAAGGATCAGCGGACGCGCATCGTCGCGTACGAGCGCGCGATGAACGAGCTCGTGATGCGGCAACCGGCGGACACCGAGGCCATGATCTTCTACGCGATCTCGCTCACCGCGTCCGCGCCGCCAACGGACAAGACATACGCAAATCAGCTGAAGGCGGGCAGTATTCTCGAGCCGCTCTGGGCGAAGCAGCCAAATCACCCTGGGCTCGCGCATTACATCATTCACACCTACGACTATCCGCCACTGGCTGACAAGGCGCGAGCGGCCGCCGAGCGCTATGCGATCATCGCGCCATCCGCCGCGCACGCGCTGCACATGCCCTCGCACACGTTTACCCGGGTCGGCATGTGGGAGGAATCAGTCAACGCGAACAATCGGTCGATGAAGGTCGCGCTAACCAGTGGCTCCATCGCAGAAGCGTTGCACGCCGCCGACTATGCCATGTACGCATATCTACAGATGGGAAAGGAGTCCGACGCGAAAGCGATTCTCGACGAACTGCCGGCAGTCGCGGCGCGCTTCGACCCAAACGCGGTTACCGGCGCCGCGCCCGGTTCCGCAGGCGTGTTCGCACTCGCGGCGATTCCGGCGCGCTGGGCCCTGGAGCGGAGCGCTTGGGAGGAAGCCGCCGCGCTCGAGCCGAAAGCGAGCGCCTATCCGTACACTGAGGCGATGACGTACTTCGCTCGCGCACTCGGCGCGTCGCGCACCAGCGATCTGGCAAAAGCAAAGGCGGCCATCGATTCGCTGGCGTCGATTCAGCAGCGGCTGAGCGCGAAGGGCGAAGGATATTGGGCGGAGCAGGTGGCCATCCAGCATCTCACCGCCCGGGCCTGGCTCGATCTCGCCGAGAAGCGCGAGACCGAAGCACTAGGGCGGATGCGCGAAGCAGCAGCGCGTGAGGACGCGACCGAGAAGAGCGCCGTGACGCCGGGGCCGCTGGCACCGGCGCGCGAGCTGCTCGGTGATATGCTCATGGAGCTCCACCGTCCGGCGGAGGCGAGCGCGGAGTATCGCGAGACGTTGCAGAAGGAACCGAATCGCCGGCACGCGCTCCAGAGACTCGACGGCCTGACGTCGCGTGACGAAGATCCTTCTACGACGCCTAACTGGTATTGGACCTCCTCCCCTGCTGGCCCATTCCAGACTGAGACTACCGCTTCACGGCCTAATCCGCCAACCCGGCGAAGAGTTCCCAGAACCCGCCTTTGTTCAGCACGTGGGTTTGGCGCATCGTTGTGGTGACGTCCCGATTCGCGCGCTGAATCGCGGACTCGTGCAGCTGGTCGCAGCGGAGCTGCCCTGAGGCGACATCGCGGTATTGCCGAGGAGATTGGACCGCAACAGCTGCAAGAGTTACGGTGTATGCTGTACCGGGAGATCGAAGGCCGGGGTCCCCCGAACCCTTATGCCACCCCAAGCAGGGGGGTGGCTACGCAAGCGCGAACCATCCCCCGCGCTGCGAGATGGTCACGCGTTTAACAACGCGCCACGAGCACCCTCAGGGGCTCGGCGGCTCGTCTGGCGTGCTGCCGAGGGCTCCACCAGAATCCATATCGAGCGGAACCACGACACCGTTGGCGCCGAGGAGGCGGAAGAGCGTCCACTCTGCCTGCTTGGCAGCATAGACGCTGCCGCCGTTGTACATCGCCGCGATCAGCAGCGTGCCGCTGTTGCGACCGAGGTAACCCACCAGCGTCGAGGCATTCCCCAACGTGCCGGTCTTGGCGCGCACCACACCGGGGCCGGGAAGGCCGGCGGCGAGGCGACGCAAGGTTCCGCTGCCATTCGCCGGCAACAGCAGCGGGAAGTTCTTTCCCGCAGCGGTCAGCGGGAACTTGGCGAGATAGCTGGTGAAGACAAACGGCGACACGCGGTCATCGGCCGAAAGGCCGCTACCATCGTGCAAGGTGACGCCCTCGGCGAGTCCGGTCACCGCCCGCACGTGCTGGGTGAGCCGATCGGCCGCCCGATCCACTCCGCCACCCCACAACAGCATCAACTCGGCGCCGATGTTGAGCGAGCGCGTGTTGATTTCGTGGGCGATGGAATCGAACGGCTGCGAGACAATTTCCGCCAGCACCCGACGCTCACCTGGATCCGTCGAACCGATGCTGGCCGTGTGGCTCCAGTTGATCCCCGCGCTGGCAACCGCGTGTTGCCACGCCGCCTCCAGCACCGCCGTCGGGTCGCCGGCGACCGAGGCGAAGCGCCGGGCACCGGCGCGCGTCCCGATCCGGCCGGAAATCACCCAGCGACCATTCTTCTGAACACCCATCCGGAGCGAACTGCGCTTGCCGGTCACCGTGGTCGCCGCCATCGTCACCAGCGCGCCCGCGCCAGCAGGGGCGTCGCCGACCAGCACGGCGCGCGCACCGGCCTTCGAGCCGGGGGCAACCGTGAACTCGACGATATTTTCGTTGAGCGTGATCGGTCCGACCGGCGGCGCGAAGATCCGGCCGCGATGCCGGTCGCTCCAGGCAGCCGGGTACCGTGACCGCGGCTCCCCGACCGACGTGGTCACCGTCAGCGGGCCCACCAGGCGCCGGACTCCGATGTCGGCCAGCTGCTTTGCCAGCTCGGTGAGCGAGGGACCCGTCCGGTCACGCCGTTCGAGCGTCACGTCGCCATTCAGCTCGAGCGCCCAGCGTCCTTCCCAGGTGCCACTCAGCGGATTGACGCGTCCACTGCCGACCACACGCGTTGCGCGACGGGCATCGCTTCCCACGACGGTCCGGGCGAAGCCGGTGGTCAACAACTTGACGGTCGAAGCCGGGACCATCGGGTCACTACCGTTGACCGACCAGAGAATCTTCCCCGATTGATCGGCCACGACGACGCCCCATTTGCCGGGGGCGGTCCGCTGGGCCCGCGAGAGCCAGGCATCCAGCTCCGGCCCGATAGGAGCATCCTGGGCCGATAGGGCCGCAGGAAGCGCCAGGAGCGCGAAGCACAGAATGGCAGGGCGACGAGTCATACGCGTTGACCGTTGCAAGGAGCGTGCGGGGCAGGGTTGAGTAACGATGTGGAACGCACCTGGGCGGTTACTTCAGCATCAGCTTGGCGATGGTTTGCAGCTGCATATTGCTGGTACCCTCATAGATGACCCCGATCTTGGCATCTCGGAAGAACTTCTCGGCGGGGTACTCCTTGCTGTAGCCGTAGCCACCAAACAGCTCCAGCGCCTGGGAGGTGATCCGGCCGGCAGCGTTGGAGGAGAAGAGCTTCGCCATCGCCGCCTCGCGGGTGAAGGGTAGTCCGGCGTCCTTCAGGCGGGCGGCATTGTAGACGAGCATCCGGGCCGCTTCGAGGTCGGTGGCCATCTCCGCGACCTGGAACTGCACCCCCTGGAACTCGGCGATCGCCTTGCCGAACTGGCGCCGCTCCTTGATGTACTTGGTGGCGGCCTCGTAGGCACCCTGCGCGACGCCGACCATCTGCGCACCGATCCCGATCCGCCCCTCATTCAGTGTCTCGATCGAGATCTTGTACCCCTGCCCGATCGGGCCGAGCACATTGGCAGCCGGCACTCGGCAACCCTCGAGAATCAGCTCCACCGTGCTGGACGCCCGAATGCCAAGCTTGTTCTCCCGCTTTCCGATCGAGAAGCCGGGGAAGTCCCGCTCGACCAGGAACGCAGTGATGCCCTTGTAGCCCAGCTCGGGATTGATGTTCGCGAAGACGATGAAGATTCCGGCCTCGGCACCGCTGGTGATCCAGAATTTCCGGCCAGTGAGGATCCAGTCGTCGCCGTCCTGGACGGCGCGGGTCTCCAGCGCGAAGGCGTCCGACCCCGACGCCGGCTCGGAGAGTGCGAAGGCGCCGAGGAGATTGGTGGTCATCCGCGGGAAGTAGCGGGCCTTCTGCTCGTCATTGGCCCAGCGCATCAGCGCGTTGTTCACCAGCGTGTTGTGGACATCGACGTAGATGGCGCTCGAGGCATCGACCCGGGCCAGCTCTTCGATCGCGATGGTGGCCATGAAAATAGACCCCTCGGCGCCGCCGTACTGTTCCGGGATCTCGATCCCCATCAACCCCAGCGCGAAAAACTTTTCGATCAGGTCCGGGCGGATCTCCGCCGCCTGGTCCATCTCGTAGACGTGCGGCCCGATCTCCGTCTCCGCGAATTCACGGACGGTCTGGCGGAAGAGTTCCTCTTCTTCTGAGAGGATGGAGAGCGGCGCTGCAGCTGCGATGATCGACATCAATCGGGTCCCGGTTCAGTTCGGTGGGGAAGATAACGAGCCGTCAGTGGGGCCGGAGCACTTCGAGCGCCACCTCCACCCGACCCATCGGAGCGGCAACCTGGGCGCCCCGCACCGACCCACGAACCGCCGCGAGCATTTCCCTCGCAATGCTGATTCCCTCGGCGAGGGCGGCCTCCTTGCCGTGGTCACTGGCTCGACGCATCCGGCCGATGACCTCGTCAGGCACCGTGATGCCGGGCACCTCGTTCGCGAGGAACTCGGCGTTCCGCAACGAGACCAGCGGCCAGATCCCCGCCACGACCGGTACGCCGAACTGCTCGACCCGGGGGAGGAATGCTTCGAGCTGGCGCAGGTCGAACACCGGCTGGGTGATCGCAAAGCACGCCCCCGCCTCGGCCTTCCAGGCGAAGCGTCGCAACTCCCGAGCGAGGTCGGTCGACGCCGGGTTCACGCCGACGCCGTGCACGAAGCGAGTCGGGGCTCCGATCGGATTGCCGCCGGGGTCGAGGCCACGATTGAGCCGCGCCACGAGATTGGTGAGTCCGATGGCGTCGATGTCGAAGACGGCAGTCGCATCGGGGTACGGGCCCATCTTAGGTGGGTCGCCGGTGACGATGAGCAGATTTCGGAGTCCGGCCGCTGCGGCACCGAGCAGATCAGAGAGCATCCCCAGCAGGTTGCGATCGCGACAGGCATAATGAACCACCGCCTCGAGCCCGGTTTCGCGCTCGATCAGCAGGCCGGAGATCAACGCCCCCATCCGGCTCTGCGCCCGTGGCCCATCGGGAACATTTACGGCATCGACACCCGCCGCACGCAACGCCCGCGCCTGCGCCAGCATCGGTTCCGGATTGATGCCGCGTGGCGGCACAATTTCCACCGATGTGACGAACGTGCCGGCAGCCAGCTTTGCCCCGAAGGCCGAGCGGTCTGCCAGCGGCACGGCCACCACGGCGACAGCGCTGGGTGGGTCGTGCGCGACGGCGGCGGGTGCGGTGCCCCGCGGTGTCACCGAACGAATGAAGCCACGGATCGCTTTGATGTGCTCCGGTGTCGTGCCGCAACAGCCGCCAACGAAGCGCGCGCCCGCTTCGACCATTCGCCGGCCATACTCTGCCACATACTCCGGGCTGGCCATATACATCTGGCGGTCGCCCACATCGCGAGGGAGGCCGGCGTTCGGCTGGGCCGAGAGCGGAGTCCGCACGACGCGGGCGAGACGCTCGATCACCTCGAGGACGACTTGGGGACCGATCGAGCAGTTGACGCCGATTACATCGGCACCCGCTGCCTCGAGCGCCGGGCCGAACGATTCGGGCGTGGTGCCATACGCAGTGGCGCCATCGGGGCCCACCGTCATCTGCGCCATCACCGCGAGGTCGCTGCGCGAACGCACTGCACGCAGGGCGGCCTCGAGTTCGGTGGTGTCGGAGAAGGTCTCGAGGCAGAAGCCATCGACACCGCCCGCGAGCAGCCCGTCGACCTGCCGGCCGAACGCCGCCTCTGCCTCCAGCAGCGAGAGCTCCCCGAACGGCTCGACGCGTACGCCCAGCGGGCCGATCGCCCCGACCACCACGACGCCGGGGCCCGCGGCGCGCCGGGCCAACCGTGCCGCCGCGCTGTTCAGTGCCTCGGTCTCGTCGGAGAGGCCGTACTGCGCCAATTTGAGCGGGTTCGCGCCGAAGGTGTTGGTCTCGATGACTTCCGCGCCAGCCGCGGCGTACGCAGCGTGCACGTCGGCCACGAGATCGGGTTGCCGCACCACCAGTTCATCGAAGCAGACGTTCAGGAAGACGCCCTTCTGGTAGAGCATCGTCCCCATCGCACCGTCGGCCACGTGGACGGCGCCGTCATCGATCAGGTCACGGAGTGTGGGCATTTCAATTCCTCCGGTAACCGAGCACAGGGGAGAGCCACCGTTCGGCGGTGGCAATGTCCCAGCCTTTGCGTCGGGCGTAGTCGGCCAGCTGATCGCGATCGATCTTCCCCACCCCGAAGTAGCGTGCCTCGGGCCGCCAGAAATACCAGCCACTCACGGCCGCACCGGGCCACATCGCGAATGATTCCGTCAGCGTGATCCCGGTGTTGCGCTCCAGATCGAGCAGGCGGGCCAGTGTGGCCTTTTCGGTGTGGTCCGGGGCGGCGGGATAGCCTGGCGCCGGGCGGATCCCCTGGTATTTCTCGCGGATCAGGTCGGAATTCTCCAACTGTTCGTCGGGTGCGTAGCCCCAGTGTTCGCGGCGGACCACTTCGTGCAATCGCTCCGCGAATGCCTCGGCGAGTCGATCGGCGAGTGCCGAGAGCAGAATGGCGCGGTAGTCGTCGTGGGTCGTCTTGGCCGCGGCCACCAGGCTCTCGAGGCCGTGTCCGGCCGTCACCGCGAAGGCACCGACATAATCGGTGATGCCGGCGGAGCGGGGCGCCACGAAGTCGGCGAGCGCGAGCGATGGGCGATCGTCCTTCCGCGCCGCCTGCTGTCTGAGCGAGTGCAACACTTCCACGACCACTTCGCGCTGTTCGTCGGCGTAGAGGGTGATATCGTCTCCCGAGGCGTCGGCTGGCCAGAAGCCGACCACCCCGCGCGCGACTAGTCCACCGCTCTGCTCGAGCTCGTCGAGCGCGGCGTTGGCGTCGCGGAACAGATCGCGGGCGACGGCACCCTTCGCCGGATCATCGAGGATGGTGGGATAGGATCCGGCCATCTCCCAGGTCTGGAAGAACGGCGTCCAGTCGATTCGCTGGCGCAGATCCGCGAGCGACCAGTGGTCGAAGGCGCGCAATCCGAGGAAGGTCGGCCGCGGCACCGGAATCGAGAGGTTGATGGTTGCCGGCTTCGCTCGTGCGGCCTCGATCGCGATGAGCGAGCCTTCGTGCTCCCCCTCTCGCTCGGCGCGGATCCGGGCGTACTCACGGACGATCCCGGCGGTGAATTCCGCGCGTTTTCCCGGATCACGCAAGGAACTCGCGACTGGCACGGCGCGC
>JANLPG010000122.1:0-35882 GCA_031367105.1 Gemmatimonadota bacterium | reverse complement strand
CCGCCCAATATTGGGGGATACCCTTCCCTCGGGTGAGCCCCCCCCCCCCCCCGCGCGCGCGGCGCCGTGCGCCGCGCGGACACCGCCGCCCAAGGCGCGGCGCCTACGGTCGCGCGACGGCCCCCCCCCTCATCACGAAGTTCACCCGGGAGAGCTCCGTGATGTCGGCCAGCGGATCGCCCTTCACGGCGATCAAGTCGGCTGTAAAGCCGACACCGTGCTCGATCGAATCGAAGTGATGTCGGAGTGCCGCATCGATGCCGTCCCACCCCATCGCGTGACCGGCGACCCGGCGACCGAGTCGATGGGTCTCGACCACGAACGCCTCGAGCTCTTCGTCGGTGTAGTTGAGCCGGGAGTGGAGTTTGCCGTCCTCGCCGTAGTTGTAGCCGCCGTCGACGTAAATCTTGATCCAGTCGGCGCCGCGACCGACCTGCTCCCGAACCGCTTTGCGGATCTCGTCGGGGCCGTCGGCGTATTGCACCCCCCCGGGAAGTGGGATCTCCCAGGAGAAGCCGCTCGGCGGGTATTTCCCAGTCGGGGCGAAGGCGCGCGTCGCGACGTACATTCGAGGGCCTGGGACGATCCCGCGGGCGATCGCCTGTTTCAGGTCGACGTCGGCCTACATCGCCCCTTCGGTGCCGATGTCACGGATGGTCGTGAAGCCCTGGTCGAGTGCTCGCTTCGCCGCCGCGGTCGCGCGGATGGTGCGATAGGGAATCGACTCGCGCAGCAGCTGGTCGTCCCATTCGGCTGACGTGATGTCGCCTTGCAGCAGGACGTGGGTGTGGGCGTCGATCAGGCCGGGGAGGACGGTCCGATCGGTGAGGTCGACGACCGTGACGTCGGCAGCCTTCAGGCGCACCTCGGCCCACGGCCCGATCGCCACGATGCGCTGATCCTGGATCAGGATCCCCTGGTCAGTGCGGGGTTGGTCGGCGAAGCCGTCGATCAGGCGACCGGCGTGCACTAGCACTGCTGGCGTCACGGGACGCACAGGACGGAGTTGTGCGGAGAGAAGCGTCGGCGCGAGCACGCACGCGACCAGCAGACGACGGAGCATCAGATGCCTCGGAGAATGTGACGGATGGGAAGCAGCAGCTTCGCGCTATCGTGGAAGTTGAGCAAGTGGGGCCTCGTCGGGGCCGCCCTCGCCCCGGGGTACCCTGTGCGCGCCCTGGATGGGGCTCGCTTCACCGAGGAGGTCAGGACCGAGGCGATCACGCGTCTCGAGAGTAGTGAGCACCGGCGCTCACTGGCACGCGAGGTTCACTTCGGTATATCGCTCCGAGGCGACACCGTGGTGGCGAGTGCCGACAGCGTGATGCTCACCGAACTCTCCGATGGTCACAGCCGGACCCTCGATACCGATGGTTTCGTCGGTGGTCGCTATCGGCTGCTGCTCGACTCGACCGGGATGGCAACGATCCTCGAGCGCCCCTTCATCCCCGACGATCTTGCCGAGGTGAGCGATGTAGCCCGGGCGATGGACGACTTTTTCCCGCCACTCCCGCCGGCGATCGCGCCCGGCCTCACGAGCAGCAACGGGGATGGCAGGGAGTGGCGTCGTCTGAGTGATTCGAGCGGGAACCAGCGCTTCCGGTGGAGTGATCAGCATTCGACCGAGGGGCCGCAGTCGGTTGCCGACAGCGTGCCGGCGCTGGTGACTGAAGCCAGCCACGAGGAGAGTGCCCTGGTCTGGAGTTCCACCCGCGGGCCGCTCGCCTGGACCCGTCGGATCGCATCCGAGGTCACCACACGCTTGCGCGGCCGCACGATCCGGGCGAGCGTAGTCCAGTGGATCGCCGTCCGCCGTGCGCGATGATCGACACATTAGGATGCCAGTTCCCAAGTCACCAGCGGAGTAACTCAACAATGCGCCAGCGCCGTCCCGGGCTCTTCCTCCTGCTCCTCGCCGCACCGCTCACCGCGCAGCAACTGCCAGCCCCTGCGCAGGAGGCGCGCGAGATCCTCGCCGAGATGGTGGGAATCAATACCTCGCTGGGACGTGGCGACGTCACACCGCTGGCCGAGAAACTTGCCAGCCGCTTTCTGGCCGCGGGGGTGCCGGCTGCCGACGTGCTGGTGATCGGACCTGAGGCCAGGAACCGCAATCTCGTCGTGCGGCTCCGCGGCAAGGGGGCCGGGAAGCCGGTGCTCTTCCTCTCGCACCTCGATGTGGTCGACGCGCTGCGGGCGGACTGGTCGCTCGATCCGTTCACGCTCACGGAGCAGGACGGCTGGTTCTACGGCCGTGGTACCGCCGACGACAAGGGCCCCGGAGCGACCCTGGTCGCCGGGATGCTTGCGCTTGCGCGCTCGAAGGTGACACCGGCGCGAGACATCGTCCTCGCGATGACATCGGGCGAGGAGAATGGTGACGAACCCGGGGCGGAGTGGCTGCTCAAGAACCACCGCGATCTGGTCAACGCCGAATTCGTCTTCAACTTCGATGCCGGAGGCCCTGCCATCGATGGTGGTGCGCTGAAATGGCTCGAACTGCAGGGCTCCGAGAAGGTCTACTACACGGTATCGCTCAGCGTCCGAAACAAGGGCGGGCACTCCTCCTTACCCCGCGCCGACAACGCCATTTATCGCCTCGCGACCGCCCTCGGACGGCTTTCGATGCTGCGGTTCCCGATCCATCTGTCGGATGTGACTCGCGCCCAACTCGCCGCCCAGGCGCGTTACGTCGGTGCCGCCGAGGCCGCCGCGATCCACGCTGCGGTCGCGCGGCCACTGAGCCGGGCAGCGGCCGAGCGGCTGGCTGCCCGCTCGCCCTCGTACAATGCCATCCTGCGCACCACCTGCATCCCGACGATGCTCACCGGCGGACACGCCGAGAATGCGCTGCCGGCGCTGGCGAAGGCGACTGTCAACTGCCGGCTGATTCCTGGCGAGCGCGCCGACGAGATTCTGGCCACCCTGCGACGCACAGTACACGACACCGCGGTGGTGTTCGAAGTGGTAACGGCGGCGAAGCCCTCACCACCATCGCCACTCCTCCCGGAGCGCCTCGCGCTGATCGACGCGGCCTCTCGCGCTGCGTGGGGCAGGGCCATCCCGTTTTTCCCGGTGCAGGAAAATGGCGCCACCGACGGCCTCTTCTTCCGCAATGCCGGGATTCCGGTGTACGGCGTCACCGGCATCGCGATGCCTACCGATGAATCGCGGATGCACGGCCGCGACGAGCGCATTCCGGTGAAGTCGTTCGACGAGGCGGTGGTGTTTGCGACGGCGCTGATCCGAAGGACGGCGATGCGTGATGCTCGATGATCGCTCGCCTCTCGTTAATGCGCGTCGATCTTCCCCGACACGCGCCCCGTCTTGAACAGCAGTAGCAACGGCAGGGCAGCAGTAAAGACGATTCCCATCGTGAGATAGAGTTTGTCGTAGGCGAGCAGCGACGCCTGCTGCTGCACCTTCATCGCCAGCAGCTGGTAGGCGCGTGCCTGCGCTTCCTGCAGTGAGGCGCCAGCGTGGCTCATCGCCTGGGTGACACCGGCAATCCAGCCGGCGACCACTGGGCTCGAGGCGTCGACGTGCGGCAGCAGGCCATCCCGTGCCCGCTCGGTGAAGCGGGTCACCAGCGTCGCCGCCACCGCGATGCCGAGGGAGCCGCCCAGTTGGCGCGCCAGGTTGAAGAGCCCGGTGCCCTGCGCCATCTGCTGCGGCTTGAGCTGCGCCACCGTGAGCCCGGTCAGCGGCACGAAGACCAGCCCCATCCCAATTCCGCGGATGATGATCGGGAAGAGCGTGTCGTGCAGCCCGACGTCCATCGTGAACTGCCAGTGCAGGACCATCGACCAGAGGTAGAGCAGCACCCCGGCGACTACCAGCGGTCGGACGTCGATCTTGGGCGCCAGCTTTCCGACCACCCCCATCGTGAGCGCGCTGGCAATCGCCCCGGGGAACATCACCTTCCCGGTGTCCCACGCCGAGTAGTGCAGCAGGCCTTGCAGGAACACCGGCAGGGCGAAGGTGGAGGCGTAGAGTGAGAAACCGAGAACCAGTCCGAAGAGCACACCGACGGCGAGCTGTCGGTTCTGGAGAATCCGGATATCCACCATCGGGTGTTCGGCGGCGAGTTCGCGCCAGACGAACGCCACCAGACCGACCGCAGCAAGAATCGCCTCGGTCACCGTTTCGGTCGAGGCAAACCAGTCGTTCGCCTCGCCCCGCTCAAGCATGATCTGCAGGGAACCGATCCCCACGGCGAGGAAGAGCAAACCGTACCAGTCGATTCCGTGACGTTCGGTCTTCACCGACGGCTCCGGTACGTGCTGCCAGCAGAGGTAGCCGGCCAACACGCCGAGCGGGAGGTTGATATAGAAGATCCACGGCCAGGAATAGTTCTCGGTGAGCCAGCCCCCGAGCGTCGGGCCCAGGAGTGGACCCACCATCACTCCGACGCCGAAGATGGCCGTGGAGGTCCCGCGCTCTTCCTTCGGGAAGACGTCGAAAAGAATCGCCTGCGCCGTGGAGATCAACGCACCACCACCCAGCCCCTGAATGACGCGCCAGAAGATCAGCGACTCCAGTGACCCCGCGTGGCCGCAGAAGAAGGAAGCGATCGTGAAGACCACGATCGATCCGGTGTAATAGTTCCGCCGCCCGAAGCTGTCGGAGAGGAACGACGTCATCGGGAGGACGATGACGTTGGCCACGATGTACGCGGTGCTGACCCAGGCGACCTCGTGGAGGGTAGCGCCCAGGTTGCCCATCATATGGGGGATGGCAACGTTGACGATGCTGGTATCCACCAGCTCCATCACCGACGCCAGCGTGACCGCGAACGCGATCAGGTAGCGCGCGTTATAGATCGCCTCGCGACTACGCGGTGCCGCCTGCGGCAGTGCGATCGAGGCCACGACTTACTTCGCGATCCGGATCGAGACGTCCACCGACATCCCCGGCCGCAGCGGATACCTCGCGTCGAGCGGTCGGGCGATGGCGATCCGTACCGGAACGTTCTGCACGACCTTGGTGAAGTTGCCGGTAGCGTTGTCGGGAGGCAGCAGCGCGAACTTGGCACCGGTCGCAGGTGAGACGCTCTCGACCGTGCCGAGGAACGTCTTGCCATCATAGCTGTCGACCGTGAATTCCACGGTGTCGCCGACGGTAACGTGCCCGAGCTTGGTCTCCTTCACATTGGCCGTCACCCAGATATCCTCGACCGGCACCAGTGTCATCGCCGTTTGCCCCGGCTGAAGCAATGCACCCGGCTCCACCGTCCGCTTGGTGACAATGGCTGCCATCGGCGCGACGATCACCGTCCAGCCACGCTGCACCTCGGCGGTTTCCAGCGCGGCACGGGCGGCCGCCACGCGTGCGCCGGCACCGGTGAGCGCTGCGCTCGCAACGCCGACCTGTGCCTGCGTTGCCGCCTGACCCCGGCGGGTCGCGTCGAGGGTCGCGACCGCGGCGTCATAGGCGGCCTGGGCGGCATCGAGCTGCTGCGCGGCGACAATCTGCTTCGCCGCGAGTCCGCGAATCCGTTCGAGGTCGGCGGCTGTCTTGCGCACGGTGACTTCGGCGCTCTGCACCGTGGCGCCCGAGCCGGCGGCGGTGGCCTGTGCCGCCGAGAGCTGCGCCGTCAACTGGCCGCCGTGCCTCCCGTTCCCGGCCATCGCCAGCGTGGCGTCGAGATCGGCCTTCGCCTGGGCAATCCGGGCGTCGAGGTCGCGAGCGTCAAGCACCAGCAGGGTGTCGCCGGCCGTGACGAGCTGGTTGTCCTCGACCGGCACGCGGGTGATGAAGCCCTGCACCTTGCTCGCGATTGGCACCAGCCGACCATCGACTTGCGCATTGTCCGTCACGACGTGGCGGCGCGAGTAGAGAATGTTCTTGCCACCCCAGATGGCCGCGCCCAGCGCGACGGTGCTGACGATGAGCAGCGGAGTACGGTTGGCCATTCGAATATCCTCCGGCGGATGGCCGGTCAGTGCACCTGGTCGAGCAGGCCGAGCGCCTTGGCCGCACCGACCTGCGCGGCACCCGCGGCGACTCGGGCCTGGATGAGTACATCACGGGCGGTGGTAACATCCGCCTGTGCGTTGGTGGTCTCCACGCTCCCGGTCACGCCGGCGGCGAACCGCTCCCGAGCCTCCTGCAACTCCTGCTCGGCCAGCCGCAACCCTTCCTGTGCGATCAGGATCTGGCCGTTGGCCGAGGCGATGTCGAGCGCCGCCTGGCGCGCCTCAGCCTCGACCTGTGATTCGAGATCGTGGAGTCGGAGCCGCTGCGCATCGATGCGGATCCGCTGCTCCTCGGCGCGGTGCTCACGGCGGAAGCCATCGAACAGTGGCCACGAGACCCCGATGCCGACGTTCCACGTCCCGCCGAGTCGGTCGAGCCCGCGTCCCGAGCTGCCGACGGCGGCGCTCACGCCGAGGGAGGGGTAGAACTCCCCCTTGATGGCGCGAAGATTCCCCTCGGCGACGGCGGTGCGCTGGCGCTCGGCGCCGAGATCCTGACGCCGGGCCATCGCGAGCGCCACCGCTGAGTCGGCGTCTGCGGGCATCGCGCCGAAGGCGAAGGCGGGATCGCCAGAGGTGCGCAGCGGAGTGGTGACGGGCAGGTCGAGCGCGCGCGCCAGGTCGAGGCGTGCCCGATCGCGTTCATTGCGGGCTACCGCCATCCGGCTTCGCGCGGCTGCCAGCTGGGTCTCGCTGCGGGTCCGATCGATCCTCGGGGCCGTGCCGGCATCGACCAGGGCCCGAGCGATGTCCAGCAGTGCCACGGCCGTCACCGAATCCGCTTCGCGGGCGCGCACCGTTTCCTCGGCGCTGGCGAAGCGGAGCCAGGCCGCGCCGCCGGCAGCGGCAGCGATGTCGCCGACCCGGCTGGCATCGAGCCCTGCGGCGAGCGCAGTATCCCTGGCCGCACGCAGCCGCTCGAGCGTACTCCGCGAGAAGAGCAGCTGCTCGGCGCCAACGCGGAAGCGGTAGACGTTGAATGGGTCGGTGATCTCGGGGGCGCCCGGAAAGCTGAGCCCGAACTCGGTCAGGTTCAGCGTCTGGCGCACCACCGAGGCGTTGCCGGTGATGTTGGGGAGGAAGTCGCCGGAGCGCTGGGCCCGCCGGGCATCAACGGCCCGCGCCGACAGCCGGGAGAGGGCACCCTGCACGCCGTTGGAGCGGCCGCGCACGATCGCCTCGGCGAGTGTGATCGGACGCACCTGCGCCGAGAGCCGCGCCTGCAGCGGCGCTACGGGGAGCACGAGGAGGATCGCACCGAGCTGGCCAAGGAGTCGAAGTCTGGTTCGGTGGTGCGCCATTTATCCCTTCTTCTGCTTCGATGCTGCTATGGGACGGTTCCGGATCCCATCGAATACCAATGACAGGATCGACTCCACCTGGGCTTCGAGGGTCGGTGCGTCCGGATCGAGTCCGCCGAAGAGCGCGCGGACGTGGTTGAGGTGCAGCATCAGCGACGGCACCATCGTGGGGACGATCGCGAGTGCCTCCGGACGGAATTCGCCACTGGCGATCCCGCGTTCCACAATCGTCCGCAGCAGGCGGCGGTGCCGCTGGATGACGTTTTCCCAGTAGTAACGCTGGATCTCGGGAAACTGTGGCAACTCCGACTGGACCAGCCGGGTCATGCAGACCATCTCTGCTTGGGAGAGCGCACGCCACATCGCACGAATCATCGTCTCGAGCAGGTCGGCGGAGGTGCCGGTGTGCTCACGGGCACGGGCTTCGGCCATCTCGAGCATCCCGATGACATTCTTCTCGACCATTGCCCGGAAGAGATCGTCCTTGGAGGCGAAGTAGAGGTACACCGTCCCCTTGGAGACGCCTGCCGCACGGGCCACCTCCTCGAGGGTGGTGGCGCGGTAGCCGCGTTCGCCGAAGACCGTCAGCGCCGCATCGAGAAGTTCCTCCGGGCGCGCCTCCGGCCGGCGGCGGAATCGGCGGGCAGGCTTGGACGTTCCGGGCATCGCGGCAGCTCCATTACTGACTGACTGGTCAGTAAGATATGGAGATGTCGCTGGCTGTCAACTCCCGAATTGGCGAGCATTGACCAGCGAGCATCGACCATCGTGCAGCGATCAGCGATCATCGTTCGGCTCTTGCACTTACACCAGGTTGCCCCAACATTGCAGTCGTCCCCGCCTGGAGGCCGATCGCACATGACGGAGCCCTTTCTCAGCTCCGACGAGTATGATGAGCAGGCCCACCAGTTGTACAACGAAGCACGCTACGACGAGGCCCTCGCCCTGTTGCGCGAGGGGCTCCTCCGGTACCCCCAGGCAGTCGAACTCCACGTCGGCATCGGCTATGCCCAGTTGGCCCGCGAAGAGTATGCGTGGGCGCGACAGGCGTTCGACCTCGCACTCACGATGGACTCCGAGCACGAGGATGCGCTTGCCGGCCTCGGCGAAACGCAGCTCGTGCTCGGGCAGATCGAGGGTGCGCTGCGCGCGTTCCACCGCATTATCGAACTCGGCTTCGATGACGACCACGAACTGATGCTCCAGGTCGGGCGGGCGCTGTTCCGCGAAGGCTACTTCGTGGAAGCGCGGCTCTTCTTCGAACGCGCCCACGGCCACCACACCGACTCACCCGAGATCGCCGCCTCGCTCGGCTACACCGCCCACCGGCTGGGCCTCGACGCCGACGCTTTCTACTGGTTGCGGCGCGCGCTGGAGCTGGAACCGGACTATCCCGAGCCGCGCATCTACCTCGCCAATGTGCTGTATGATCGCGGCGAAACGGCCCCTGCGTTGCATCACTTCGCCAAGACCCGACCCGACGATCACTTCGATGATCTCGGCGTCTGGCGCACCCTCGAATTGCTCAAGTCCGCACGCAGCGTCGGCGACGACGATCCCGATGTCCAGATCTGGCTGGCCCGGCTTGCGGAACTTGGCGACGAGGCGTCGACCGATGATATGCTGCTCGCAGAGATCGAGTCGCTGCAGCCCGACGGCACCCCTCGCGACCCGAACCAGCTGGAACTGTTCGGTACTCTGATGCGCGATGTCCCGGAGATGCTCAAGCGCCCGGCCCCCGATGCCGGCGTACACGTGATCGAAACGCTCGCCGGGCTGGCCCTGCGCGGCTCCTGGGACGATCTGCTGGTGCATCTGCAGACCGTCGAGGGCGCCTGGGCTGATGGCACGTTGCTGGAGTTCATGCAGGCCTTCGCGCAGCGGGGCACCGCCGAGACCGGCGTCAAGATTCCCGTGACCAGTGCCGAGGCGTTCATCCGCGGATCCGCCGACGCGGGCGTCCTCAGGATTCTGCAGTGATCCGTTTGACATCGGCCAGCAAGAGTTACGTCTCACTGGTCCGCCGTCGTCGTGTCGATGCGCTGGCCGATTTCTCGATGGAGTTGCGCCGCGGCGAGGTCGTCGGCATCGCCGGCCCGAATGGCGCGGGGAAGTCGACCTTGATCTCGCTGATGCTGGGTTTTCTCCATCCGACTTCGGGGCAGGTGACCATCGACGGCCGGCGCCCCCGCGCGTACGTCGAATCGCAGGGCATCGGCTACCTCACCGAACTGGTGAACCTTCCTCCCCGCTGGAAGGTCCCTGCCACACTCGAGCGGATGGCCGCGCTCTCGGGCGTTCCGGGGAGCGAGCGCTCCGCGGCGGTGCAAGGGATGATGACGCGACTGGGGCTCGACGAACACGCCGCCAAGCAGGTGCGGCAGTTGTCGAAGGGGAATCTGCAGCGCCTCGGTCTGGGTCAGGCACTGCTCGGCGAGTTCGATATCGTGGTGCTCGACGAGCCCACGCACGGCCTCGATCCCGTCTGGACCCAGCGCTTCCGCGATGTCGTGGCCGATCTGCGTCGTCCTGATCGGCTCGTCGTGATCGCCTCGCACAATCTTGACGAACTGGAACTCCTCGCCGACCGAGTCGCCATCCTCAACCACGGCCGACTTCAGCGCATCGTCGAGCACGGGAGCGGCGCGACCAACGCCGCCCTGATGTTGTGGCGGATCAGCTTCGAGGGGACACCCGAGGTGACGGCCGCGCTGCCCGGCGCCGTGGAAGTCACCGGTCGACCCGGCACCTGGCGTTGCAGTGCCTCGCGCGCAGAGTTGAGCGCCGGGCTCGCCATCCTGCTGGGCGGCGGTGCAATTCTGGTGGAGTGTGCCCCGGAAGAGAGCCGGCTCGAAACCGAATTTCGTGCGGCGGTCGGATCGTGAATCACGACAAGTCGCCGTTCCGCTACGCCCCCTGGCTGGCGTTCGACCTGATCAAGGTGCAACTGGCACTCTTCGCAATCGTCTCGATTGCACTGCCCCTGGTGATCCTCCGGCTCCAGAAGAATATGGGAACCGCGCCGGAGGCAGCGTCCATCCTGAGCGCCACCTTCACGGCCTCCCTCACCATCGCCGTGCTGATGGCCATCGGTGGGGCGATCGGTGGTGATCTGCACGGCGGCTTCTACCGCGCCTGGTTCAGCAAGCCGATAGCACCGTCCTGGTACTACTTGCAGCGTTGGCTGCTCGCGGGGATTGCCGTCCTGCTGGCGCCGCTGATGCTGGGCGGAATGCTCGCGCTGGTGCTCAGGCACGGGAGTGGTCTCAGCGTCGGCCTGATGGTCACCATTGCGCTGGGCTACCTGCTGATCGGTTCAGCGTGCCTGCTGATCTCGAACTTCACGTCGAAGGACTGGCTCCTGGTGTTCCTGATCTCCTTCCTGCAGCAACGTCTCGCCACCGTCGTGGAGCAGAGTGCCAGACTTGGCTTCGACCTTCCCGGGTGGCTGGTGTTGGTGAAAAAAATTCTGCCGCCATTCCACCTCATCAATCCGCTGAAGCCGATGCTCCACGGCCTCGAACTCGTCCACGTGCTGGCCTACGGCGTCGCGATGCTGGTTGCAGCACTGGCCATCGTGCAACTGCGGCCACTGGGGAGCGGCGGGCGCGCGTGAGCGCGCACCCTACCGCGGGACTCCGGCGCGAACGACTTCCCAACGGCATCACGCTGCTGGTCCAGCGTCGCTGGTCGGCGCCCGCAGCCGCACTGGTGACGCACGTCCGGGCCGGGTTTCTCGACGAGCCCGATGCGGTCGCCGGGATTTCGCACGTCCTCGAGCATATGCTCTTCAAGGGAACGCCAACCCTCGCCCCAGGCGAACTCGCCCGGAGAACCAAGGCACTCGGCGGCTCGCTCAACGCCTACACGTCGTATGATCGCACGGTGTACTACGCCACCGTCCCGGCGCGCCACGCGATCGATGCCGTGGCGCTGCAGGCCGATCAGGTTCGCAATCCGCTCTTCGATCCCGATGAGCTTCGGCGCGAACTCGGCGTGATCATCCAGGAGGCGCGCCGCAAGCTCGATACCCCATCGGCCGTCGCGGGCGAGCGACTCCACGAACTGCTGTACAACACCCACCGGATTCGCCGCTGGCGCATTGGCACCGAGGCCGTGCTCGAAGGCTTTCGACGCGAGGACGTTGCCAGCTACCACGCCACGCGCTACACCCCCGGCCGGATCATCGTGGCCCTGGTTGGCGACCTCGACGAAGCGGAGGCGCTGGACGCGTTACGCGCCCAGTGGGGCGACTGGATCCGGCCCGACGTCGTGGTTCCCACTGGACCGACCGAGCGCAGTTCGGCGGTGGTGCGGGTGCTCCGACTCAGCGGCGACGTGACCCAGGCCGAGGTGATTCTCGGTTGGCGCGGCACCGGGCCGCTGGCGCCGGATGCACCCGCTCTCGAGCTGGCCGCCGCGGTGCTGGCATCGGGGCGGGGCGCGCGGCTGGCCCGCCTCCTTCGAGAGCCGGGACTCGTCGCGGGAGTGGGGGCATCGCACTACGGCGCGGAGGAAGTCGGCATCTTCGCGGTGGGTGCCGAACTCGATCCGGCGCGGCTGCCGGAGGTGCTTCCGATTGCACTGGGGGCGGTGCGTGCGCTGGCCGAGGAACTGCTTCCAGCCGAGGAGCTCGACCGGGTCCGCACGTTAATGCTGATGCGGATGCGGCGGCGACTCGAAGGGTATGAGAGCCGCGCCACCGCCCTCGCTAGCGCCGAGGCCGAGGGTGATGTGAGCCGGCTGGATCGCGAGGAGGCCGAGTTGCTCGCGGTGACACCTGAGGCGCTGCGCGCTGCCGTGGCACGCCATCTCCGCCCCGATGGGGTCTCGGCGGTAGTCTATCTCCCGCAGAGTGACGAGCATCGTTTCGATGTCGCCACGCTGGAGGCAGCACTGCGAGGTGAGGCGCGATCGCCCGCACCATCCCCGGCCGTTCCGTGGGCGACGAGTCCCACGGCCACGCTTCCGGCGGTGCAGCGCCGCACGGCGCACGGCGTGCATCACCTCGCGCTGGCGGGGCTCGATATCCTCACGGCGCGACACGGTGATGTGCCGCAGGTGACGCTCGCGGCCTATCGCCGCCGCGCGGAGGGCGAAACCCTCGCCAACGCGGGACTGGCCGCGCTCTCGGTACGGACGATGGTGCGCGGCACCACCGAGCGCGATGCCGCACAGCTCGCGCTGGCGATGGAGTCGCTCGGTGGCGTGCTCTCGCCATCGCTGGGCAGCGATGTCGTGGGCTTCGGAGCAACGGTGATGTCGGAGCGCGTCGATCGTGCCGCCGCACTCTTGTGCGATGTGCTCACCTCGCCCCGATTCGATCTGGCGGCCATCGATATCGAGCGAGCGTTGCTGCTGGAGGATGCCCGCGCGGTGGCCGATGATATGGGACGCTTTCCGTTTCAGCTCGCACTGGGGGAAGCGTTCGGCGACAGCGGCTACGGCTCGCCGCCGCTCGGTACGGCGGCGTCACTCGACCGCCTTGCATCGACCGACGTCCGCAGGTGGCACCAACGACTCCTGGCAACAGGGCCGACCACGATCGTCGCGGTCGGTGATGTCGACCCGGAACAGTTGGCCGACCAGCTCGCTCGCGCCTTCGCAGGCATCGCCACCACCGAAGGCGATGCACCACGCGCCGGACCGGTCACCATTGCTCCGGGCCAACGCGTCGAGCGGCGCGAGCGGCAGCAGTCGGCCCTGGCGATGATCTTTCCCGGTCCGTCGCGGACCGATCCCGCACGCTTCGCCGCCGAAGTGTGGGCAGCGATCGCAGGCGGTCTGGGCGGGCGGCTCTTCGAGTCGTTGCGGAGCGTGCGCTCCCTGGCCTACACCGTGATGGCTTCGTCGTGGCAGCGTCGGGCAGCGGGTGCGCTGCTGACCTACATCGCGATGGCACCCGAACGGCTGGAGGAGGCGCGCGATGCGATGCTGGAGGAACTTCACGCCTTCCGGATCGCGCCTCCGACCACCGACGAACTGCAGCGCGCCACCGCGATGCTCGCGGGTCAGGCGGAGATCAGCCGCCAGGGCGCGACGGCGCTGGCGGGCGAGATCGCCGATGCGTGGCTGCTCGGTGAGGGGTTGATCGAGCTCGACGACCCCGGATCTCCCTACCGGGCGGTGACCGCCGACGCGGTTCACGCCGTGGCCGTCAGCGCACTCGATCCGGCGCGACGCGCGGAAGGCGTCGTGGCAGCGGGGCCGCCGGGCTAGCTTTCTGTGATGTCCGGTGTCGATGCCCCTCCCCGCCGCGCGGCCTTCGCGGTCGCCGATGCGATCACCCTGCTGCGCATCCCGATCGCAGTCGCGTTTCCGCTCTTCACCGGGACCGAGGCGCGGCTCGTCTTACTTGCGTTGGCGGGTGCGACAGACCTGGGCGATGGCTGGTGGGCGCGGCGCTTTGGCGGTTCCCGCATTGGGGTGATGCTCGACCCGATCGTCGACAAGCTCTTTATGGCAGCCGCGTTCGGCGTGGTGCTCTTTTCGGGCACGCTAGCCTGGTATGAAGTGGTGGCGCTGCTGATTCGCGACATCGTTGCCTCGGTGGCCTTTTTCATCACCGTGGCCACTGCCCGGGCGACCACCGTGCCCGCGCGCGCTGGCGGGAAGGCGGTGACCTTGTTGCAGCTGCTGACGCTGCTCGCCTTCGTGCTCGGTTCCGCTTTCCTTCGACCCCTGGCCTGGGCCACCGCCGCGGTCGCGCTGTATGCCCTGTACGACTACAACAAGCCCTTTTTCCGGAAGCTGAGTGCCCGATGAGCGAAACCGATCCCAATCTCCGCCTTGGCCATCTCGACTGGACCAGCGGAATGTCATTTATCGCCAGCGCCCCTGGTGGTCCGACCATCATCCTCGACGGGAACAGCAGGGAGGGCCCGGGACCGATGGTTGGCCTCCTGCTCGTCGCTGGTGCCTGTTCCGGATCGGATGTGGTGAGCATCCTCGAGAAGATGCAGGTCACCCTGAAGTCCTTTACCATCGATGTGTCCGGAAGCCGCAACCCGGAGCACCCGCGGCGCTACAAGGCGCTGACGCTTTCCTTCCACCTCTCCGGCGAGGGGCTCACCCAGGCGAAGGCCGATCGCGCCGTCGAACTTTCGGTCAGCAAGTACTGCTCGGTGGTGCTGTCGCTAAATCCCGATATCCCGATTACCACCGAAGTGACCATTCACGACTGATCGCGGGAACGCGACGAGGGGCAGGCGATCGATGATCGCCTGCCCCTCGCTCCTGCTCCACCGCCGGCGGACCTCGTCCGCCCGACCGTCCCGCTTACGCCGTGACTTCAGCCGGCTCCGGCTCCACCGAATCGGTAGTCGGCGCCTCGCTCGCCGGCGCCGGGGCGCGGCGGACGACCGGCTGACAGAACCGCTCGCCGAGCACGCGAAGCTGGCTCAGCTCTTCGGGCTTCAGATCAGTGTACCGATCGGCGATGTACTGCATCGTATCATCCATCCACTCTTTCTGATGCTCCTGCGCGGCTTCGAGTACCCCGCAACGGAGGATGTGGCTGAACAGCTCGTCCCGGCCCTGGTCGAATGCCGTCGGCATTGCAGGGGGGCGGGGGGCTGGCTTCTTCTTCGTCAATGGACCGTCCTGTGTGCGTTGACGGGGGCAATCCCCCGCGGCTGATATCTCTCTATACGCGCAATATAGAGAAATCGTTCACTCCGGGGCAATTCGAGAGTTGCCGGGAGCCTCGGGACGGGCCCCGCCCCGGGGGCCGATAGCCGACCTTCCGGCCGGGCGTTCGTTAGATTATTCCCGGCCCCGGCCCGCCTGGCGGCTCCGGGCTTGAGCGCGGTGCACCCCCGATTCGCGCGCCCGTCGTGCCGGCCCTCCGGGCCCCGCGCTCAGCGACGGACGCGTCAGAGGCAGAATGGCTCAGGGCCAGAAGTCCTTCTATGTCATCCTCGGCGGCATCCTGCTGGTCGGCGCGGTGTTGGTCGCCTACCGGGTCCTTGGCGGCAAATCGATCTCGATTCCGGCGAACGTGGTCGTTTCCGACGCCGATACCACCGGTTTCCGGGGGTACGTTACCGGCGCCGCATCCGCGCCGGTCGAGGTGACGGAATACGCCGATTTCCAGTGTCCCGCGTGCGCCAATTTCGAGGCTGTCTCCTGGCCCGACGTGAAGGCCCGGCTGATCGACACCGGCAAGATTCGCTATCGCTATCGCGACACGCCGTTGCCGATGCATCCGCACGCTCGTCTGGTTGCGCACGCCGCGGCCTGCGCCAACGAGCAGGGGAAGTTCTGGGAGATGAAGGACGGAATCTTCCGCAGCCAGCCCGAGTGGTCGGTCGCACGGAACCCGATGCCGAAGCTCGGCGAGGTAGCGGCTGCGGCGGGCGTGAATACCGCGACCTGGCAGAGCTGTATGGAGTCGGCAAAGTTTGCGGGCCGGATCCAGGCTTCTTCGATCGAGGCCGGAAAGGTGGGTGTCGGGTCGACGCCCACCTTCCTGATCGGCGGGCGGCTGTATGAAGGGATGAGTGGCGACGAGATGGTCCGCGTGGTCGACTCGATCGTGGCGACCAAGGCCGCCCCGCCTGCGACGCCCGTCAAGCCGTGAGTTCTGATCGCAAGCCGCCGACAGGGAAGGCGCTGGCCGGCCTCTCCCTGGCGGCGCTGGGCGTGGTGTATGGCGACATCGGCACTTCGCCGCTCTACGCCCTGAAGGAGTGCTTCAATGGCAGGCACGCGGTGCCGCTGACGCACGACAACGTCCTCGGTGTGCTGTCGCTGGTGTTCTGGTCGCTCAACTTCGTGGTCTCCTTCAAGTACATCGCGCTGGTGCTGCGGGCCGACAACCGCGGCGAGGGGGGGATCCTCGCCCTGCTGGCGCTGGTCCGCCCAGGCGCCGAGACCAAGAAGCGCTCGCTGCTCATTATGCTCGGCATCTTTGGTGCGGCATTGCTCTACGGCGATGGGGTGATCACGCCGGCGATTTCGGTGCTCTCGGCCGTCGAAGGATTGCGGGTGGCGACTCCGGCATTTTCCGGCGTGGTCGTGCCGATCACGATCGGAATTCTCTGCGGTCTCTTCTGGGTCCAGCGCCGCGGGACCGCCGGTATCGGCAAGGTTTTCGGGCCGGTGATGGTCCTCTGGTTCAGCTGCATCGCGATCCTGGGCATCCACGGTATCTCGCAACATCCCGGCGTCCTGGCGGCGCTCAATCCGTTGCAAGCGGTGGGGTACTTCGCCAGGAATGGTCTGCGAGGCACCTTCGTGCTCGCCTCGGTCTTTCTGGTGGTGACCGGTGGCGAGGCGCTCTACGCCGATATGGGGCACTTCGGCCGTCGCCCGATCCGGATCGCCTGGATCACCGTGGTGCTGCCGGCGCTGATGCTCAATTATCTCGGGCAGGGCGCCCTGTTGCTGGAGCATCCGGAGCTGCGCGCCAATCCGTTCTACTCGCTGGTGCCAGAGTGGGCACTCTACCCGATGGTGATCATCGCGACGACTGCCGCCACCGTGGCATCCCAAGCGCTCATCTCGGGGGCCTACTCGCTCACCCAGCAGGCGATGCAGCTTGGGCTCGCCCCGCGAATGCGGATCGTGCACACCTCACGCACCGAAATCGGCCAGATCTATATGCCGGGTGTGAATGGCGCACTCTGGCTGGCCTGTATTGCGCTGGTGCTGGCGTTCAAGAACTCCGACAACCTCGCTGCAACCTATGGAGTGGCGGTCACCGGCACGATGCTGATTACCACCGTCCTCTTCTCGGTGGTGGCGCGCAATCTCTGGGGCTGGCGAATCTGGCAAGTCGCCGCCCTCACGGTGCTCTTTCTCACCGTTGACCTCGCGTTCTTCGCCGCCAATATGGTGAAGTTTTTCGAGGGTGGCTGGTTTCCGCTCGCCGCGGCCGCAGTGCTCTATCTGCTGATGAGCACCTGGAAAAAGGGGCGGGCGCAGGTCACCGCCCTGCTCAAGGAGTCATCGCTCCCGATCGAGCTGTTCGTCCCCGATCTGGCGCGGCGTCAGGTGTACCGCGTCCCGGGAATTGCCGTTTTCATGACCTCGATTCCCGAAGTCGCTCCGCCGGTGCTGTTGCACCATCTCAAGCACAACAAGGTGCTGCACGAGACGGTGGTCCTGATGACGGTGACCACCCTGGAGATTCCGCTCGCCGAGACGACCAACCGCGTGACGGTGGAAGCGAAGGGACAGGGTTTCTATCAGGTGGTCGCGCGGTATGGCTTTATGGAGACGCCCAACATCCCCTCGATTCTCGAGGCGATTGCCGAGAGTCTGCGGCCGTCGGAAGGCGGCAAACCAGCCTCACTCCGGATGCAGGAGGTCTCCTTTTTTCTGGGGCGGGAGACGCTGATCGTGACCCCGCGTTCGCACGGTGCTCCGCGGGCCGGCGCGGCGATGCCGGCGTGGCGCGCAACGTTGTTCGGGGTGTTGTCGCGCAATGCCCAGAGCGCCACCGCCTTCTTCGGCTTGCCGCCGAATCGGGTGATCGAGCTCGGAGCGCAGATTCAGGTCTGACGATGCTCGATCATCGCTGATCGAGCATCACTCCTCCTGCCCCTCGTACTGCTCCTTCAGCTTCGCGACCACGTTCGGGTCGGCGAGGGTCGTCGTGTCGCCCAACGCGCGCCCCTCCGCGATGTCGCGCAACAGGCGCCGCATGATCTTGCCCGAGCGGGTCTTCGGGAGGTCGGCCGAAAACAGAATGTCATCGGGTTTGGCAATCGCACCGATTTTTTTCGCGACGTGCTCCCGCAACTCGTCCCGCAATGACGGACTCGGTGCGTGCCCCTCCTTCAGGGTCACGAACGCGGCGATCCCCTGACCCTTCATCTCGTGCGCCTTGCCGACGACGGCGGCCTCCGCCACCCAGGGGTGGTCGACCAGCGCACTCTCGACCTCCATTGTGCCGATACGATGTCCAGCAACGTTGAGCACGTCATCGACCCGGCCAAGGATCCACCAGTAGCCATCGGCATCGACCTTGGCGCCGTCGCCGGCGAAATAGCGCCCAGGGAAACGACTCCAGTAGGTCTCCCGGTAGCGGGCATCGTCGCGATAGATCGTGCGCAACATTCCTGGCCACGGTGATGTGATGGTGAGGAAGCCACCGCCCAGCGCCACTGGTTTTCCGGTGACGTCCACCAGCTCGATCTCCACTCCAGGGAAGGGAATCGTCGCCGAACCTGGCTTGGTCGTCACCACGCCGGGGAGTGGGGTCAGCATGATCCCGCCGGTCTCGGTCTGCCACCAGGTATCGACGATCGGGCAACGCTGACCGCCGATCTGTTCGTGGTACCAGATCCACGCCTCGGGATTGATCGGCTCGCCCACGGTGCCCAGCAGCCGAAGGCGGGAGAGGTCGTGCCCGGCAGGGTGCGACGTCCCCCACTTCATGAACGCGCGGATCGCAGTCGGCGCGGTATAGAACACGGTGACGCCGTAGCGTTCGCAGATCTCCCAGAAGCGATCCCGTTCGGGCCAGTCAGGCGCCCCCTCGTACATCACGATGGTGGCGCCGTTGGCGAGGGGCCCGTAGACCACGTAGGAGTGCCCGGTCACCCAGCCGATGTCGGCGGTGCACCAGAAGACGTCGTCACCCTTGAGGTCGAAGACGTATTTGGTCGTGGCCGCGACCTGGGTCAGGTAGCCGCCGGTGGTGTGCACGATCCCCTTTGGCTTTCCGGTGGTGCCCGAGGTGTACAGAATGAACAGCAGATCCTCCGCCTCCATCGCCTCCGGCGGGCAGTCGGCGGGCTGCGCCTCGAGGGCGCGATGCCACCAGTGGTCTCGCCCTTCGGTCATCGGACAGTGGGTTGCGTCGATTCCCCCGCCGCGATGCACCACGAGGCAGGAGCGAATGGTCGGGCATTCCGCGAGGGCCTCGTCGGCAAAGCGCTTGAGCGGGATCACCGTTCCGCGCCGGTAGCCGCCATCGCCGGTGATGCAGCAAACCGCCTCCGCATCGTTGATGCGATCGCGCAGCGATTCGGCGGAGAACCCCCCGAAGACGACCGAGTGGATCGCACCGATCCGGGAACAGGCGAGCATCGCGATGGCCGCCTCGGGCACCATCGGGAGATAGATCGCAACCCGGTCGCCGCGCTTGACTCCGAGTGCCCGGAGTGCGTTCGCGGCGCGCCCGACCTCGCGGTACAGCTCCCAGTAGGTGAGCACGCGCCGGTCGCCCGGCTCCCCTTCCCAGAGGAGGGCCGCCTGGTTGCGCTTCCCGCTCCGGACGTGGCGATCGAGGCAGTTGACCGAAACATTGAGCTGGCCACCGGAGAACCACTTGGCGTGTGGTGGCGACCACTCCAGGACGCTCTCCCAGGGGCGGGACCACTCCAGCGCTCGCGCCTGCGTTTCCCAGAACCCAAGGCGGTCTTCGGCGGCGGCGGCGTAGAGAGCCGGGCTGCCGACGGCATCGGCTGAGAAGCTGGCCGGCGGCGGGAATCGGCGCTCCTCGTTCAGGAGGGTATCGAGCTGATCGGTCATCGGCGTCGGGATTCCGGAAGGGGTTTCTCTCAATCTACTGCGGCTGTCGCGCCACACCCGCGCCGACCAATTACTTGACGAGATGGTGTCGAAGCCCGGTGGCAAGGCCCTTGCTGATTCCACTTATGACGAATTTCCGGGCTGGAGGCCCTTTGACCGTGTCCACCGCGCAACCGCCTATGCGGGTGCTGCTAGCTCCCGAGAGTCTTGGATTGTCGACCCGCGAATCCTTTCGCGTGTCGGCCAATGCCTTGCTCGACGAAATGGCCGAGGGAGCGGGCCAGCTGGTGGTGGACCTGGGCGGCACGCGGGAGGTCGATTCCTCGGGTCTCGGCGCCCTGGTGATGGTCCAGCGGCACGCCGCCGACCGTCGTCAGGAGATCGTCCTGCGCGGCGTCGGGGCCGAGCTCGAGTTCCTGCTGGTCCTCACCAAGCTCGACGACCTCTTCGTCTTCGCACCTCGCAGCCGCTGATCACTCGCCGCTGACGGCCCGTCCGGAGCGACTTTTCCCGCGGCCGCACTGCGTTCCCCTCTCGCTTCGGTCCGGCTCGCCCTATCTTCCGGCGATGCCCTTCACAGTCGGCTCCGTATGATGGGCGACGCTGCCCCGCTGGTCTTCGCCCAAGGGGTCGAGCGCAAGTTCGGCCCCGTCGTGGCGCTCCGGGGGGTCGATCTGCAGGTGACGGCGGGCGAGGTCGTCCTCCTGCTCGGGCCGAACGGGGCGGGGAAGTCCACCCTGTTGCGTTGCATCGCCGGCCTCGCCCGCCCGACGCGCGGTACCATCCTGGTCGCGGGGCGCGACGTCCACTCCGACCCGCTGGCCCGCGCCGGGCTGGGACTCCTCTCACACCACGCGTTCGTGTACGACGACCTCACGGCGCGTGAGAACCTGCGTTTCGCGGCGGCGTTGCACGGACTCGACGGCGTCGAAGCGCGGGTACAGGATGCCCTGGGAGCGGTCGGACTGATGCGATGGGCCGACACCCCGGTCGCCGGCTTCTCGCGCGGCACGCTCCAGCGTCTGGCGATCGCGCGCTCCACCCTGCATCACCCAGCGCTGCTGCTCCTCGATGAGCCGTTCACCGGCCTCGACGCCGCCGCCGCCGCCGAGTTGCGTCACCGGATCGCCGCCGATCGGACCGCCGGCCGAGCGGTGATCTGCGTCACCCACGAGCCCGGGGAAGCGTGGTTGCCCGCGACCCGGGTGGTCGTGTTGCTGGCGGGTCGCCTGGTACTCGACCTGCCGCGTCCCGACTCTCTTGAGGAGTTCCGGGTCACCTACGCGCGGGCGATCGCCTCGTGAGCACCCTGCACGCCGCCCTGGCCATCGCGAGGAAGGATCTCCGGATCGAGTGGCGCCACAAGACGGCACTCCTCACTGCGACGCTCTTCGCGATCCTGGTGCTGCTGATCTTTGTCTTCGCGCGCGATCCCGCGAGTGTGCCGCTCGCCGCCATCGCGCCGAGTGTGCTCTGGGTCACGCTCGCCCTCTCGGCCCTGGTCGCGCTCAATCGCGCCTTTCTGCTGGAACGGGAGCATTCCGCGCTGGAGGGGATCCTGCTGGCGCCGGTGGCGCGGCAAGCGATTTTCTGGGGGAAGTGGCTGGCCAATCTCGCCTTCGTGCTCACCGTCCAGGCGATCGCCTTTCCGCTCTGGATCCTCTTCTTCAACGTCACGCCGTCGCTGGCCCTGATCGCCGTCGCCGGAGTCGCGGTCCTCGCCGCGATCGGCTTCACCGCCGTTGGGACGCTCTTCTCGGCAATGGCGGTCCGCACCCGGTTCGCAGAACTGCTCCTCCCGGTGCTGCTGCTCCCGTTCATGATCCCGCCGGTCTTTGCTGCGAGCGAAGCCACGCTGCGGCTGCTGGCCGGGCGACCGATGGGAGAATTGTGGGGTTGGCTTAGATTGCTGGCGTTGTACGATCTTGCCTTCCTGGTGCTCGCCAACCTGCTCTTCCCGGTGGTGGTGGACGAATGATGACTGCGCTGGAACGGGCCGAACGGAACATCCGTCGCGGGCTGGTGATTGCATCCGCCGGATTGCTCGGGCTGGCGGGTGTCTACCTGATGGCCTGGCGCTTCACCCCCCCGGAGCGATTCCAGGGGCTGGCGCAGAAAATCTTCTACATCCATCCGCCGGCGGCGTATGCCTCCGAGATGGCGTTCGTCTTCGCGGGGATCGCCTCGCTCCTTTACCTGCTCCTCAAGGATGAGCGATTCGACACCTTTGCCGAGGCATCGGCCGAGGTCGGGCTGGCGTTCGCACTGGTGTTGCTGACGACGGGGCCGATCTGGGCGAAGCCGATCTGGGGCGCGTGGTGGACCTGGGATGCACGGCTCACCTTCTCGCTGATCGAGTTCCTGCTGTTCGCCGGCTACTTCGCCCTCCGCTCCGCGGTCCGCGATCCGGCGGAGCGGGCCCGATACGCGGCGGTGGTGGCGATCATGGGAATGCTGCTGGTCCCGTTCATCCACCTGACGGTCTATCTCTTCAACACTACCCATCCCCAACCGGTGGTGGTGCGGACCGACAAGCCCGCACTTCCCCTGGTGATGCTGCGCACCTTCCTGACGTCGTTCGCCGTCTTCACGGTGATGTACATCGGTTTCGTCACGGCGCGCTACGGGATCGGTGCGCGTCGCATTGCGCGGGAGATGACAGATGCCGGATAATGGCAGCTATGCGATTGCGGCCTACGTGATCGCGGCAATCATCGTGGTCGGGTATGCGATTTCGCTGGTGCGTCGCGCACATCACTGAGCGCCGCCGGCATCCGTCCGCGCCGCGCTCGGCGCGGCGGGAACTACTCCCGCGACTCCCCGCGCAGGAGGACCCGATCCCAGAGCTGCGCCGCCACTAGCGCGCCGAGGATCGGCCCGATGAAGTAGGCGCCGAGTGAATCGAGGTTTCCGCTGATAACGGCGGGGCCAAAGGCGCGCGCGGGGTTCAGTGCGGCGCCGGTGAAGGTCCCGCCGATCATCATCGCGAAGAGCAGCGTGAGACCGATGGCGAATCCGCCGACTTTCGGTGCCGATTTCGACACCGCCGTCCCCATCACCGCCGACATCAGGAAGAAGGTCAGCAACGCCTCGAACGCGATCGCCATCGTGAAGGTGATGCTGGAGTTGATCGTGGGCGTGCCCCAGAGGACAAACTTTGCGACACCGGCCGGGAACATCGACCGCACGGCCACCGCCGCCAGGAGGGCACCTGCCAGCTGGGAGGTGATGTACACGAAGCTGTCCTGCGCCGAGATCCGGCGCGTCGACCAGAGTCCGATGGTGACCGCCGGATTCAGGTGGCCCCCCGAGATCGCCATCGTGGCGGTGATCGCGACGGAGAGCACGACGGCGTGAATCAGCGCGATGCCCATCAGGCCATAGTGGGCCGAGGGGAACGACTCCATCACGACCGCAGCAGAGCCGAAGAAGACGAGTGCGAAGGTGCCGTAGACTTCGGCGACGGCGCGGCGGGCGAGAGATGGCATTGCGGGACCTGGGCTGGAGTGAGTCGCGGAGCCGCTCTGCGCGGTCCGGCGAATCTACATCGCCGGAGCGCGAAGCAGCAGCGTCGCATTGCTGCCACCGAAGCCGAAGGAATTCTTCAGCACCGCACTCGGCCGCAGCGCGAGTCCTCCCTCGGGGACGTGGCAGAGCTGTCCGGCCGGATCGGGGTCGCGGCAGTTGAGTGTGGTGGGGATCCAGCTCCGCTCGATCGCCAGGCAGGAGATCGCGGTTTCAATCGCCCCACTCGCCCCGAGGGCGTGGCCGTGCCAACCCTTGGTGCCGCTCACCGGAAGCCGGTCGGTGTGCTCGCCGAACAGCTCGCGGATGGCCCGAGCCTCGGTGCCGTCGTTGAGTGTCGTCGACGAACCGTGCGCGTTGACCCACGCGACATCTTCTGGCGCGCACTCCGCCTCGCTCAGTGCCAGGCGCATCGCCCGGATCGCTTCCCGACCGTCGGGGCGTGGCTGGGTCATATGGTGGGCGTCGTTGGTGAGGCCGTAGCCCGCCACTTCGGCGTAGATCCGGGCACCGCGCGCCACCGCGTGATCCAGTGATTCGATCACCAGCAGGGCGGCGCCCTCGGCCATGACGAAGCCATCGCGCCCGCGATCGAATGGGCGTGACGCCGTCGCCGGGTCGTCATTGCGAGTGCTCATTGCTCGGATCAGCGAGAACGAACCGTAACAGAGCGGGTAGAGTGGTGCCTCACTGCCGCCAGCGAGGACGACATCGACCTGCCCGCCTGCCACCGCGCGAAACGCCTCGCCGATCGCGAGCGTCCCCGAGGCGCAACTCATCGCGTTGGTGGAGTTGAGCCCCGAGATGCCGTGTGTGATGGCGATATTGCAGGAGACCGCCCCGCCGAAGACGGTAAGCGCCAACAGCGGGTCGACGTTGCGCGCGCCACCCTGCACATACTTGGTGTTCTCCTGCTCGGCGAAACCGATGCCGCCGAGCGCCGTCCCCATCATCACCCCGACGCGGTCCGGCGACTCACCAGACAGCTCGAGTCCGGCGTCCTCCAGAGCAAGGCGCGCTGCCGCCAGCGCCAGCTGTGAACAGCGATCGGTGCGCCGGGCCTGCTTGGCAGAGAGCATCGCGACGGCATCGAAATCGTTGATTTCGGCGGCGATGTGCGAGCGGAACGGCGAGGAATCGAATCGTGCGATGGTCGCCACCGCCGATTCCGCCGTGTGCAGCCGCTGCCACACCGCTTCCTTGCCGATGCCGATCGGCGTGACGAGTCCGAGTCCGGTGACCACGACACGACGCTTCACCGCGCCGCCTCGGCAGCCTGTGCCACTCCGGCCAGCGTGCGCCAGGCGATCCCGTGCACGAACACCGGCCCGATCACCAGCTCCGCTGCGGGGCGGCGGATCAGCGGCCACGGCGGGCCTTCCCAGGTGTGTACGATGGTCACGTCGCTCCATCCTTCGGCAGCGGGAGTAATGGTCCAGAGGACGTCCATCCCCGTCGTAATACCACCGATGTGGCGATAACGGATCTCTCGACGGGTCGCGTCGACCCACATCTGCGACAGCCACCAGGTTGGCCAGCGGAGCGGACCGAACGGTCGCCACGCCGACATCTCGACCACACCTTCACCGGCCGGGACGCCCGATCGACGGGTCACCCAGCGGTAGTGGGGGAGAATCTGCGGCCACCGCTCCACCGCAACAGCGTGGGGCCAGACCGCCTCCGGCGCCGCGCGGACCAACCGGTAATCCACTACGCGCATCATTGATCGGTTCTCCAGCACGCCAGGATGCGCGCGAACGGCAGGGTGTGAAGCTGGGTCGCGTGTGGGTGCGCCCGCGCGACGAGGCTCGCGAGTCGCGACGGTGTGAAGCCACGGCGTAGTGAGGTGACGCCATCGAGGATGGTCACCCGATGCAGGCCAAGCACGGCGCCGCCGATCCGGAAGGCGAGCTCGGCCCAGCGCGAGGGGCGCAGGTCGGCGACGATGACGCCGCGGCGTGCGATGCGGGTGCAATCGGCGAACAAGCGCACCACCGCCTCATCGTCGAGGTGGTGCGCCACTTGGCTGACCAGCACGAGGTCCACGCTTCGGTCGGCGAGCGGGAGCGCACTGGCGCAGCCGAGGAGCGTCGGGACCCCGGCACTTCGCGCGAGTCGTGCCGCGGCCGGAATGCGCTCGAGCCCAAGCGGGCGCAGCGCAATGCCGCGACCCGCCAGCCAGTGCGTCGCATCCAGGGGGAGGTCACCGGCACCTGTTCCGACATCGAAGAGCGAGAATGATCGCCCCCGATCGGCCGGGTCGATGAGGCGGGCCAGGCCGGCGTGTACGGTGGCGGTGCCGCCAAACCAGCGATTGGTGCGTGCGATGTCGCGCAGCATCCGAACGACCAGCTGAGGGTCGGTGGCGGGATCGTCGAGAGTCTCGCTGCCGATCGGTGACGCTGCGATTCTGCTCACTGCGTCACAGCAGGTCGGGATCGGCGTAGCCGCCACGGTAGTAGAGCAGCGGCCGACCGTGGTCGGCGGCGGCACCGCCGATGACCTGCCCGATCAGGATGGTGTGATCGCCCGCCGGAATTGTCGCCCAGCGCTCGCAGATGATGTGGGCGAGGGCACCGTCGATCAGCACCTGATCAGCGTGACCGCGCTGCCAGCGAACCCCTTCGAATCGGTCGACGAGCCCGCTGGCGAAGCGGCGCGCGAGAGCCTCCTGGTGGGCTTCCAGGATGTTGATCGTGAAATGCGGGGCATTCAGGAGCACCTCGTGGATGGAGGCACTCAGGTCGATCCCAACCGACACCAGCGGTGGGTCGAGCGACACCGACGCGAAGGAGTTGGCGGTCATTCCACCAGGCAACCCCTGTGCGTCGAGGGCGGTGATCACGGTGATGCCAGTCGCGAAGCGACCGCACATCTGCCGGAATTCAAACGGGTCCATAGCTCCTGCAATCGGCTGAGTGTCACCGGAAAGTCCGGTTAGATGACCATCTTCGTCAGGAAGGCGGGGTTGAGAACCCGCCACGGCGAAACGAAGTCGCCGGTGACGCCGATCAGCGTATCGGCCATTCCGCGTCGTTCCAGGCGCGACACCGCCCGGTCGAAGAGGGCGGGTGTCAGCATCGCATACCCGATCAGCCGCTCCACGATCCATTTGCCGAGAAAGCGCTGCCGACGGAGGGTGCGATAGCGCGCCAGACGAGCGGCGGTCAGCGGGCCCGGCTGCGCCAGCGCGAGATGGAGCACGCTCGCGGCGAGTTCGGCTCCGGCAAGTGCGGCGCAGATCCCTTCTCCCGTGAACGGATCGAAGAAGTCGGCGGCATCGCCCACCAGCAGCGCCCCGTCGGTCACACTCCGACGCGACATCGCATCGAACGGTCCGGTGACCAGAACTTCGCGCACCAGCTTGCTGCGGTCGATGCGGCCACGGACCCCGGGAAATTGCTCCAGCCGTTCGAAGAAGAACGCGGTCGCGTCGCCACGTGCAGCCAGCACCTCACGCGTCGGTACGACCAGTGCCACGTTGGTGATGTTACCACCCATCGGGTTCAGGCCGACATAGCCGCGGCGTCCGACGTGCATATCGGCGGCGCCACCGAGTCCAGCAACGTCGGCAACGTGCGCCACGAAGGCAGTGCGCCGGAGCCACCCCTGCCGGCGCAGTCCGGTTCTCCGTGCCACGCTGCTTCCGAGGCCGTCGGCGCCCACGACCACGCGCGCAGCGTAGCGGGCACCCACGCCGTCGGCGTCTCGGCAAGACACCCCCACGACTCCGCCCTGCTCGCGGACCAGATCGAGCACGGTGGTGCGCTCCACCACGCGCACCCCCGCCTGGCGCGCTGCCTCGAGCAGCGTGGCATCGAGCACCCGGCGCGGCAGGGAGAGTCCGGTGGGACGGAATGGCGTGCCACCAGCCTCGGCAAAGCGGCCTTCGAGGGCGGCGCCGTTGGCCGCCGTCACGTTGGTGCCGAGGAGGGGCGCGGAGGCGCCGTGCGCATCGAGCCCGGTCAGGACGCCGAGGGCATCGAGATGGCGCACCGATTCGGGTGAGAGGTATTCCGAGCAGGCCTTGTCGCGGGGGAAGGCGGCGCGGTCGAGCAGGACGACTTGCCGTCCGGCCCGGGCAAGGTGGAGCGCGGTGGCACTCCCGGCCGGACCGCCACCCACCACCAGCACTTCGCTCCGATCACTCACTCTGCCGACCCGGCTCGCTGCACTGCTTCAGGATCCGCTGGCGCAGCTCCTCGGGGCAGCAGTTACGGCAGGTGGCCCGCAAGCGCTCGAGCAGCGCCTGCTCGTGCTTTTCAACGCAAAGGCATTGCCGGCACTCGGCGAGGTGGGCGCAGAGCGCATCCGTCTCGGCCGGGGTGAGCTCGCCCAGGCGGTAGGCGTCGAGCCGATCGAGTACCGCCTGGCAATCAAACGACAATCCGGTCATTGCTCCGCTCCCCCGGACGGGAGGAGTCCCGTCTCCTCGGCATAACGTCGGAGACGCCCCTGAAGGATCCGCCGAGCCCGGAACAGTCGTGACTTGACCGTGCCGACCGGGATCCCCAACGCCTCCGCGACGTCGGCGTAGGGGAGTCCCTCCATATCGCTCAGGACCAGGACCTCACGGAAATCGGTCGGGAGGGCATCGACGGCCGCGAGCACCTCTTCATCCACCAGCTCACGGAAGAAGCGACCCTCGGGGTCCGGATTTCCGGGGTCCGGGGGCTCCGGAATCGCCTCCATATCCACCGCCTGCGGGGCCCGCTTCCGGCTACGGTACCCGTTGATGAACTGGTTGCGGAGAATGGTGACCAGCCAGGCCCGGGCATTGGAGCCGGGCCGGAAGGACTTCCAGCCCCGCAGCGCACGGAGCATCGTGTCTTGCACCAGATCTTCGGCCGCGGCCGGATCGCCGGTCAGTCGGAGGGCTACCCGGTACAGGGTATCGAGGTGCGGCAGCGCTTCGTCTTCGAAGGCGGCCGGAGCGAGCGTCTCGGTCATCAGGGAAGGTAAGCGCACCCCCCGGCGGGTGACCCCGTGGCGTCGGGGCGACGAGCCAGCTTCACGACCGCGACGCATTCTGGTTACGTTGATCCCCCGAATGCCCACCACCCCAGCCATCCTGCCGCTCGCTCTGCTCGAGGCCGTGCAGAACATCGATACGCCACCGGACGACGGCCTCGGTGCGCTCGAGCACGAGCTCGCTGCCAAGCGGCTCGGCCTCTCGCCCACGGTGGCGGCGCAGGTCGTCCGGTACCGGGAACGGGCCGATGCCGGGGGCGATCTCCCCGAGGACGAAGCGCTCGCCGTTTTTCGACTGGTGGGGCGCCGCCCCGATGCGGCACTGGTCTACGCCGACGCCGGTCGGCGAGCCGCCCGCTATGCCGCTCGGCGACTGGGCGTGGGCTCGCGCGCCCTGGTCGCGGCGGCGCCGGGAAAACTCGGGACAACGATGGGACTGCGGTCCGCGGGCCGGCTCGCCCGCCGCTGGCTGCTGATCGAGCTGCGCTCCGAAGGTGGGCTGGCGCGCGCGGAGACCGCTGACTCGCTGGGGCTCCGCGCGCGTGAAGATGGCCTCGGCTGTCAGTTCTACTCGGCAGCGTTCGCCGAATTGCTACGCCTGGTGGCCGGTTTCGAGGGGGCGATGGTCCACGAATCCTGCCGCGGACGCGGCGACCGAAGCTGTCGCTGGCTCGCCGCCAGGGGAGAGGGTTACCAATGATCGGACTCGCCGCAATCGACCGTAGCCGACTCAGCGCTGCCCTGGAGCGGATCGGTGCCGACGGTTGGCTGCTGTTCGATTTTCACGGCTGCAACCCGGTCGCGCAGCAGCTGCTTCCGGGCGGGAAGCTGGCGACACGAAGGCTCTTCGTCTGGGTCCCGCGTCAGGGTCCGATCACCGCGATCGTGCATCGGATCGAGCTGCAGCCGTTCGCCGCATTCGATGGGACCATTCTCCCCTACTCCCGTCACGCCGAGCTGCACGCCGCACTGACCGCGGTGGTGGGCGGCAAGATCGCGGCGATGGAAATCTCGGCCCGGGATGCGGTGCCGTACCTCGACCGGATCCCCTGGGGAGTGATCGACCTGCTCGAGTCGCTCGGAGTGAGGGTGGTCCCCAGCGGGGAGCTGGTCACCGAATTCGCGGCGACCTGGTCGGCGGCGGAGCTGGCCGAACATCTCCAGGCGGCGGAGTTGCTGCGGGGGATTGCCTTGGCCGCGCTGACGAAGGCGGTCGAGCTGGGCGGGACGGGGTACCGCGAAAGCGCGATGCAACAGGAGGTGGTCCAGGCGATGGAAGGGGCCGGGATGTACCTCACCACCCACCCGATCGTCGGCTTCGGTCCCAATGCTGCTAACCCGCACTACGAGCCCCAGCCCGGCCACGACAGGGCCCTCGGGCGCGACGAGGTGATCCTGCTCGATCTCTGGGGCGGGATGCGGGAGGGGGCGGTCTTTGCCGACCAGACCTGGATGGGCTTCAGCGGGAACGCCGTGCCCGCGCGGGTGCAGCAGGTGTGGCAGACGGTGCGCGACGCCCGCGATGCAGCGATCGCGACCCTGCGGGGGCTGGTCGCCTCCGGGGAGCCGGTCCCCGGTTATCGCGGTGATCGGGCGGCGCGTGAGGTGATCGAGCGGGCCGGCTTCGGGGAGTGGTTCGTCCACCGGACCGGGCACAGTATCGACCGCGATCTGCACGGCTCCGGGCCCCACCTCGACGACTACGAGACCCACGACGACCGGACTCTGCTGCCGGGCACGGGCTGCTCGGTTGAGCCAGGGATCTATCTGCCGGGCGACTTCGGGGTGCGCAGTGAGGTCAACTTGTATTGGGGTACGGCGGGGTTGATGGTGACGCCGGGGGAGCTGCAACGAACGCTGGTCACGTCCGCTTCGGGAGCTGGAGGGGGGGAATGAAGCCGTCTCCTCCGATGCCAGCATCTCCTTGCGTTCCACCCGGTTACGCGAATCCCGGGCGATTGCGGCGGTTCGGTGACAGTTGCTTGACACCCGTCCGAAGCGCGGGCATATTCTTCCCAACCCAGCAACCCGCCGGGAATATCCATCACGTTATCACCACATAGACCGACCGCAGACCGGCAATTACGGTTTTCGTGACCGGTCGTCGCGATTCCCGCGACGTTCGTGTCGCTTTGGGCGCCTCCTCGGGCGCTCTCCCATGTGGCAGAATCTCCGTCGCAGGCAGGCGGTGCGTGGGTTTCCGAGGAATATCTCAGCAGGTGAAGTCAGTCTCTCTGTGCTCTCGCCTTCGGAGGACGGTTCCATGAAGCAAACTGTTGTGAAGGCCCTCGCACGTTCGGTGCGCGCAGTCGCGCTGGCGGCAGTGGTAACCGGGCTCGGCGCCTCGGCGCTCGTGGCCCAGTCCACTGGCAAGCTCGAGGGGCGTGTTCGTGATCAGGGCGGCCAGCCCATCGCCAACGCGCGCATCGTCATCGTCGGAAGTACGGCCAGCGCCACGGCCAACCCGCAAGGGTACTACTTCATCAACAACATACCGGCAGGCGATCTCTCGGTTCGGGTGTCCTACGTCGGCTACAAGCCGAAAGAAGTCACCAACGTGAAGATGATCTCCGGTCAGACCATCACCCAGGACATCACCCTGGAGCAGACCGCGGTTCAGGTGCAGGAGATCACCGTCGTTGGCGCCGTCAACGCGCTGGTGCCGCGCGACCAGGTCACCTCCAAGCAACTGGTCGACGGCGCCTTCGCCGACAAGCTGCCGATCGACCGCATCAACAACGTGCTCGCGCTGCAGCCGGGTGTTTCGGCATCTCCCGGTGGTGGCTCGCTCTCGGTGCGCGGTGGCCGCTCGGACGACAACAGCACCTACGTCAACGGTGTTCCGGTCCAACCGGGCAACCGCGGGACCGGCTCCGGCCGTGGCCTGGGTAGCCCCTCGATTGCCACCAATACGTTCGAGGACGCCTCGATCACCACCGGCGCCGCCTCGGCCGAGTTCGGCAATGCGCAGGGCGGCGTGATCAACATCACGACCAAGAAGGGCGGCAGCCGTTTTGCTGGCAACGTCGGCTACGAAACCGACGAGTTTTCGGGCCAGCGCTTCTCCAACGGATTCAACCGGCTGCAGGCCTCGCTCGGTGGCCCGATTACGAAGAACCTCAGGTTCTTCGTGGGTGGCGCCCTCGAGGGTCAGCGCTCCAGTTCCCGTGGGTATCAGGGGTGGCAGGTCCCGAGTTTCGTGCGAGTCGGCCTCGACACCACCTACGCCGTGCCGAGAACCCGCGGTTCGGCAACATCCGATACCACCTACGTCGGGGTCTACAAGTACGCGATGTTCCGTGGCGAATGTTCCGACTCGTTGGTGGCCAATGCCTCCGACCCCGATATGCGCAACAACTACGGCTTCAAGTGTCACGGCAACCGCAATCCGTACTCCCCCTCGACGAATATGCAGTTGACCAGCAACCTCCACTACGTCTTCGGCCAGGGCTCGCGCCTCGTGCTCGCGTTCGGGAGCAGCAGCAACCAGAACCGAGGCCAGCGCGGCGGAGATGCGACGGGCGGCACCCGCACCCGGAACAACATCGCCACACTGGCCTGGAACCAGGTACTGAGCAAGTCGGCCTCGCGCGCCATCGCGTTTGATGCCTTCCTGTCGTATCAGTGGGACCGCGCGATCAACTCGTCGTTGACAGCCGCGTCGGAGGAGAGCAGCCGCAACCCGTTCAACGGCTGGCTGCTGAAGGACTTCAAGTTCCAGTATGGCTTTAACGAGTTCCCGGTCAACGATGCGCTGGTGCGGAACTACCGCTTGCAGCAGTCGAACACCGCCTACACCATCTACGATCGCAGCAACACCTCCCAGTATCAGGGTCAGACGTTCTACGGCAACACCAGCAACAATAACGTCCTCCCGGATGGCGTCGGTCAGTCGGCCAACGGCGGCGGCGGGGCTCCGGGTGTGCTCAATACCGCATCGGAGAACCGTACCATCGGCAAGGCGACGCTCGACTGGCAGCTCGATCGCTACAACCGCCTCAAGATTGGTGGCGAATACACCAAGTCCACGACGTCCACTTACAACGTTGGTGGGACCGCCCAGGCCTTCTCCGACATCTGGCTGGCGAAGCCGACGCGCTACAATATGTTCGCCGAGGATCGTCTCGACCTCGGGGACGTGGTCCTCGTGGGCGGCCTGCGTTATGACTTCTTCGACGTCGGTGCCAGCAAGTGGAAGGACTTCCCGCGCATCTCCTCGGCGCCGGGCTTCACTCCCGAGACGCTGTCGAATTTCCTCGAGCCATACAAGAGTCACCACTACCTCTCGCCGCACGTGCAGGTCGCGTTTCCGGTGAATGAGCGGACCAACTTCCGGCTCTCCTACGCGCAGCAGGTGCAGCAGCCGGACTTCTCGGTGTTGCTGTTCGGGTCCAACACCGACCTCTCGATCACCAATACGAACAACAACTACGGCTCCGACCTCGACTTCGGTAAGTCGATCCTGTTCGAGTTCGGGCTGCGCCACGCGTTCAGCGACGATATGGTGCTCGACGTCGCGGTGTACAACAAGGACAATCTGGCGAACCCGGCCGGTCGGCTGATCGCGCTGACCGACCCGATCGGCAACGATCGCAACGACATCCGGCTCACGGTCAACCAGGACTTCGGGAACACGCGTGGTCTGGACCTCCGGCTCGACCGCCGCTTCGGGAACATCTTCAATGGTGTCTTGAGCTACTCGTACCAGGATGCCCGCAACACTGGCTCGGACCCGTTCTCCTTCATCACCTTCGGGTCGCGCATCATTTCTGGTCTGGGCGGCTCCAATACCCCCCCCCCGCAGGCGGCGCAACCGATCGGGTCATCCCGTCCGCATAACATCGCGGGCCAGGCGGCCTTCAACTTCCCGGCCGACTTCAAGCAGGGCACCGTGGTCGGCGCGATTATGAAGCGGGTCGGCCTGTACACCACCTTCCGCTACGCCTCGGGCACGCCCTACACGCGCTGCGGGGCCGACGAGGGGTCGATCAACGTCATCTCGGGATCTCCCTGCGGTCGGGAACTCGCGGGTGACTTCAACGCGGCGCGGCTGCCGGCTTACCGGGAGTTCAACCTCCGGGCGACCAAGGGCTTCGCTCTCGGCAAGCTCGAGCTGACGGCCTACGTCGATGGACGCAACCTGCTCAACCTGAAAAATATCGGGGCGGTGTTCACCACCACTGGCAGCACCGTGAACACCATCTCGCAGGAGCGTGCGTGGACGGCGGACTCGACGTCCTTCGCCACCTTCACGAAGGCCAACGGTGCCTACAACATCGGCACCGGCGCCATCACGTTGCCCTCCTCCAACGCCGGTTGCGCGAATTACCAGGATCCGTCGGGCAACGCGTCGTCGCCGATCTGCTACTACTACCGCACGTCGGAACAACGCTTCGGCAATGGCGATGGGATCTACACGCTCGCCGAACAACACCGTGCGTCGAACAATTTCCGGAAGGGCACGTACCACGTGTCACGCTTCGCGTTCGCTGGCCGGATCGTCCGCTTCGGTATGGAAGTGAGTTTCTGATCCACGCTTCGCCCTGGGTGGGGTGGACGGGCGCTCTCGCCCGTCCGTCCCGCTCCGGACGCCAGTTTCCATTTTCGAGAGGTCGCAATGCATTCACTGCGTGGTAAGCGGGGCAGGATCGCGACGCTGCTGTTCGCGCTCGCGGCAGTAACGACACTGCCGAGTCCGGCTGCAGCAGGCCCGGCGCCAGGCGCCAGGCCGGGATCGCGGTTCCGGCTCTTCGCCGGTTCCCTCGGCGCAATGACCATCAATCGAGTGGCCTACGGCCTCAGCACCGGCGGTCTCGTCGGCGTTGACTCGACCAACTCGTCCACCATCGGCGGCGGATTCTGGCCGAGGGGAACAGCCAACCAGTACATGTTCAACTCCGGCCTGCAGGTGTCCGGCATCATCAAGGGCGCCAAACCGACCAACCCGTGGGGTGGCGACACCACTGGTGCCTTCTTCTTCGATCCGAAGGGCACCACGGAGCACGGTATCGGCCTCACCGACCTCTTCAACGCCACCAGTGACGTTGACGTGGCCAGCTGGCCGGCGTACGGCTTCGTCCCGCAGGGCGACACCAGCGAGGCGCTGTTCGATCCGCTCCTCCGCAATCGGCTCTCCGCGTCACAGGGTGACGTCTGGTTCCTGACGTGGGAAGGCGATCCGGGCTTGAACGCTGGCCGCCCGCACCCGCTCGGTATCGTGGCGGAGTATCGTGGCCTCGGCTGGAACTATCCCGCCGGCAACGAAGACATCCTCTACTTCATCATCACCTTCTACAACGTCACGTCGGTCAATCCGGCCGACTATGCCGCGATCCGTCCTGGCCTCCGGGAGAAGCTGCTCGCGGCCGGACAGGACTTCCAGCGACTCAACAACGCCAAGTTCAAAATTTTGCTCCCGACGGGCGGTTACACCATCAACCCGTTCTACGCCGCCTTCGCGGCCGACGCGGACGTCGCCGACGCCGGTTCCAACTTCGCCAGCGTGAACCTCCCGTTCGCGATGGGCTACGCCTACGACGCCACCTTCTCTCAGCCGCCCGGCTGGCGCTTCGAACCGGCCATTTTCAGCAAGCCGTTCTTCGCCGGTGCCGGCTTTGTCGGGATGAAGTACCTCAAGTCACCGGGTGGCCCGGGCGCGATTCAGCTCTTCTCGCTGACCACCAACGGTGGCGCGTTCCCGGACCCAGCGAACACCACCCGTCTCTTCCGGTATATGTCGGGCGATGTTGGTCCCGATCTGGGAGTCAGCTGCAACCAGGGGCTGGTGGCGGTTTCCCACATCTGCTTCGTCCTCGCCGATCCGCCGGCCGACATCCGCATCATCCAGTCGGCCTCCCCAGACTCGCTCAAGCCGGGTGAGTCGAAGTCGATCGTGATCGCCTACATCCACGCGGCACCGGTGGCGCTGGTCGGCTATCAGATCGGCGGCGTCAAGGTGCAGCCAGGCGATCCAACCCGCCTGAGCAACGCGGCGCTGCTGGCGGGGCAAGGTGCCAACCGCATCGACTCGCTCACCGGTTTCAACGGTTACACGGACGCCAATAACGACGGTATCGTCCAGCAAGGCGAGATGAAGACGGTGAAGGGCTCGCTGCTCGACAAGGGCCTGACGGCGCAAGCGGTGTTCGACGCCAAGTTCCTGCTGCCGTTTGCACCCGATTCGCCAGACTTCTTCCTGATCCCTGGTAACCAGCAGGTCACCGTGCTCTGGAAGCCGTCGAAGACGGAAGTCGATGGCGACGCCTTCTTCCAGATTGCCAAGACCGCGACGGTGACCCCCCCGGGCGGCGGTGCTCCGGTGCCGAACGTGCTGTATGACCCGAACTATCGCAAGTTCGACGTCGAGGGCTACCGCATCTACCGCGGCCGGATCGATTCACCGGGTACCCTCAAGCTGATCGCGCAGTATGACTACGCCGGTACCTCGTTCGTCGATTTCGGCGGCCAAGTGCCGCTGGGATCGGCCTGTGCGCCGGAAATCAGCGTGACCACCTCGTGCAGCGGGGTCTTCGATCCCATTGCCGCGGGTGTGACCCGTACCAAGTCCGTCGGGTACGACATCACGGGTGAACTGGTACAGATCAAGTTCGGTAATCGCGCCCAG
>JANLPG010000121.1:0-6364 GCA_031367105.1 Gemmatimonadota bacterium | reverse complement strand
CCCACTCTCCCGCTGCAAGCTGAGCAGCGGGTTGCTCAGGGCCCCAGCCGCGGAGCGATTACCGATAGCGGCGCGGAGTCGGGCCTGGGATGCGTCGAGCGCAGGATGGCCAGCGACGACGGCGTTCAGTACCTCGACCAGCGTGACGGACCGAGTACCCGGAGCCTGCGCGGCCACCGAAGGCGCGCCGAGCAACGCGATGACGGTGAAGCTGAGCAGGTACGGCAATCGGGACTGCCTGGAGTCGGGCACGGGAACCTCATCGCAACGGCGTCGGTCGTCAGCGAAGCCTGGGCTCCACGACGGCAGGGAATCCTGAATCGGTGCCAACTCGACGGATCGAGCAGGCTGCGTTCAGGACCAGGGCTGTTGGGGCGGGGTCAGCTGTTGGGAGGGGGGAGCGGCGGTGCCGAACGCTCGATCGTCACGGGCGCGGTGTGAGCCCAGCCCGGAGCACCGGGGCTGGGGATCGCGCCGACCAGAGGCGCAGCAGGCGGGGGGGCGGTCAAACCCACGACCGAGCAGCTGGGGCCCAACGCGCAGTCGGTCACGCCGAAAAGCTTCGTCTCAGCCAGCGTGGTTCCCGCGGCCGGAGCCGCAATGGCCGGGGTCGCTGCGGCGTGCATCGCGAGAGCGTCAGGGCAGTCGGGGTCGCCGGCAGCCGTGACCGTGGCACACCCCGTCGAGCAGAGTGCAGTCCCTGCCAGCGACCACAATTGCAGGGTGAGGAGAGTCAGGGCGGCAAGGCGACGCATCCTGAAGAGTAATCGGAGGCCGGGGTCTGTCGACTAAGCTTCCCAGCGGAGGTCTGATGCCACTCGCCCAACTCACCCCGCTCGGGATGGTGACGAACTTCGCCGTCGCCGCCCTCATCGGTCTCGTCGTGGGTACCGAACGGGAATGGTCGGGGCCCGCCGCTGGGCCACAACGACGCTTTGCCGGTCTGCGCACCTTCTTCCTTTTCGGGATGCTCGGTGGGATCGCCGGATTGCTGCTCGAAGGCGGTAATGTCCTCCCCGGCAGCGTGCTCCTGGCAGCCGGCGCAGCATTCAACGTCGTCGCCTACGCCCGCTCCGTCCGGAGTCGCGACCACTCCCGCGATGGCACCACCGAGGCCGCGGGTCTGGTGGTCGTCGGACTCGGCGCGCTCGCCGGAATGGGCTTCCTCGCGCTCGCCGCGGGAAGCGGCGCAGTGGTGGTCTTCGCCTTGGGTGAAAAGCAACGGCTGCATTGGCTGGTCGGGCGGATTGGTCAGGCGGAGATGCACGCAGCGCTGCAGTTCCTCGTGCTGGCGCTGGTCATCCTCCCACTGCTGCCAGCCGGACCGCTGGAGCAGTTCTGGGGATTCCGGCCCCGCCTCCTCTGGGGAATGGTCCTGCTCCTCTCGGGCATCAACTTCGCCGGCTACCTCGCGCGCCGCGCCATCGGCCCCGGACGCGGTTACGGCGTGACCGGCGCCCTCGCCGGGCTGATCTCCTCCACCGCCCTCACGCTCCAGTTCGCCCGCATCTCACGCGCCGAGCCGCAGCACGCGCGCGGACTTGCACTCGGCGTGCTCGCGGCCTGCACCATCCTCCCGATCCGGGTCTTCCTGATCTCGCTCGCCCTCAACCCGCCGATCGCGATCCAACTGCTCTATTTCGTCGTCCCGGCACTGCTGATCGGAGCGGCGACCTCGGTGCTGTTGCTCCGAAACTCGGACTCGGTAGAGGCCCCCGCCGAGGAACCCCGCAGCCCGCTGCGCCTCGGCACCGCGCTGCAACTCGCCGTCGCATTCGAGTTGGCCTTTGTCGCCATCCGCTTCGCCCAGGCCAGGTGGGGATCGTCGGGGCTCGCCGCTTCATCCGTCCTGTTCGGGCTCGCCGATCTCGACGCCCTCACCGTGACGATGAACCGGCTATCGGGTGGAACCGAAGTGGTCCGAAACGCCGCCCTGGGGATCGGGATCGGAATGCTGACCAACACGCTCAGCAAGTTGACCATTTCGGTGGTGATCGGCGGCCGCGGCTTCCGCCAGCTGGCCTTCGCTGGTCTCGCGAGCACTGCGGCGGTACTCGGGGCAGTGCTCTGGTGGCGATGGTGAACGCGGAGACTGCGCTGACGATCGGAGCCTACCCGTCGTCACTCCACGCAGAATAGGGGTGGCGCGAGAGGTTGGAGTTGTAGTAGCGAGGATCCTGCGACACCTCGCGCCCAACCCACGACGGCAACGCGATCGGGTCCAGCGCCGATGAAAGCTCCACTTCCGCCAGAATCAACCCCGTGTTTTCACCCTCGAAGATGTCGATTTCCCAGACCCGGCCACCATACGCTTCCCGGTACCTTCGCTTCTCGATCAGCGGCCGAGGGCAGAGGCGCTTCAGCAGCTCCTCGGCGTCGGCGAGGGGAATCGGGTATTCGAATTCCAGTCGCGCGATCCCCCGGGTCAGGCCCTTGATGGTGAGGAAGCCGAGGTCGCCAGCAATCCGCACCCGAACGGTCCGAGCGGGGTCGATCGACAGATAGCCTTGCCGATATGCGGTTCCCCGCGCCGGATCCGGGCGCCACGTGCCAGGAGTGACCAGGAACTTCCGTTCGATTTCACTCGCCATAATGGGTGTGCTGGTCGCCACGTTGCCCCCGAAACCCTCTCCCGGTCGTTGCAACAGGTTGGCACCGAGTAGGTGAAGAGAAGCTGGCAATCAGATGAAGTGTTCTTCAGGATCCCTTCCTCCGCACACGCTGCTTCTCACTCGGGGTCTTCACCGCGGTCGGCACCGGCCTGCCGGCTACCCTACTGTACGATCAACGCCGTCACCATCCCGAACATCCCGTGTTCGGTCTCGGCGTGCGAGAGGATGTGGCAGTGGAACGCCCAGGTCCCCGGGTTGTTGGCCTTCACGAGCACGTCGTAGCGCTCCCCCGGTGCGATGTTCAGGGTGTCGCAGCGATAGGCGGCGGGGAGATCCCAGCCATCCTTGGCGATCACGGTCATATGGATCCCGTGCAAGTGCATCGGGTGGATCATCATCCCTTCGTTCATGAACCGGATCCGAACCGTCGAACCCAGCTTGGTGATGATTGGCTCGGTGGCCGGGAAGCCCTTGCCGTTGAGGGTGTAGCCGTGGGCCGAGTCGTTGAGGACCATCACATAGTCGCCGTCCACCTTCGGCTCGCGGCGCGTGTCCTTCGGTTCCACGATGAAGGCGCCGAGGAGACCCATCCCGACCTGCCGGGTGGCGTTGTGGTGTGAGTGGTACATATGGGAGCCGGAGTTCGGCACCGTGAACTCGTAGGTGAACGACTCACCCGGCTTGATCGGTGGCTGCGTGATGAATGGCACGCCGTCCATCGCAACCGGCAACTCGAGCCCGTGGAAGTGAATCGCGGTGGACTCCTCCAGCTTGTTGGTGAGGTTCACACGGACACGATCGCCTTCGCGGACGCGAATCTGCGGCCCGGGGACCTGACCGTTGTATGCCCACGCCTTCATCTTCCGCCCTGGCTCGACTTCCCAGTCGATCTCGGAGCAGGTGAGGTCGTACACCTTCACCCCCTTCTCCATCCGGGGCGCCATCAGGACATTCCCCTTCCCCTCCGTCTTCGCGGGAAACGCCTTGACCCCCGCCTCGTGCATCGCGTCCATCTTGTCGGCCTTCTGCCGCGCGGTGAGCACCGGGGCAGCCGCCGGGGACGCCGCACCTTTCGCGGTGGCATTTGTCTGTCCGGCTGCTCCGGTGGCTTGGGGGTCGTTGCAGGCGGTCAGCGCACCCGCCATCGCGGGAATGGCCAGGACGGCGGCTCCCCGATAGAGGAAGCTTCGACGAGTGGTCGGTTCGGGAGCGGAAGGTTCGGCCGACATTGGGTATCCCCGTTGGCTTGGCGAGCGTTGCAGGCGGCCAACCGGCTCGCTGCGCACGTTCATCGTGCCGCAACAATCGTCAGCCGAGGATGAAACCTGCGGGGAAAGAGTATGAAGATTTCTTCACGAAGTGGTCTCGCGGAGTACGAAGCCGACGCCACGCACCGTCGCGAGCAGAGGGCGGCCGGCGGCTTCCTCAATCTTGCGGCGCAAGTTGCCGACGTGCACATCGACCACATTGCTCTCCGGGTCGAAGTGCATATCCCAGACCTTTTCGAGCAGCGTCGTCCGACGCACGACCTCCTCGGCGTGCAGGAGGAAGTACTCCATCAGCTGGAACTCCTTGGGCGTCAGATCCATCGGACGGGTGTCGCAGCTGCACGAATGCTTCACCCGATCGAGCATCAGCGGTCCATACTGCAGGACCGCGAGCCGCTCGGCGCCGCCCCGTCGCAGGAGTGCGCGGATTCGGGCGAGCAGTTCGTCAAAGCGGAACGGCTTGGCGAGATAGTCATCGGCCCCGGCATCGAGACCGCGCACGATATCCTCGACTGCATCGCGCGAAGTCAGCATCAGGATCGGCGTGCTCCGCCCCTCGCGACGGAGCTCGGTTGCAACCTGAAAGCCGTTCTTCTTGGGGAGGACGACATCGAGGAGGATGATGTCGTAGTCGTTCACGTGCGCCAGAATCGTCGCGGCATCGCCATCGGGGGCGATGTCGACGAGGTAGCCTTCTTCCTTCAGCCCCATCTCGATGAAGCCGGCGACCTTCCGGTCGTCCTCGACAACAAGCACTCTCATAGAATGACAAGGTAACGCTGGGCGCTGAACTGCGTCCCAAGCCGGCGTGAAGATGCCTTCACGCTCCGTTCGCCACCGGTAGATCGAGGATGAAGCAGCCGCCTCGCCCCGGGCGAACGACCGCTCGCAGCCTGCCTTTGAGGAGTTGTGCGAGCCGGCGAGAAAGCGGCAGACCGAGGCCGACCCCGCGCGCCTCCTCCGGGGCCTTGGTCACATAGATATCGAAAATCGTCTCGAGCTCCGACTCCGGAACGCCCGGACCTTCGTCCAGGACGACGAACTCGACCCGGTCCCCGGCCCGGCTGACGCTCAACTCCACCACCGCATCGGACGGCGAGTGCCGGATGGCGTTGCCGAGCAGGTTCACGAGGATCTGTTCCACCCGTTGATGGTCGGTCTCGCAGTCGGGAAGCCGGGGCTCCAGCGTCAGCTTGAGCCGGACCGAGGCAAGGTTTGCCTGCGGCGTCATCATCCCGATCGCGCGGCGGGCCGTAGCCCCCGGCTCCACCGGCTGAATGTGTGGCTTGAGGCGATCCTCATCGAGGCGGCTGAGGTCGAGCAGATCGTTGATCAGTGCCACCGCCTGGCCGGCAGACTCGAGCACCTCAACGGCTGCCCGCGGCACGGTCGCCGGATCCTTTCGCCGGACCAGCATTTCGGCCCAGCCGAAGGTGCCGGCCAGCGCATTGCGGAGCTCGTGGTTGACCATCGCAAAAAATCGTTCGCGGGTGCGGTGCAGCTGCTGGACTTCCTCCAGCAGACGGGCGCTCTCCTCGTGCAATCGGGCATTCTCGACCGCCGCGGCGGTCTGCGCGGCGAGCAGCAGCGCGACGCGTTCATCCTCGTCGTTGAATTCCGCCGCGCCAAGTTTCTCGGTGAGATAGAGATTCCCGAACACCCCCCGCCGCCCCACGATCGGTACCCCAAGGAAGGAGTGCATCGGCGGGTGATTGGGCGGAAAGCCATAGGACTCGGCGTGTGACGCGAGATCAGGCAATCGGATCACCCGCGCCTCACGCACCACCAGACCGAGAATGCCGTGACCCTTGGGAGGCAGCCCGATCTGTTCGCGCGCCGCCGAGTCGATCCCACTGGTGGTGAAGCTCTCCAGGGTGCGCCCATCCGGAGCCATCACGCCGATGGCGGCGTAGCGCGCCCCGATCAAGTTGAGCGCTGTATCGGTGACCTGCTGGAGCACGCGCTCCAGCGACACCTCGGAGGCCAGACCGATGGTGATCTGGAGCAGGTGTTCGAGTCGTGACTGGAAGCCGAGATCGTCCTGCCGGCGATGGGAGACGAATACCTCCCCGATGGGGGACGGAAGTGAGGGAAACCGCCGGAGGGAAGCTCAGGCTGCCAGCCCCGTGACGCAAGTGAACCGATCGGCTGTTCCAAGCGTAGGTAGAGCAGCCTGACCTGACACACCTCGCCCCGCCGGAGGCCGCAATGCCTGCTCGCCCCAGCCGTCCCGTACTCCTCCTTGCCACCCTGCTGCTGGCGCTCCCGGCCTGCCAGCGCGCCAGCGCCAAGGGTCGTCCGCTGCCGGAACCAGAGCGGCCTGCACCGCTCGCCGCTGTCGCCGGACGCGACTCGGTCATTTTCGCGGGCGGCTGCTTCTGGGGTGTCGAGGCAGTCTTCGAACGGGTGAAGGGCGTGATCGATGTGACCTCCGGTTACGCCGGAGGACGGCTTGCCAACCCCAGCTACGAACTGGTCAGCAAC
>JANLPG010000090.1:0-63201 GCA_031367105.1 Gemmatimonadota bacterium | reverse complement strand
GTGATCCCCTCGAGGCGGATGATGTCGTCGCTCACGGCTTCCTGGCCTCCGAGCCGGTCGGCGCCGCCTTCACCCGTGCCGAATCCTTCATATCACGGATCGCCTGGTAGCTGCCGGCCACCAAGGTCTCACCCGCCTTCAGCCCGTCGAGCACCTCGAAGTATTCGTCGCCTGCGATGCCGACCTTGACCGGCCGAAACATCGCCACGCCGTTGTTCACCACGAACACGCCTTCGCGTTCCTTCGGCTTCTTGCCGTTGGCCGTGTCGGCCGCCGTCTTGGGGGCTGCCTGCTTCAGTTCGGTACCGACGCTCTCGTGCGCCCGCGCGGTCAGCGCGATGATCGGGATGCTCAACGCCCCCTTGCGGGTGTCGGTGATGATCCGCGCCGTCATGCTCAGGTCCGGCCGCACGTCGGCCGGCGGATTCGTCAGGGTGACCTCGACCTCGAAGTCGACGGCACGATCGGCGGTGGTCGCCGTGCTTGTGGTCGCCGCGCTGTTGCCGATCTTGGTGACCTTGCCGATGAAGGTGGTGTCGGGGAAGGCATCGATCGAGACGCTCACCGAGTCGTTCAGCGCCAGGCGCACGACATCGGTTTCGTCGACCTTGACCTTCGCCTGAATCACCGAGAGGTCGGCGATGCGCATCAGCAGGCCGGTCTCCCGGGAGAACGTGCCCGGGACGGCCACTTCGCCCTCTTCCACGGCCAGTCGCACGACGCGCCCCGAGATCGGGGAGAAGAGCCGCGTACGAGCGAGGTTGTCCTGCGCCTCCTTGAGCGACGCGCGGGTCTGCATCACATTCGCCTGGCTCGACTTGAGCAGCGCGTCCGCCACGTCGAAGCCCTGCTGCGCCTGTTCCATCGACTCGTCGGTGATCAAGGTCGGTGCGGTCTTCTTCAGTTCGCGGGACCGGTCGAGCGCGCGCCTGGCCTGGTCCCGATTGGCCTGCGACTGCATCAGTTGCGCCTGCACCGAGGTGAGCGACGCCGTCGCCCGGTCGACGGCGCCCTTGAACTGCACCTGATCGAGTTCCACCAGCAGCTGGCCCTTCCTGACCAGATCGCCTTCCTTCACCGTGATCGTGGTGATCCGCGCCGTCACTTCCGACGAGATATCGACCTGACTTTTCGCCTCGATCTTGCCGCTGGCCGTCACGGCTGCCACAAGATCACGCGTGCCGACTTGCTCCAGTTTCACTTCGACCGGCTTGTTCTTGCTCCGGGCACCACCGAGGATGATGACCGCACCGAGGACGATTACGACCAGTCCGATTCCGAGTCCGATCTTGGCTCCACGCGACATCTGGCGGTCCTCTGTTCTTCAGCGAAGTGGGCGACCGACGACGGCTTCGAGGCCGACGACGGCGAGATGATAGTCATAGACAGCAGTGACATAGTCTGCTTCTGCCTGCGTCACGGCATTTTGTGCATCAGCGACTTCCAGCGCCGAACCGTTGCCGATTCGATACTTCTCCTTCGCCAGCCGGAGCTGCTCGCCAGCGCCGTTGCGGTTCAGGTCCTGGATCTGCGCCGCCTGCCAGGAGGTGCGGACCGCCAGCAGCCGCGACTGCAGCTGACCATCGACGGCGAGCCCCTGCGCGCGGAATGCCTCACGGGCGTCATCCTCCGTCGCGCGGGCCTGCGAGACCCGGGTGGAGCGCGAAAAGCCGTCCCAGAGCGGGAGGCTGACGCTCGCCGAGACCGATAGCGGCTGGCGCGTGAAGGAGAAGGGGAAGAGACTGTTGCCGCTCCGGATCGCCTGCGCCACGTCGGGTTGCAGCGCGGCGCCGGTGGCATCGAGCCCCGCGTACGCGTTACAGTCGGCGATGATGCCGCCATTCGGCGCCGGATGCGGCGTAGTCAACCGCTGCAGGATGCCATTCTGGAACTGGCAGTTCGCGGCGCTGCCCTGCGCCCCGGAGAGGCGATTCGTCAGCAGGGCATTCACGTCGGTGTACTGCTGGGTATAGCCACTCAGTCCGGTGGAGATCGAAAGCGACGGAAGAAACTCGGATCTGGCGGACCGCACACCGAGTCGAGCGGCATCGCTCTGGGCGTCGAGCGCACGCAGCGACGGATTGTGCGCCAGCGCCAAGGCACGCAGTTGGTTGATGTCGAACTTCGCCTCGACCAGCGGGAAGGCCTCCGAGAGGGCGAGCGAGTCGAGTCCGTCTCCCGCGGGGACACCCATCAGGCGGAACAGCTCGATTTTGGCGTCGGTCTCGCTCTGCCGGGCACGGAGCAGCTGCACGTCGGCCCGCGTCCTGGCGACCTCTGCCTGGCGCACGTCGAGGATGGTCGCCTGCCCGACCTGGTTGCGGGCCTTGGCGAGATCGAGGAAGTCCTGGTTCCGCAGGACCTGCTGCCGCGCAACAGCCACGGTCGCCGCCGCGCGCAGCACGGTGAGATATTGCGACGTGACCGTCTGGGTCAGGGAAACCCCGGCCCCGGTGATGTTCTCCTCGGTCGCGCGCTGTTGCGCCTTGCTCTGCGCCGAGCCGATGAAGTTCCGGGCGCTGAGGTCCCAGTTGGCCGAGAGGCGGTAGCTTGACGAGACGATGGGCGAGCCCTGGGAGAAGACCGTGCCGTTGAACGACGACTTCCCGCTACCGGTGTATGTCACGCCGCTGCCGGCGCTCACGGTCGGGTACCGCGCCCAGTTCGCCGACCGGACGGCCGCCGCTGCCGGATCGGCGTCGTTCAGTGCCTGACGGTATGTTGGCGAATTCCGCCGGGCCAGCTCCAGCGCCTGCGGCAGGGCGAGCTGGCGTGGGGTCGTGGGAACGCCCTGCGCCACGAGCAACGCCGGAATCCCGGCGAGCAGTAACATCAGGGTGCATCCAGCGCGACGACTCGTCATGTGCTTCCGTCCTCGGTGTAAAAGGAGTGGTACGGTGAGACTTACGAGGTCGTTGAAGTGAAGTTTCAACGTGGGACATCGACTCCGGAATACCCCGTAGCCGCCATTCTCGGTGGTGGTGCCCTGCTCGCCGTCGAGATGGCCGTCGTGGGGAGCTGGCCGGCGCTCGCGCTCGCCGCGGGGCTGGTGCTTGCGGCCGCCGTCGTGATCGCTCGGGGCCGGAGGGCTCGGGACCTGCTCAGCGCCGCGGCGCTCGGTGCGATGGCCGCCATCCTCTTCGTGGCATCCTGGCGGGTGCGGGCGCTGGTGCACACGCCCGAGCGTGCCGCGTCCGGGGCGGTGCTCGAGGCGAGCGCCCAGCGCGACCGGCTCCTCTCCCGCGCCATCGCCGCCGCGCGGCGGACAGCCGGGGTCGCCCTGAACCGGGTCGGCGACGCTCCGGCGACGGCGCTTCCCCCGCTGGCCGATCTCCTCAGTGGTCAGGCCGTCGAACAATCGCTGGTGGTGCTGGGTCGCGATTCGCTGCTTGCCGTCGCGGGCCCGCATCGCATCGAAGCTGTAGCAGGGGACGACCCACTGGTGCTGGAGGTCACGCCGTTCGTCACCGAACTGGTCGTCCGGGCGGCGCGCGGGAGTCGATCCGCCCAGGTGGTCGTGCTGCTTGACGCCGCCGAGGGTGTCCCGGTGGCGGGCGCTACGCTGGCCAAGGCCTCCGCCGGCTGGTGGAATGTTCACTGGCAATGGGCGGTCAGCGATACCACCATCGGCTATCGCTCGATCGGCGATGCCGTTCGAGGGATTCGCTCGGTGATGCACCCGGTTGCCTCGGGGCCGCTCGAGGCGATGCAGGGTGAAGCCGCCCGGGTCCGCCGCCTGGTCGGCGGCGGACTGCTGCTCCTCGGCATCGCGATGCTCTTCGCGACGCGCAGTTCGGCGACCCGCGCCGGTGCGCTGTTGCTCGCACTCTGGAGCGGTGTGCGGCTCGGTCTGGTCCCGGAAGCGCTCGGCGCGCCGGCAATGCGCACCCTGCTGGCTGCGCTCGCCTTGCTGCTGCTCGGCATCATCCTCTGGCGGCGCCCGCTCCGCCGAAGTCCCATCGGCCTCGTCGCATCGCTGCTGCTCCTGGCGACGGCGCCGCTGCTTGTGTTGCGCGCGGCTGGGGCGGTCGTACCCGAGCTCGCAGCCGACTCCTACCTCATCTGGTTCGGCTGGCAGGCGGTGCTCGCGCTCGCCGCGGCGGCATTCCTGTCAGTGGCCACCGCACCACTGCGCACGCCCGATGATTATCGGGCCCCCGTGCGCTGGGGTGTGGTCGCCACCGTGCTGAGTATCGCGGTTGGCGCACTGGGGATCATCGCCTGGTCGCCTTCATCGCACTGGATTGGCTGGAGCCCGCCGCTGTTGCCAGGCGAGTGGGCCTCCTGGTATCGACCACTCTGGCTGCTGCCGCTCGCTGCATTCATTCCCAGAACCACACCTCGGGCACGGCTCGTTGCCATTGCTGCGACCGGCGGCACGCTGGCAGCCTTGGCGACCTGGTCGACTTCGCTGGATCGTCGCGTGGCACTGGCAACGGAGGATCTCAACCGCCTGGCCGCCGGACACGACAGTGTCGCGGTCGCCGCGCTGGATCAGTTCGCCGATGTGGCCCGGCGTGCGCACGCGACGCGACTCGATCGGCTGTACGCTGCCTGGCGCGGCTCGCAACTGGCGCGCGATGGCGTGCCGGTCCACCTCGCGCTCTGGAATCGCAGTGGCGAGGTGCAGGAGAGTGTCGCGCTCGATTCCCTCAATCTCTCGTGGGACGATTTGCGGCCGCTGGTGCAGAGCGACGATCCCCTTCCGCGCCGGAAAGATGTGGCCCGTGATGTCGGCCACCACGAGGTACTGGTGGTGCCACTCGCCCGGGATACGATCGCGACGATCACGATCGGCCCCCGATCGCGCGTGGTCACTCCCTCACGCTTTGGACGAGTCGTCGGCTGGCGGGATCCGGGAGAACCGAGCTACGCGATCCGGGTGCAGCCGGACAATGGCGATTCCTCCGGAGTCGGCTTCCGCCGCCTCGGGCGGTTCCTGCGGGCCGAACGGCTGGTGAGTGCCGGGAGTGACCCACGCCTGGTGGCGGTGTCGATCGAAATGGCCTCGCAACGACCGTTTGCCGTGCGTGCGGCCCTGGTAGTATTGCTCGATGCCCTGCTCTTCGTGCTGCTCTGGGTCGGCCTCCAGCGCGTGCTGGGGGCGGACCCCGCCATCGCCGCGCGGCTGTGGCGGCAATCGTATCGGCGCACGCTTGCGGTGACGCTGACCGGCTTCTTCGTGGTACCCGCCTCGTTGTTCACGCTCTACTCCGTGCTCCGATTGCGGAGCGAGGCGACCAAGGAGCGCACCACCGAAGTCGCCACCACCCTCAAGGATGTCGAGGTCGCGGGGGGGTTCGAACTCGCGGTGCGGCAGCACCCATCGCGCGACTCACTCGCGGCGGTGGCCGACAGCGTCGATGCTGAACTCGCGATCTATCGCAATGGGCGTCTGGTGGCAACGAGTGCGTCATTGCTGCCGGAACTGGGGTTGCTGCCGCCGGTGGTCGACCCCACGCTGCGCACCCCGCCTGGGGGGGAGGCGACGGCGCTCCAGATCGGCCTGCCCTCGAGCAATCTGCGAATCGGCGCGACGAGCGTGACCCAGGCGGGGCCGGGAACGCTGCTCGCCGCGGCCCTGCCGGGGCGCGAGAGCAACCTCGCGCGGGAGCAGGTTGATCTCGCATTGCTACTGCTGTTGACGTCCCTCGTCGGCACGCTCGCGGCGATCACGATGGCCGGATTTGTGGCACGGGCACTGGGCGAGCCGATTGGCATTCTCGAGCGCACTGCCCTGGCGATCGGCCGCAGGGAAGCTCCCCCGAGCGTGGGGAAGGTACCGGCGGAATTCGCCCCGGTGTTCGGCGCGATCCGGCAGATGGAACTCGACCTGCACGAGAGCGAGGCGGAGCTGGAGGCCGGCCGCACTCGCACCGCCGCGATTCTTGCGACAGTGGCGACTGGAGTGATCGGTGTCGACGCCAGCGGCAACGTGATCCAGGCGAACCCACGCGCCACAGAACTGCTCGGTCGTGCGATGGTGGTGGGGGAGCCGCTCACGCCGCAGTTGCCCGGTGGCTGGAGCGTGCTTGGCGAGGGGGTGCAACGGCTGCTCGGCCCCGATACGCACGACGCCGAGAGTCGCGAGCTTGAGGTCGGGGAGCGGCTCCTCGCGGTCACACTCGCGCCGCTGGGTGACGGCGGACTGGTGCTGGCGATCACCGATATTACGGAGGCCTCGCGTGCGGCCCGGATCGTGGCGTGGGGTGAAATGGCGCGGCAGATCGCGCACGAGATCAAGAACCCGCTCACCCCGATGCGCCTCGGACTGCAACACCTTCGCCGAATCCGGGGCGATGGCCACTCCGATTTCCCGAAGATCGTCGACGAAACGGCGGAACGGCTGCTGGGTGAAATCGAGCGGCTCGACCGGATCGCCCGATCGTTCGCGCGCTATGGTGCCCCGCCGGAGCGCTCCAGCCTTCCGCCGAGTCGGATCGCCGTCGGGAATGCGCTGGCGGAACTCGCGTCGCTTTTCGAGCTCGGGGGTGCAGCGCTCCGGGTCCGGGTCGAGGGTGATGTGGAACTCACGGTGGTGGCGCGGCAGGAGGAGCTGGTGCAGGTGTTGTTGAACCTGGTGGACAACGCGCGGGAGGCCGGGGCGACGGAGGTGATCTTCCGGCCTCGACCCGACCTCCTCCTGATAGAGGACAACGGTCGGGGCATTCCCACCGACCAGCTCTCGCGGATCTTCGAGCCGACCTTCTCTACCACGACCAGCGGGACCGGCCTCGGCCTGGCGATCGTGCGTCGCCTGATCGAAGGGTGGGGGGGGAGCATTACGGTCGCGAGTCGGCCCGGAGCGGGGGCAACCTTCTCGATCCGGTTCGGCTCAACCCCGCCCGCCTCCGGAGCGTAACAGCAACGAGCCAACTGGAGCCGATTCCCGGTTCCGTCGTGGGTCCACTCGTTTCGATCGGAGTCGTTGCTATGGAGTCCCCTTACGCGCTGCTGGCCCTGCTGGTCGTCGTTGCCGCACCGCTTGCCGCACAGGGTGGTGGCGGTGGCGGCGGGATGGGCGGAGGTCGTGGGATGGGTGGTGGCATCAACGTCGAGCAGATGACGACGATGTACAGCCTCACCCCCGCGCAGGCCACCAAGGCCACCGAGCTCAAGAAGACGTACGATGCGTCGACGGCTGGTGTCCAGGCCTGGATCGCCAAGCTGCGCGAGAGTGGCGATATGGCCGCGATGCGCGAGGCGCCGGGCGCTGCCGACTCGATGAAGAAGATGACCACCGCGCGCGAGGCATTCAACGCGGAGTTCAAGAAAATCCTCACCGCTGCTCAGGTTACCACCTTCGATTCCGTGCAGGCCGCGCGTGCCGCCCGGATGCAGCGCCCTGCCGGCGGTCTGTGATTCGACAGTTCGTGGCGCTCGCAGTAGTGCTGGCCGGGTGTCGGAGCGATCCCGCTCCGGCCCCCGGTCAGGCGCAGGACTCCACGGTCGATGCCGCTGCCCCAGCGGCAACACCCACCACCTTCAGTGAACTTGCCCCCGGCGATACCGCCGCGGTCCTCCTCATCATGCGGCATACGATGCAGGACATCGACGGCGCGCTCGGCGGCCTCGCGCGCCGCGACACCGTCCTCGTCGCCGAGGCGGGGCAGGAACCCCGCAGACTGTCGCTCTGGCTCGAAGACGGCGTGCCGCGCAAGCTCACCGTGTCGGAGCCGAACGAGATGGGGAGGATGCTGGGAGAGTCGGCGTTCTGGTTTGTGCAAGGAGAGGTTCGCGTGGCGCAGCAGCCGCACGATGCCTATGCCTTCGATGCCGACCGGATGCTGATCTGGACCGATCAGAGTCTGGTCCCGCTCAGCGACGTCGCTGGTGAGGAGCGGATGGCGCGGGAGCGCGACGTGGTCGGGCAAGCGCACACCTGGTTGGCGGTGTTCGGCGTCAGGCTGCCGTAGCATCGCTGCGTTGGACCGTGTAGCCCAGCGTTCGACCGTAGTAGCTGCACTCACCGCGCGGTACCACCATCAGGGCTTCCCATCGAGGAGGCCCGTTCTGCTGGCACGCATCCGCTCCGCCACCGTGCTCGGCGTCGAGGCGCTCGCCGTCGACGTCGAGGTCGACATCGCCAACGGCCTGCCCTCCTTCACCACCGTGGGGCTCCCGCTCGGCGCAGTGAAGGAGGGGCGTGAGCGCGTTGCCGCGAGCATTGCCAACAGCGGCTTTCAGCTGCCGCTGCGACGCATCACCGTAAACCTCGCCCCGGCCGATATGCAGAAACGGGGGAGCGCCTTCGACCTTCCCATCGCGATCGGTATCCTGGTCGCGAGTGGGCAGATCGAAGCACCCTCCCTGGATGGCACGCTGCTGCTCGGTGAACTGGGCCTCGAGGGCGACCTTCGCCCGATTCGTGGCGCACTTCCCATCGCATTGGCCGCACGGGTGCTCGGGCTCCGGGAGCTGCTCCTCCCAGTCGCAAACGTCGCGGAGGCGGCGGTGGTGGAGGGTGTCGCCGTGCGGGGTGCGGCGACACTGCTGGAAGTCGTCCGTCATCTGAGTGGCGAGGCGGTGCTGCCCGCTGTGCGCACCGACACCGAGTCGCTGATGCGCGCGGGGCCGCCCAGCGATGCCGACTTCGCCGACGTCAAGGCGCAGGCGGCTGCCAAGCGTGCGTTGGAGGTGGCGGCAGCCGGGGCGCACAACATCTTGCTGATCGGTCCGCCCGGAGCGGGCAAGACGATGCTGGCGCGCCGGTTGCCGAGCATCCTGCCCTCGATGACGCTGGCGGAGGCGCTGGACGTCACCCGGATTCATTCGGTGGCGGGGCTGCTCCCGCCCGGGCAGGCGCTGGTTACGCGCCGGCCGTTCCGCGCTCCGCATCACACCGTGAGCTATGCCGGCTTGATTGGCGGGGGTGCGATCCCGCGGCCAGGCGAGGTCTCGCTGGCGCATCACGGCGTGTTGTTTCTGGATGAAGTGGCAGAGTTGCCAGCGAATGTGCTCGAGGTGTTGCGACAGCCACTCGAAGATGGCCACGTCACGATCTCACGCGCGGCGATGACGCTGGGATATCCGGCGCGCTTTCTCTTCGTGGCCGCGATGAATCCCTGCCCCTGTGGTCACGCCGGCGATCCGACCCGCGCGTGCCTCTGTCCGCCCCTCGCGGTGCAGAAGTACTTATCGCGCATCTCCGGACCCTTGCTCGATCGGGTGGACATTCATTTGCGTGTCCCGCCGGTGGCGTACAACGAGCTGACCACGCGCACCGCGGGGGAGAGCAGCGCCACGGTGCGCGCACGCGTCGAGGCGGCGCGGGCCCGGCAACTGGAACGGTTCCGGGGGATGCCGGGGTTCTTTGCGAATGCGCATATGGGGCCCCGCGAGCTGACGAGGCTGGTGCGGATCGACGCCGCAACGGAGCGCGTTCTCAAGGGAGCGATCGAGCGCTTGGGGTTGTCGGCGCGGGCGTACCATCGGGTGCTCAAGCTGGCACGGACGCTGGCTGACCTCGAAGGTGTCTCAGAAATCACGCCGGCGCAGGTGGCGGAGGCGATCCAGTATCGGGTGCTGGATCGGGGGGACGGATGATCGATGGTCGATGGTGGAGGGGCGGGGGGCAGCGGTTGTCGCCCCGCACGAAGTGCCGGGGCTCCGAGATCGGGAATCCTTACTCATCGGTCGGAGGGCGGCGGTCGCGCTTGATGGCGCCGCGGTGCTTCTTGGCGTCGAGGCGTCGCGCCTTGGCGGCCTTCGACGGCTTGGTGGCCTTGCGGCGCTTCGGGATGATCAGCGCCCTGGTCAGGATTGCCGCGAAGCGCTCGAGCACTTCTTCGCGATTGCGGTACTGGCTCCGCTCGGCCTGTCCCACCAACCGCAGGCGCCCCTGGCCGTCGAGCCGCGAGGCGAGGCGGGCCAGCAGCTGGGCGCGGGTCGAGTCATCCAGCGATGGCGAGCCGGCCAGATCCCACACCAACTCGATCCGGGTGCTCGATCGGTTGACGTGCTGACCGCCCGGGCCGCTGCTGGGGCTCGCCTTGAGGGTCAGCTCGTCGCGCGGAATCGCCAGGTGCGCGCTGAGTCGGATCGGGTCGCCGTCGGCCATAGGATCACGCTAATCACCGCTCACGCGGGGCGATAGAGGGCGGCACGGATTACGTTTCCCGGGATGCGCTGCCTCGGTCGATTCGTCTTCGCGATCCTCCTCGTCCTGCTCCTCGCCGTGGGGTGGCTCTACCGCACCGAATTGCTGCGGTGGGGTCGCGGGATCATCGACCCGATGTCTGCCGCCCGCAGGGTCGGGCACCCATCCGCTGCCGCGCTCGGCTCGGCCAATCGGAAGGTCGACTCACTGGTGCGCAGCAACCCCGATTCCATACTCCTGACTGCCGATGAAATGGCGTCGCTGGTCGCGCGCGGTGCCGCCTTCGTGCCGCAAGCACCGCTCGACTCGATCAGTGTCGAACTCGGCGACCGGACGATCCGGATGCGATCGATGGTCAACAGCAGCCGACTCCCGCCGACGGTCCTCAACCTCCTTCCCATCACCCCTCACGGTTACGAAGAGGTCATCGCCGAAGGGACGCTCTCCCCGGCTCGCGAAGGTGTCGCGGAGTGGCGGCTGGAGCGGGTGATGGTGCGCGGATTGCCAGTGCCCAGCGACCTGGTGGCGCGCGTGATCGGCCGCGTCACTGGGCGGGAGAGCGACGGGCGGCTCGAGATCGGGATGCCGCGCGGCATCACCGGCTTCCGGGTGCGTCCCGAGGGCGTGGCGATCTACCGAAGTGGGAAGGGTCGATGAAGGGACGCATCCTGGTCGTCGACGATGAGCGCTCGATTCGCGAGGTGCTCGTTCAGGTGCTCGGCTACGAAGGCTACGATGTGGCCTCGGCGTCGTCGGGTGGCGAGGCGCTGTCAATGCACCGCTCGCACCCCTTCGACCTGATTCTACTCGACGTGAAGATGCAGGGGATCGACGGCCTCGACACCCTCGCGCAGTTGCGCGGCCAGGATCCTGACGCGCGGGTCGTGATGATTTCCGGTCACGCCTCCATCGCCAACGCCGTCCAGGCCGTGAAGCAAGGTGCCTTCGATTTCCTTGAGAAGCCGCTCGACAGCGATCGACTGCTGGTCACCGTGCAGCGCGCCCTGGAGCATCGCCAGCTGGCTGGCGAAAATGCCCGCCTCCGCGAGGGACTCGCGAAAGCCACGGATTCCCGCTTCGCGATGGTCGGCGATAGCGACGCGTTGGAGCGAATCCGCGAGTTGGTGGCGCGCGTGGCCCCGACCAACGCCCGGATCCTGATCACCGGCGAGAACGGCAGCGGCAAGGAGTTGGTGGCGCGCGCCGTCCACGAGGGGTCACTCCGTAAGCGTGGGCCGTTTGTCGAGGTGAACTGCGCCGCGATTCCCAGCGAGCTGGTCGAGAGCGAACTCTTCGGTCACCTGAAGGGATCGTTTACCGGTGCAATCGCCGACCAGCCCGGCAAGTTCGAAGCTGCCGATGGCGGCACACTCTTCCTCGACGAGATCGGCGACCTCGCCCTCTCGGCCCAGGCGAAGATTCTCCGCGCCCTGCAGGAAGGGGTGATCGTGCGGGTCGGCGACAGCAAGGTGATTCCGGTGGACGTGCGGGTGATCGTCGCGACCAACCGCGATCTGGCCGGCGAGATCGCCGAGGGTCGCTTTCGCGAAGATCTCTACTTCCGGCTCAACGTGATGCCGATTCACGTGCCGGCGTTGCGGGAGCGGCTCGAGGATGTGCCGGTGCTGGTCTCACACTTCGTCGCGGTACTTGGCAGCGGACCGGGGATGACACCGAAGCCGTTCTCCGGCGCCGCACTCCGACGACTACAGCGCCGCCGCTGGGCCGGAAACGTACGCGAGCTTCGCAATGCGGTGGAACGGCTCCTGATTCTTGCGCCTGGCGACGAAGTGACCGAGGAGGACGTCGACCTGGTGCTGCCCGCCGAGAGCGGGCCGCCGATCGAACCCGACGCGCTGGCGGCGGGCGCCGGCGACCGGACCTTTCAGGAATTCCGCGGCGACGCCGAGCGGGCGTTTCTGATGGCCCGGCTGCGCGAGCACTACTGGAACGTCGCCGAGACTGCACGCGCGCTGGGAATGCCGCGGTCGAACCTCTATAACAAGATCGAGAAATACGCCATCCAGCGGGAGCGCACGTGAGCGGACCTCGTGACTGGGACAAGGAGATGGCCGACATCGATCGGTTGCTCGCCGCCGACAAGCCGGCCACTCCGAATGCGGCGCCGAGTGGTGGGGCCCTGGCCAAGGGTGGCGGGCCACCGCCGTCGGCCCCGGTGCATCGTGCCAGCGGGGTGGTATCGCGCCCACGCGACGCCGTTGGCGTCTGGCTCAAAGTGCTGCTGGGTGCGCTGGGTGGTACGGCGCTGCTCTACTGGCCGTACGGCAAGAGCTGCGGTCCCTATCTCTACGGCTATCTCGTGGGCGTCCTCGCGGTGGTTGCCGCAGGCATCTGGGCAATGCACGCCGCCTGGACCCACCGGCGCGGTTGGGCGCTGGTCGTGGGGATGTTGGTGTTCCTCCTCGGGGCTGGCCTTGCTGCCGCCGAGATCCTGCCACGGATCGGCTATGCCGCCGTGGCGCAGACCTGGACCTGTTCCTGAAGCGAGCCATGGCCAAGACATTCAAGAATTTCATCGGCGGTAAGTGGGTCACACCCAGCACCGGCCGCTATTTCCAGAATCGCAACCCCGCCGACACCAATGACCTGATCGGCCGCTTTCCCGACTCCGGGGCGGAGGACATCGCTGCGGCCGTCAAATCCGCGAAGGCAGGATTCGAGCGCTGGTCGCGGACCCCGGCCCCGCTCCGGGGCGACGTGCTTCGTCGGGTCGGTGACCTGATGGTCGCCCGCAAGGAAGCGATTGCCGACGCGATGACCCGCGAGATGGGAAAGGTCCTCGCCGAGACGCGCGGGGATGTGCAGGAAGGGATCGATACCGCCTACTACGCCGCCACCGAGGGCCGCCGACTCTTCGGGCACACGGTCCCCTCCGAACTGCGCGCCAAGTGGGCGATGAGCGTCCGACGCCCGATTGGCGTGGCCGGGCTGATCACCCCCTTCAACTTTCCGATGGCCATCCCGACCTGGAAGGCGTTCCCGGCGCTGCTCTGCGGGAACAGCGTCATTTTCAAGCCGTCGGAGGATGTCCCGCACACCGGACACCTGCTGGTCGAAATCCTGCTCGAAGCGGGCCTGCCCCCGGAGGTGATCCAGCTGGTGCACGGTGGCGGGATCGCGGGCAAGGCGCTGGTCGATCATCCCGAGGTCACCGTCGTCTCGTTTACCGGTTCGACCGACACCGGTTCCCGGATCGGCGAGAGCTGCGGGCGGATGCATAAGCGCCTCTCGCTCGAGATGGGCGGCAAGAATGCGATGATCGTGATGGAGGATGCCGATCTCGATCTGGCGGTCGAAGGGGTACTCTGGGGTGCGTTCGGAACGACCGGTCAGCGTTGTACGGCGACCTCCCGATTGATCGTGCACCGCAAGGTTCACGACAAGTTCGTCGGAATGGTGGTCGAGGCCGCCGAGAAGCTGGTCCTGGGCGACGGCCGTCAGCCGAAGAGTCAGGTGGGCCCGCTCATCCACGAGGCGGCACGGGAGAAGGTCGAGCGCTACGTCCAGATCGGGCTGGCGCAGAAGGCGGAACTCGCCACTGGCGGCGTCCGCCCCCGATCCTCCCGGCTGGCGGACGGATTCTTCTACAAGCCCACGGTGTTCACGAACGTCCGTCCCGGTTCCCGTCTGGCAATGGAAGAGATCTTCGGTCCGGTGCTGAGCGTGATCAAGGTGGGCAGCTACGAGGACGCCGTGCGGGTGAACAACGAGGTCAAGTACGGGCTCTCCTCCTCGATCTATACCCGCGATGTGAATCGCGCGTTTCGCGCCCTGGAGGATCTGCAGAACGGCATCACCTACGTCAATGCGCCTCGATCGGCGCCGAGGCGCACCTGCCGTTCGGCGGCGTGAAGCAGACGGGGAATGGACATCGTGAAGGCGGCTGGGAGGTGTTCGAGTTCTACTCCGAGACCAAGGTGTGCTACGTCGACTTCTCGGGGACGCTGCAGCGCGCGCAGCTGGATACCTACGATATCTGAGCAGCTGGTGCACCTGGCCAATCGAGGATCGAACTTCGACAATCGATCCTCCGGGGCTGGGTGGCTTGCGCGTCGTGGCGGCGGGTGGGTACGCTTCACCCGTCTCCCAAACATTCGAAGTTCAGCAGGTCGGCAACACACGCACGAGGTTCGTGCCATGCGACCATTGCGGGTCGGTACTGGAAGCCGTGGGAATGGGTCCGACGAGGGCTCACTCGACGTCTATCTCCGCGAGATCTCCCGGTATCCGTTGATCACCCAGGCGATCGAAGTGGCGCTGGCGCAGCGGATCCACGTCGGGGATCAGGAAGCGCTCGACACGCTGGTCCGCAGCAACCTTCGGTTCGTCGTCTCCGTCGCCAAGAAATACCAGAATCAGGGCGTTTCCCTCAGCGACCTCATCAATGAGGGCAACCTCGGACTGATCCGGGCAGCCCACAAGTTCGACGAAACCAAGGGGATCAAGTTCATCTCCTACGCCGTCTGGTGGATTCGTCAGGGAATCCTGCAGGCGCTGGCCGAACAGTCGCGGATCGTGCGGGTACCGCTCAACCGCGCGGGGGCGCTCCACCGGATTGGCCGCCGGTCATCGGCATTGCAGCAGGAACTGGGACGCGATCCGACTGCGGGCGAGATCGCCGAAGGACTCGATATCGGAGTCGAGGAGGTCGAGCGTACCCTCGCCATCTCCCAGACCTATCTCTCGCTGGATGCCCCGATGACACCGGGGGAGGACAACCGCCTCCTCGACTATCTCGCCGACGTCCACGGTCGCGATGCCGATGCCGACACGATGGATCACGCCCTGACCGAGAGTATCGAAGTCGTCTTCAGGAATCTTCGCGATCGCGAAGCGAAAATCCTCCGGCTCTACTTCGGCCTCGATGGCCCCGAACCGCTCACCCTCGAGGAAATCGGCGCGCTCCTCGGCATCACCCGTGAGCGGGTGCGCCAGATCAAGGAGAAGGCGCTGCTGCGGCTGCGGCACGCCGGCCAGGCGCAGGCACTGGAGTCGTTCCTGGTCTGAGCCGGTTGCCACTGGGGCGCCGCGCCGGTATCGTGCGCTATGGCAGCCAACGCATCCTTCGACATCTCGACCGGCGTCGACCTCCAGGAGGTCGACAACGCGGTCAATCAGGCGACCAAAGAGATCGCCGGACGGTACGACTTCAAGGGCACCCACTGCACCATTGAACTCGATCGCGAAAAGGCGACCATCGCCCTCTTCGCCGATGACGACTTCAAGATGGAGGCACTCCTCGACGTGGTGCGCGGCCGGCTGATCAAGCGCGGCGTGCCGACGAAAAACCTCACCATCGGCGACCTGGTCCCCGCCACCGGCAGTTCGGTGCGCCGGCTCTTGACGCTGGCGCAGGGGATTCCGGTCGAGGAAGCGAAGAAGATCCAGCGCGCCATCAAGGACGGCGGCTTCAAACGGGTGCAGGCCGGCATTCAGGGCGACGAGCTGCGGGTCACTTCCCCTTCGAAGGATGAGCTCCAGGCGGTGATGGCTTTCCTCCGCGTCCAGGATTTCGGGGTGGAGCTGCAGTTCGGCAATTACCGCGGGTGACTCGCGCGAACGCGGGACTCTTCGCGGTCCTGGCGCTGGCCGCTGTGACCTCCTGTCTGGTGAACGAGCCGGGAGTGGATGTGGCGCCGCTGCTTGCCCCCGATCCGGAGATCCGGATCGGAGTGAAGCTCAATGTGCCGCAGGCGACCTTCGGCAGCACGGCCGGTCTCCGGGTGATCGATCTCGAGGAAGGTGTCGTCGAGGAGGTCGGCCCCGAGATTTCCCTCGACGCCTCCGCCCGGGGCAGTAGCGTGACCGTGCGCGGGGGCGCCGTGCCGGTGACTCGCCGGCTGCTCCGGTTGGAGCCCGCCGACAGCACTGCCACGATTCGGGTGGACGGCCGCGAATATCGCGGGACTCTCGAGCTGCGCCGGGGGGAGTCGGGGCTGACGGTGATTAACCGGGTCGGGCTCGAGCAGTATCTCAAGGGTGTCGTCGGCGCCGAGATGGGGCGAAGGGCCCCCGGTGAGGAGGAGGCACTGAAGGCGCAGGCGGTGGTCTCCCGGACCTACGCCCTCCGCAATCAGGGCCGCTGGCAGGAGCGCGGCTTCGACCTGATGGCCGATGTCTCTGCGCAGGCCTACGCCGGCGTCTTGAATGAAAACCCGATGGCCACGACGGCGGTGGACGCGACCCGGGGTGAGATCCTCACCTTCAACGGCGCGCCGATCGAAGCATTCTACTCCTCCACCTGCGGCGGGCGAACCGAGAGTGGGTCAGCCGCCTTCGCTGGCGCGGAGCGGCCCTACCTGCAGAGCTTCTCCGACGTCGATCCGAACGGCGTCGCGTGGTGCGCCATCTCGCCGCGCTATCAGTGGCGTGAGCACTGGGAAGGGCGAGCCTTCGTCGCCTCGATCCGGAAAACTCTGGCCACCGAGCGGCTGTCGCCGGCGCGTGCGGGCGACTTGCGCGAGATCCGCGTGCTCAACCGGACCGGAAGCGGCCGGATCGCCTCCCTCGAATTGACCGGCAGCGAAGGCCGGACCAGCGTGAGCGGTCAGGCGATCCGCCGAGTGCTCTCGCCGCCGAGCGGCGGCTGGCTCCGAAGCACCGACTTCACCGTTCGCGTCTCGCGGCGCGGGAGTCGAATCGAGTCGGTGGACATCGAGGGGCGGGGGAATGGCCACGGCGTCGGGATGTGTCAGTGGGGGGCGGGGGGGCGGGCCCGCGCCGGACACCACTACGATGCGATCCTGATGAGCTATTTTCCCGGCACGGAACTGCACCGGAATTACTGAACCAGCACACCCCAAGGATGGTCCGGCGATGGGCGATCGGTTGCGGCTCGGCATCGTCGGTGCCGGTGCCATTGCGCAGGTAGGTCATCTCCCGGTGCTGAAGCGGGTCAAGGAGATCGAAGTCGTCGGCATTTGCGACAACGATCTCGCCAAGGCGCGCGCACTCGCCGACCGGTTCGGAGTGCCCGACGCCTACGGTGACATCGAGGAGCTCGTCGAATACGATGCGCTCGATGCCGTCCTCATCTGCACACCCAATCACTTGCACGAGTCACAGATCCAGGCGGCGATCGCGTCGGGACTGCACATCTTCGTCGAACGGCCACTCGCGCTGACCTCGGCCGGGGCACAGCGGCTCGCCAAGGCCGCTGCCAAGCACGACCGCATCGTGATGGTGGGGGCGAACCACCGCTATCGGGCGGATGTCCAGCAGATCCGCTCCTTCGTCAAGAACGGCGAGCTCGGCGACCTGGAGTCGATCCGCGCGTGGTGGTTCCTGGCTCGCGCCGGCCGTGCCTCCCTCGGCTGGCGCCAGAAGCGCGATCAGGCCGGCGGAGGGGCGATGCTCGACCTCGGCCTCGGCTTGCTCGATCTCTCGCTCTGGATGGCCAACTTTCTTGCGCCGCAGCGAGTCTCGGCAGTGTTCCCGGAGAAGGGCCGCGAAAAGTCGCTGGAGCAGTCGGGGACGGCGATGATCGCGCTCGAGGGTGGTACCGCCATTCACCTCGATACCTCCTGGCGCTTTGTCGGGCCCGGCGAACGCTTCGGAATGGCAGTTCGCGCCAGCCGCGGTTCGGCGCGCATCAATCCGCTCTCGATCTGGAAGGATTTCCACGGCGTGCCACAGGACGTGGCGCCATCGGGTGCGCATTCGCGGGAGGCGCCATTCGCACTGGCAGTGCGAGCGCAGTGGGCGCACTTCGTCGCCGCAATCCGGGGCGAGTCGCCGCCGCCTTCGCTCAGCGAACAGGTCACCTTGCTGCGCGTGATGGAAGCGATCTACCACTCGGCGGAGTCCGGGCGAGACGTGGTGCTTTGATGTCCCGGTTCCTTCGGCGTGCCGTGCGTCTCGTCTCCCTCCTGCTGCTCGCGAAAGCGCTCCCAGCACAGCTTTCCGAGTCGCCTCCCGGAACCAATCTGCAGGTCTTCGTGATGACGATGGGACCAGGCAGCGAAGTCTGGGAGCGCTTCGGCCACAACGCCATCTGGATCCGCGATACGCTCCAGAAGCGCGACCTGGTCTACAACTATGGCACCTTCGATTTTCGTGACCCGAAACTGATTCCGCGTTTCGTGATGGGCCGACCAGTCTACTGGCTCGGCGTCGGAGATCTGGAGGGAACGCTCCGGGAATATGCCATCCGCGAGCGCGACGTCGAGGTGCAGGAACTTGATCTCGCTCCGCTCAAGCGTGCTGAAATCGCCCTGCGGCTCGCCGAGAATGCCAGACCCGAACAACGCAACTACGTCTATGACTACTACCGCGACAACTGCTCCACCCGGGTGCGTGACCTGCTCGACGGTGTGCTGGGCGGTGCGCTCCGGCAGGCCACGACGCACAAGGCGGCCGAAGGTACGCTGCGTTGGCACACCCATCGCTCGCTCGCCAACAACAAGCTGATGTACCTCGGCATCCTCTCAGCACTTGGGCCCGCCGTCGACCAGCCGCTCGATCAGTGGGGCGAAATGTTTCTGCCGGCGAAAGTACAGGAGCGCCTGCGTGAACTTCGTGTGCCGGGGGAGGACGGCCGCATCGTCCCGCTGGTCAAGCGGGAGTCGCGGCTGCTCGATATCGGACGGTACACGGTCGAACCTCAGCCGCCGGACTGGGGGCCGATGTTCTCCCTGGTTGCGCTCGCTGTGACGCTGGCGCTCCTGAGCGGGTTGATCGACGGGCCGCTTGGCGCGCCGGGTCGGCTCCTCGGTGCGCTGTGGTTGCTGCTCGCCGGGGTCGGGGGTGTGCTGCTGCTCTTTCTGTGGGGCGCGACCAACCACGTCGCCACGGCCGGTAATCGCAACCTGCTGTTGCTGAGTCCGGTCGCACTGCTGGTGATTCCGGGAGTGCTGAGCGTCAGGCGACGCGGCCCGGGGGCGTGGGCTCCGCGGGCCGCGTGGGTGGTGATCGGGCTGACGATTGTCGGGAGTCTGCTAGCGGCGTTTCCGTCGGTCAGTCACCAGTGGAACCTGCAACTGGCGCAGTTAACCACCCTGCCGACCATCACCGCCGCCTGGCTGGCAATCCGGCTCAGCCCCCGACGCGCCTGAGCGCAGTGGCCGCTTCGCTCAGCGCCGGAGCAGCCTTGAGCGCGTTTCGATACGCCTCCGCAGCCTTGGCGCTGTCGCCGGCCTCTTCGAAGCGAAGGCCCTTTCCGAACAGCACCAGTGCCGTCACCGGAATGCCGCTCCGGGTGCTGTTCCCTCGGCTGCCGCCGACCGCAGGCTGTTGCGCGATCCGGTCGGCCAGATCTCCGATCGCTTCGGCGAGTTGCTCCCGCTTTGCCAACGACGGATTGCCCCGCACGACGGCGATCGGCTCCCCGGTGGCGGCGTCGAGGATCCGAGCCTCAAGGTGGATGTCACCATACTGATCCAGCAGGGTCCCCACCACCAGAATCTTTGCCCCCGCCTTGGTCGCCGCCGCACGGGCGGCGCCGACATCGACTCGGCCTGAGCGGAGTCCAGCAACCGGCTTCACCACCAGAGCCGCGGGACCCCCAACCTGGGCCGAGAGCAAGGCGCTCAGCGCCCGGCCGAGGGCGTCGTAATCGTCCCGCGAAAGCCCGACCGATCCATCGGTTTCGAACCCGGCCACGGAAAGCTTGCCGCCGGTCTGGGCCAGCAGGGCGGAGCCCGGGGCGAGCAATGTAAGTGCAAGGACTGCAACAGCTTGGGTCCGGCTACGCATACGCGCTCCTGGAAGGGTACCGCCGTGTTCACACAGGGAGACGAACCGTGGGGTCCGGCTTGTACGGCCTGCGGGGTGTCGGCTATATTTGTCGGCTATCGTGGTTCCGCAAGGGGACTACGGCTTAAGTACCCAGGAGAGCCACCCGATGAAGCCGAATATGCACCCGGTCTACGAGACGATCACGGCCCACTGTCAGTGTGGCAACTCGTTCGAGACCCGCAGCACGTCGAAGAGCCTCAGCGTCGAAGTGTGTGCCGTGTGCCACCCGTATTTTACGGGCAAGCAGCGCATTATGGACACCGCTGGCCGGATTGATCGTTTCCGCCGGAAGTACGCGACGGAACCCGCCGCGAAGTCCTGATTTATGGATGACCGTCTCCGCCAGGCGCTCGCGCGGGCGGAGGAGGTCGCACAGGGTTTGTCAGACCCGGGCGTTTCCTCGGACCCGGCTCGATTGCAGGCACTCGGTCGCGAGCACGCTCGGTTCCTCCCGATCGTGCGCGCGGCCGAAAAGCTTTTCAAGGCCCAGCGCGACCTCACCGAGGCGCGTGAGGCGGCAGCTTCTGGTGACCCCGACCTTGGCGAACTGGCGGCCGACGACCTGGCCACGCTCCCGGCACAGATCACCGCGCTCGAAGGGGAGATCGCCGATCTGCTCGTGCCGCGCGATCCCCACGATGATCGCGACGCCATCCTCGAAATTCGCGCCGGCACCGGTGGCGACGAAGCGGCGTTGTTCGCGGCCGATCTGCTGCGGATGTATACCCGATTCGCCGAGCGGCACGGTCTGAAGTTCGAGCCGATCGAGATCCACGAGGGGAATGTCGGTGGCGTGAAGGATGCCGTGATCGCGGTGCGTGGCCCGGAAGCATTTGGCCTGCTACGGCGCGAGTCTGGAGTGCACCGGGTCCAGCGAGTGCCGAGTACCGAGACACAGGGGCGGATCCACACCTCGGCCGCGACCGTAGCGGTGCTGCCCGAGGCCGAAGAAGTGGACGTCCGGATCGACCCGAACGATCTGCGCATCGATGTTTTCCGCTCTTCCGGGCCGGGCGGACAGAGCGTCAATACCACCGACTCTGCGGTGCGGATCACCCACCTTCCGACCGGAATTGTGGTGAGCCAGCAGGATCAGAAGTCGCAGCTCCAGAACAAGCTCAAGGGGATGGAAGTGTTACGCGCCAGGATTCTCGATCGCCGCATCGCAGCGATCGAAGGCGCGCGCGCGGCCGAACGAAAGTTGATGGTCGGCACCGGCGACCGGTCGGGGAAGATCCGCACCTATAACTATCCCCAGAGCCGGATCACCGATCATCGCATCAACCTGTCGGTGCACAACCTCACCGATGTGCTCGACGGCAAGCTCGACGAGCTGGTGCTCGCCCTGCGCCGCGCGGCGCGGGAAGAGGACGCCGGTGGCTGAGGCGACCCAGACCTTGCAGGGGCTGCTGGAGAGCGCGGGACAGCTCTTGGCGGCTGCCGGCGTGCCGGAGTCACGCCGCGAAGCGATCCGGCTCTGGAGCGACCTTGGCAGGCTCCCGGTAGCGACCACCGTGCTCGCACGCGGCGAATCGGTGGCAGAGGAGCTGGCCGTCGCGTACCTCGCGGCTGTGGGGCAGCGAGCGGCTGGGGTGCCATTGGCGTATGTCACCGGCTGGACCGGCTTTCGCCGCCTGATCCTGGCGACCGACAAGCGCGCCCTGATACCCCGGCCGGAGACCGAAGGGCTGGTCGAGGCCGCGCTTGCCAGGGTCCGCGGCGGAATTGCTGCCGACGTCGGCACCGGCACCGGAGCGATCGCGCTGGCGTTGGCCGATGAAGGGGCGTTCGAGCAGGTGCTGGCGGTGGAGCTCTCCGACGCGGCACTGGCGCTCGCACGGACGAATGGAGCCCGACTCGGTCTCACCGTGGAGTGGCTTGCCGGCGACCTGGTGACGCCGCTCGAAGGACGCCGGGTCGATCTCTTGATCTCGAATCCACCGTACCTGACGGAGGCCGAGTATGCGGCGCTGGACGCGTCGGTGCGAGATTACGAGCCGCTGCTGGCGCTGCCTTCTGGCGTCGACGGCCTGACCGCGACGCGTCGACTCCTGGTGGAGGGGCGTGCCGTGATGGCATCCGATGGCTGGATCGCGTTGGAAGTGGATTGTCGCCGCGCCGCCGCGACGGCGGCGCTGGCCGAAGGGCTCGGCTGGCGTGAGATCACCGTGCTGGATGACTTGTTCGGTCGCGCGCGATACGTGCTGGCGCGGCAGGGGCTCAATCAATGATCGACGACAAGGCGCAGGAGCTGGGCCGTCTCCTCGGCCAGTCCACCGAGTACCAGGCGTTGCGACGCGCCGAGCAGTCGCTGCGTGACGACAAGGAGGCGCAGGGAAAGCTCGAGACCATCTCCCGGCTGACGCGGGAATTCGACGCGATGGTGGCGCAGGGGCAGGCACCTGAAGAGGCGCAGGCCCAGGAGTACGAGTCAACCCTTCGTGAGTTCGAGCTGTCACCCACCGGGCAGGCATATCTGGTGGCGCGAACCAATGTCGACAAGCTGATGCAGCGGGTCAATCAGCAGATCGCCAACGGCATCGAACGCGGCGCGACCAGCGGGATCATCACGCTCTGATGATGCCCGGTCATTTTGTAGTGCTCGAAGGGCCCGAGGGTGCCGGCAAGACCACGCTGGCCGCCGCGCTCGTCGCGCGGATGCGCGAAGATGGGGTCACGGTGGTCGCGGTGCGTGAACCGGGCGGGACTCCGGTGGCCGAGGTGCTCCGCACCGAGCTGCTCGACCGTCACGATGCCTGGACGGCCGAGCGCGAGTTGCTCTATATGGTCACGGCGCGCGCCGATCTGGTGGCGCAGGTGATTCGTCCCGCGCTGGCCGCTGGGAACACCGTCCTGTCGGACCGCTACGACCTCTCCACGCTGGCCTATCAGGGTGCCGGACGCGGGTTGCCGCGGGAGCAGGTGCGCTGGGTCAACGCCGCTGCGACCGGCGGACTCACGCCCGACCTGACGCTGGTGCTCGATCTGGATCCTGCCGTGGGGCGCCAGCGGCAGCAGGCATCGGGGAAGGGAGCCGATCGGATGGAGCGGGAGGACCGCGCATTTCACGAGCGGGTCGCCGCCGAATACTCGGCTGCGACCGGCCCGGGGGTGCATCATTTGCAGGGCGACGCGTCACCCGGGCGAGTGCTGGAAGCGGCGTGGACCCACCTGGTTGCGCTATCCCCCGAAACGTTTCGCCCGCGCCCGGTGTAGGTAGGAGCACGATGGCATCTCTCGAATCGTCCACAGAGGGTCCGATGAAGCAACGCTGGGGTCTGATCACCGTAGTTGCAGCCATCTCGTTCTTCAGCGGTGGCTGGCTCCTGCAAGGCGCACGAGCGACGTCGGCGCCGAGTGGGCCGCAGCTGCTGCAGGAAGTCTTCGAGCGCGTCCGGCTCTATTATGTCGATTCGCTCACGACCGACTCCCTGTATCACAAGGCCGCCACCGGGATGCTGGATGAACTCCACGATCCGTACACGACGCTGGAAGAGAACGAGGACTATCGCCAGCTCACCGAGTCGACCACGGGAAACTATGGCGGCCTCGGGATGCAGATCGACGTCCGGGATGGCTGGATCACCGTGGTTGCGCCGTTGCCGCAGACGCCAGCGGAGCGCGCCGGGATCGAGGCCGGCGACCTGATTACGGAAGTCGATGGCAAGTCGACCCAGGGCCTCAAGCAGGACGAGGCGATCAAGACGCTGCGGGGCACCCCGGGGAGCAAGGTGGTCCTCAAGGTGCGTCGCGCCGGCGTACCGCAACAGATGTCGTTCGCGTTGACTCGCGAAACGATCCATAACCGTTCGGTGTCCCCCGGCGTGCTCTTCGACGGCGGAATCGGATTCGTGCAGCTGAGTGTCGTGAGTGAGGCTTCGGCCCAAGAGCTCCGCGAGGAGATCAGCAACCTCCTCAAGCTCGGGATGAAGGGGATGATCCTCGACTTGCGCGGCAATCCTGGCGGGCTGCTGAACCAGGGGGTGGCCGTGTCGGATCTCTTCCTCGATCCGGGCCAGAAAATCGTCGAGACTCGTGGACGGATGCCAGAGATGAACGCCACCTTTGCCGACCACGCACCTCAGCAATGGGCGGGGTTGCCGGTGGTGGTGCTGGTCAACGAATGGTCGGCGAGTGCTGCCGAAATCGTGGCCGGGGCGCTGCAGGACAATGATCGTGCCGTCGTGGTCGGCACTGCGACGTTTGGGAAGGGGCTGGTGCAGTCGCTCTTCCCGCTCCGACCGGGGCAGTCGCTGAAACTGACCACTGGCCGGTGGTATACGCCCAGCGGCCGCACCATCCAGCGCACGGCCAAGAGCCAGGACGAACAGATCCGTCAGGCGACGCTGCAGGCCTCAGGGAAGGACACCGCCGCCAAGGAGCTGCCGACCTTCAAGACCGTCAGCGGGCGCCTGGTGAAAGGCGGCGGCGGGATCGTTCCCGACCGGATCGTGCGCGTCGACACCCTTACCGATGCCGAGCGCGAGTTCGCCAAGGCGATCGGCGGCAACGTGGCAGGCTACCGCGATGCCCTCGTGACCACCGCGCTCGAGGTGAAGGAAAAGAAGCAGGTGACCTCCGAAAGCTTCCAGATTTCCGAGGAGATGCGTCAGGGAGTACTGGCGCGCCTCAAGGCGAAGGGGATCACCCTGACGGCGGAGCAGAGCGTGCAGGGGCGTGCCCTGCTGGACGATCAACTCAGCTACGAGATCGCCCGCTACGTCTTCGGTCGTGCGGCGGAACTTCGTCGGCGCGGCCTCGACGATCCCCAGGTTCGCGAAGGGGTCGAGATGCTGCGGAAGGCGCCAACCCCGAAGGCGCTGATGGCGGAGATCACCCAGAAGTGATCGGCGCGGCAGTCGCCGTCGTAGGCACAGGGCGCGTCGGGCTCACGCTCGCACGCGCTCTGGTTCGTTCAGGCCATTCGGTCCACCTGCTGACTCGCACTGCCCGACCGTCGTATGCGGGACTTCCCGCCCCGGAGACCGACTGGACTGCGTCGCTGGCCTCCGCATCGCTGGTGCTGGTGACCGTGCCGGACGACGCGATTGCCGAGGTCGCCGCTACCCTGTGCCGAACCGGCGCGATCCATCGCAGCCAGACGGTGCTGCACACCTCAGGGTTGCACCACCGGGCCGCACTCGGTGCGCTGGAGTCGAGCGGTGCAGCGCTGGGGTCGCTGCACCCGCTACAGTCGTTTACTGCGCCCGCCGGCGATGCTGCGCTCCTGCTGGGCGTGCCGGCGATCGTGGAGGGCGATGCCCGCGCCGTCGCGGTGGCACGCGAGCTGGCCGCCACGCTGGGAATGGGGTCCGTGATCGAGTTGCCAGCACTCGGGAAGGTCCGCTATCACGCGGCGGCGGTCGTGGCATCGAATTACCTGGTGGTGCTGGCCGATATTGCCGAGCGGCTGGCGCGGGCCGCCGGGGCGGGGGATGTTGCGGCGGTGCTGTTCCAGCCGATGATGCACCAGACGCTCAGCAACATCGCCGAGCGCGGCACGGTGGCAGCCCTCACCGGTCCAGTGCGTCGGGGTGATGCGGGGACCGTCGCGGCGCATCTCGCGGCGCTGGATGGTGACGATCGCGTGGCGTACAGGGCGTTGGCGCGTGAGGCGCTGCTGCTGGCGAGACGGGCGGGATTGGACGAGCGGGATGCACAGCGGATCGACGAGCTGCTGGCGCGCTGAACGATGTTCGAGCGACCTACTGGTCGATCACCCGCACCCCCTCCGGGACCTTGAACACGAAGGTGCTCGGGGGCACCGAGGCATTCGGCCTCACGTTACTCAGGCTCACTGTCCGTTTCTGGCCCTGGCGTTCATCGATCTCGAAGCGGCGCGGCAGGCCGTCTTCCCGGTCGAACCAGAGCGTGGCCCGACGGAAGGGGAGGTCGCGCACCGTGGGCTCGAGCAGCACGGCGTCGGCGCGTCGCCCGTTGACGACCTCGGTCGAGACGTAGGTCAGCCGATAGCGGTCGAGCGGGTTATCCATAAACCAGTCGAGCAAGTTGATCCCATAGCTCGACGACGTCGGAATCGGGAATCGCGATACCTGGCCAGGCGAGGTGCTCGGCGTATAGATCCAGACCTTCGCACCGTCGATCACGATCGCCTCATTGGCCGGGTCACTGAAGCGCATTGCGAAGCGATTCTTGCCGACCTGGCTGAGTTTGCCCTTGCTGTCGAGGTTGCCGACCATCGGGTCCTCGATGTGCTGGCGGAAGTCGGCCTCGAGTCCGCTGAGCTGCTTGTAGACGCGGGAGGCGCGCGCAACCACTTGCGCGGCCGTTTCCGACGGCGACGGGATCTGCGCCTGGATGGCACACGGCGCGGCGAGGAGCAGGAGCGCCAGCGCGAGGCGCTTCACCGGCTGCTCTCCACTGGCGTGGCGACCGAGCGGCCGATCACTTCGGCGATCGCCGACACTTCCCGCATCATCCGCTCGAATTGTTCCGGGAACAGCGACTGCGCCCCGTCGGAAAGTGCCCGCTCCGGATTCGGGTGGACCTCCACCAGGAGTCCGTCGGCACCCGCGGCGATTGCCGCCCGCGCCATCGCCGGCACCATATCGCGATGTCCGGTGGCGTGGCTCGGATCGGCAATGATCGGCAGGTGGGACAACCCGTGGACCACGGCAATCGCGGAGAGATCGAAGACATTGCGGGTGGTGCTGTCGAAGCTGCGGATGCCCCGCTCGCAGAGGATCACATTGGGATTTCCCTCGGAGAGGATGTATTCCGCCGAGAGCAGCAGCTCCGGGATGGTCGCGGAGAGACCGCGCTTGAGCAGCACCGGCTTCCGCTGGCGGCCACACTCCTTGAGCAGCGAATAGTTCTGCATATTGCGTGCACCGATCTGGACGATGTCGGCAAATTCCGACGCGAGTTCGAGCCCCTTGGCATCCATCGCCTCGGTGACGATCAGCAGCCCCGTTTCCGCACGCGCGTGCGCCAGCAGTTCCAGGCCGAGCTTGCCGAGTCCCTGGAAGGAGTAGGGCGAAGAGCGCGGCTTGAAGGCTCCGCCGCGCAGCACGGTCGCGCCAGCCGCCTTGACGGCTCGCGCTGCCGCCAGGATTCCTGCCTCGCTCTCCACCGAACAGGGCCCTGCCATAATGACGACTTCGCGCCCGCCGACCGTGGAGCCATCGGGGAGTGGCACCCGGGTGGGTTCCGGCTTCCATTCGCGCGACACCTGTTTGTACGGCTTGGTCACGTGGATGATTTCGGCCACGCCACCCATCGCCTCGACGCGTGAGGCGTCGACCCGCCCGTCGTTGCCCACCAACCCCACGGTCGTGCGCTGGCGGCCCGGCATCGGGCGGGCCTCGTAGCCCATTGCCTCAATGATCTCGACCACGCCGGCGATCTGCTCCGGGGTGGCGTCCTGCTTCATCACGATCAACATAGGGTCGCTGGTCTCGTTCGGGTCAGGTCGCGAACGCGGCGGTGTCGTGGTCGCCGATGCGCACGCCGACGATCGTCGAGACACCCGGCTCCTGCATCGTCACGCCATAGACGCTATCGGCCGCCTGCATCGTGCGCGGGTTGTGGGTGATCACCAGGAACTGGGTCTGGACCTTGAACTCGTCGAGCAGCCGCAGAAAGCGGCCGACGTTCGAGTCGTCCAGCGGCGCGTCCACTTCGTCCATCAGGCAGAAGGGGCTCGGCTTCGTCAGGTAGATCGAGAAGAGGAGCGAAACCGCCACGAGGGTACGCTCGCCAGAGGAGAGCAGGTGAATCCGCTGGGTCTTCTTCCCGCGCGGCGCGGCGTGGATCTCGATTTCGGCTTCCAGCGGGTCGTTCTCATCGCTCAGCCGCAGGTCGCATTCGCCGCCACCAAAGAGCGTCTGGAAGACGGTATTGAAGTTCGCGCGGATCGCGGTAAAGGTCTCGTTGAACAGTGCCTTGGCGGTGCCATCGATTTCCTTGATCGCCTGCAGCAGGGACTGGCGAGCGGCCACGAGGTCATCGCGCTGCGCCTGGAGGAACGCGAGTCGCTTGCTCTCTTCAGCGTGTTCCTCGACCGCGAGCGCGTTGACCGGCCCGATGGCCTCCAGGGCCACGGCGATGCGTTCCGCCTCGCTTTCCAGCGTCTCGAGATCGAGGTCGAGCATCGGGGCCGTGGCCATCAGGGCGTCGAACGGCCGCTTCCATTCCGTCTCCACGCGCTCGATGATCCGCTTGCGGTGGGCCGTGGCCTCGGCCACACCGAGTTCCAGGCGATGGTGCTCCTCACTGGTCGACTCGACTGCGCGGCGCGCCTCGGTGAGATCGAGCTCCTCCGCATTGAGTCGCGTCTCAGCCGCCTGCAGTGCGCCTTCGGCTTCACCGGCGGCGGTTTCGATGGCGACCAGTTGTACCGACCGCTCGTCGCGGCCGCCCTGCCAGAGTGCCCGCTGGGTCTCGATTTCTGCGGCATCGGCGTCCAGACGGGCGATCTCCTCGGTCCGGGCGCGCCCCGATGTTTCGGCTTCCTGGATGACCCGCTCGGTGCGAGCGATCGCTTCCCCGGCGGCACGGAGCCGGGCAGCGATGTGTGCCTCCTGCACCTGCCACTGCGACCGGGCCTCGCGTGCCTGCTCCTGCTCGGCCTCATACTCGGTGAGCTGGGCGCGGGTGGTTCCCAATCCCTCGTCGAGTCGGGCCCGGGCCGCGGTTCCGTCGGTGAGCGCGGTATCCACTTCGCTTCGACGCTGCTCGCCTCGGGTGAGTCGCTCGTTCAGTCGGGACAACTGCCCCTCGGCCTCGCTGAGTTCGCGATCGAGATTGCCGACGCGACGCGCGAGGTCTTCACGGGTGGCCAGCGCAAGGCGTTCTCCCTCGCGGAGGCGCTCCGCGCCCTGCTGCGTGTCGGTGGCCGCCGCTTCCTGTTCGATCAGCTCCTGTGCCGTGCGATCACGTCGGGCATCGGCGGTGGCCAGCGCAGCGGTTGTGGCCGCGATATCGCGGACCAGGGACTTCAACTCAGCACGGCGCCGGATCGGGCCGGTCGAGGCGGTGGGGCCCGTGAGCCAGACCGCACCGTTGGCGCGGCGCAGGGCGCGGCCGGAGGCATCGAGTACTTCGGCACCACCGATCAGCGCTGCGACCCACGGCGCCGCCTGCGCGTCGACCCGGAGTCGGGCGTCGGCCGCGCCTGCGCCGCCGCGCGGGCCCGGGTTGAGCGGTAGCAGGATGAGCGTGCCGGGTTGTTCCTGCTGGTGCCAGGACTGAATGTCGGCGATGACGGCCTCATCCCGGACCAGCACGGCGTGGACGAAGTCGCCGATCAGCTGTTCGGCGAGCTCGGCCTGTTCCCCATCCGTCGAGATGAAATCAGCCAAGGGACCAAGGATGCGATCCCCGAAGCGTTCGCGCGCGGCGAGCAGCGCGGCGGCGGCCGGTGCGAGTCCGACGCGATCACGCTCGAGCGCTTCGAGTGCCGACTGGCGCGCGACCAGCTTGGCGACGTCCTCCTCCAGCGACCGGCGTTCGGCGAGCTCTCGGGTCTCTCGTTCGCGACTCTCACGCAGGCGCAGGCGCGCCTGCTCGGCCGAGGCCGCCCCGTGGCGCGCCTCCTCGGCGTGCCGATCGGCGATCGCCGTGGCTTCGGTGAGCCGTTCTCCGTGTGATTTCCGTTCCTGCGCCAGATGCGCGCGGTGAGCTTCTTCCTGACCGATGCGTTCGCGCAGGGAGGCGATCTCGCCTTCGAGTGCCGTCCGCTCACCTTCGAGAGAGCGCAGCTGCTGCGCGTGATGCTGCAGCTCCTGCTCCATCCGGCGAACGACGTCGCGGTGCGCGCTGAGCCGCTGGCGCGCGGCCTGCTCGGCTTCTGTCCGGCCGCTCAGCTCTCCCTCGATGCGGGAGTGCTCGGCTTCGGCGGCTGCCGCTTCTTCCCGGGCGCGTTCGAGCTCCAGCCGGGCCTGCTGCAGCCGAACCTCGAAATCGCCACGCTCCGCCGCGGCACGTTCGCGCCGCTGGGCCGCATGCTGCAGTCGCTCGGACGCCACGGCGAGATCGCCCTCCAGCTTGCCCAGAGCGAGACGCGCCACGCCAAGATCTTCAACGACAGCGGTGCGATGGCGCTCGGCGGTCTGACGCGCCTGCGCCGCCGATTCGCGGGAGAGTTCCACTGTGGCGAGCCGTTCGCGAGCGTGGGGCAGGACTTCACTGAGTTCGCCGTGACGACGCTCGAAGCTCTCGGTGTCGGCTGCCAGTTGCGCGAGACGCTGCCGCGCCAGGGTCAGCGTGACAGCGAATTTTTCTTCGGTCAGGGAGACGTGCCGTTCGGCTTTCCCCTTCTGGCGTGCCAGCGAGCGGATCTGCGATTGCACCTCGGCGATGAGGTCCTCGAGCCGCTGCAGGTCGCCAGCGGTCTCCTCGAGTCGCCGCGAGGTGGTGTGGCGGCGGTCACGATAGAGCCCAACGCCGGCAGCCTCCTCGAACAGTGAACGTCGTTCATCGGCCCGGTCGGAGAGCAGCAGGTCGATCATCTTCGCTTCGATCACGACCCCGGCGTCGGAGCCGAGGCCGGTGCCCCGCAGCAAGTCCTGGATGTCGCGCAGGCGGGTCGGCGCGTTGTTCAACAGGTAATCGCTCTGCCCCGAACGCGAGAGCCGCCGAGTGATCACCACCTCGGTATACGGGGTGGGCAGTTCGCCTTCGCTGTTATCGAGGAAGAGTGAGACCTCGACGACGTTCACCGGCCGACGCGTCGCGGCACCCTGGAAAATCACGTCTTCCATCTTGCCGCCGCGGAGCAGGCGCGCCGATTGCTCGCCAAGCACCCAGCGCACGGCATCCGAGACGTTGGACTTCCCGCACCCGTTGGGACCGACGATTGCCGTCACTCCCTGGTCGAAGGTGAGCGTGACGGTGTCTGCAAACGACTTGAAGCCGGAGAGTTCCAGCTTGGTCAGCTTCATCGGGAAAATTCTGGGAGTGGGGTGGGCGCCAACGGCACACGTCGCCCCCGCGAGAGGAGCGTGCCGGAAGCCGCAAAGATAGCCGTGGAGGAGTTGCGCCGCAGGGGGTGTCAGCTGTCGCCGGCACCGGGGGTAAGGAGGAAGTAGGGGCGGCCGAGTCGGCGGCCGACAGCGTCGGCCTCGTCGCGAGTGGCGTACGGGCCGATCACGACCCGGTAGGGATCTCCAGCGGCCTTGGGATTCAGGAGTTTCGCGGGGAAGCCGCCATCCTTGAGCTGCTGGGCGAAGGCATTGGCCCAGTCCTGGTTCTGGGACGAGGCCACCTGCAAGTAGACCGAGCTGGCGGCCGAGCCGGTTGGGGCGGTCGGGATCGGTGCGGTTGCGGCTGGCTGCGCCGGAGCAGGTGGGAGGGCTGGGAGCGAATCGGTTGTGCGGATCGCGCTGTCGCCGGCAGCCGCGACGGGGAGCGGTGCGGCCGCCACCTCTGGAGGAGGGGCGCCCGGGGCCCAGGGTACCGCCAGAAAGAGATCGCTGGCCGCGCCTGCGAGGCGGCTCCGCTCCACCGGGGCGGCGCTGGTGAGGTCGAGTGCGATGACATCCTTGCCGTCGCGAGCAATCAGGCTCCGGCCACCTGCGACCAGCGGGAGGTCGTCGGCCCAGCGGGTGCGGAGGGTGGTCACCACCTCCGAGCGCACCAGATCCACCAGCCAGACGGAGTCGCCCTTGGTTGGACGGGCCAGCAACCAGCGGCCGGTCCGGTCCATTCGCAGTGCCGTTGCCGTGCCCGGCAGCGTGAGCGTCCTGATGTTATCGTGGCTGAAGCGGTCGAGCTCGACGATATCGTGCTTCCGTCTGGCGACATAGAGGCGGTGGCCTGAAGGGGAGAAGACCGAGACGGTCGGGTTGCCTCGCAAGGAAACAAATTCCGGCGCCTCCTTCTTGCCGCTGGGTTCACCGAATACGATGCCCGAATCGGTGGTGACGGCGAAGAGATCGCCAGACCAGGTTCCGGTCAGCTCGCCGACCGGGAGCTTCACTCGTCGGGCCTCACCGTCCTCATCGAGTACCTGCGCCATCCGCGACGAGGTGGACACTGCCACGATTTGGGTGCCGGGAGCGCCGAGCAGTTGGACCGCGCCGCGCTCGACGGATCCCCGGTAGACGGTGAGCGCGCGCGCCGCGAAGCGAAGCGGATGGAGCGCGGAGTCCAGCCCGAGAATGGTCCCGTCGGCCGTTCCGGTGAGTTGCCGAGCGGCCTGGAGGTAGGGGCGCCAGCGCTGCGCCCGGAGGTCGATGCCGATCAGTCGCCCGAGCGTGTCGACGACGTATACCATCTTCTCTTCGCGATCGGTTCCGAGTGCCCGGGCGATCGGGGGAACGCCGCTCGTGCGCCAGTCGATATCGGTCAGCGAATCGGTGCGCAGCAGCCTCGCGATGCCGCCGCCTCGCGGCAACCGCAGCAGCGAGACCTCGGCTGCCAGCCCGTTGGGGACGTGGCGTGCCGACGCGGGCGGGTCGCCGCCACACGCGGCGAGCAGCAGCAGAACGGCAGCGGCTGGCCGGCCGAGGGCGCCCCTCAGAACGTCGGCCCGATCGAAATCGTCCAGAACGCCTTGGTCCCGGGCCGCGACTGCGGCTTGGCGTAATCGAAGCGGAGGATCACGATCCCGAAGAGGTTGGTACGGAGCGAAATACCGAGCGAGCGGAGCGGCGTGCGTACGGCGGCCACCGAGGCGCCGGCGGGCCGGCTCCAGCGGACCGAGTTGTTGCCATTCCACGCGACGCCGATGTCGTAGAAGAAGGCGCCTTCGATCGGTGGGAACGCCTTCGGAACCACGCCGAGCTTCGCGTTCAGGATCGGAAAGCGGATCTCGGCGTTACCGACCGCGATCGACGTGCCCACGAGTTGATCGAGCGCCGAGCAGCCGGTGACGCTATTCGGGTCGACCGAGCTGTTCAAGCACTCGTTGCGGCTGAACGATCCGGAGGTGTAGCCGCGGAGTTGATCGGGATATCCGAGGAAGACGGTAAAGCGGTTCGCGTCGCGTCCCGACCGACCGAAGTAGAGCGCACGAGTCGCCAGCGTGAACGGGCCGACGAGCTTGTCGTAGCGTCGGTAGTCGGCTGTTGCCTGGGTGTATTTCCAGCCGCCGATCGCCTGGGTGATCTCGAACCGGGAGCGCCGGCCAAGGAATGGGCCGACATAACCTTGCAGCGAATTGTCGAACACCAGCGCGAGTGACGGTTGCACCATCCCGACCGAACTCAGTCCGGTTTTGGTGGTGGTGATGTCCCGGGTCTGACTCCCCGTGATCGGATCAAACGGCTGGTTGATCTGAAGAATTGCGTCGTCGACGTTTGTCGCGCTCAACCCGGCCTCGATGCGACGGAAACGCGAGAGCGGGTAGGCCGCCTGCAGGAACGCCGAGCGCAAGACGACCCGACGATACTGCGTGATATAGGTGTTTTCCGAGGGACTCGGCCCTTCGGTGATCGCGCTGCCGTAATACCAGAAGTATGGCGTCTGCGACAGTCCCACGGCCCAATTGACCCGGTGGGCAATGTTGGCATAGGCGGCGAGCACCTGCGCTTCCTCGATCCGCCCGTTGATGTAGCCACTGAACACCATCTGCTTGTTGCCGAGCATATCGGAGAGGGAGACCGTGGTGCCGCCGAAGAAGCCGCGACCGAAGTTGTCCCGCACGTACCCGATACTCGGACGCGCCACGTAGTCGGGGGTGAAGCTGGTCTTGTACTTCCGTTCGGTGAAGGTGGCGGTGTCGGGCAGGCCGAGACGCGACGAATCCATCAGCGTCTTCATCGACATCGGCTGGGCCGGGCGGAGCGAATCCGGAAGCGGCGTCAGCGAGTCGGCCCGACGGAGTCCGCCGGCAGAGCGGTAGAGCGCGGTGCCGCCGGCAGCGGTGGCCGGAGCGGGAGCCGCTGCCGGCGAGGTATCCGCCCGGGCAGGGGTCGCCAACGCCAGCGCGACGCCGGCCCGCCAGGGCTGCTGCTTGCGCGCCCGCGGGTTCGGCATCACATAGACATCGAAATCGCCATTCTGGTAATAGACGTAGGCGAGCTTGTCGGCCTGCCGGGCCCACGAGAGCACGGGAGAGAGCGGGGTGATGCCCTGGGCACCGGTGTAGAAGTCGGTGATCTGATATGACTCGCCGTTCGCGATCTGGTAGAGAAAGATATTGGCGACGCCGGTCCGGTCCGAGACGTAGGCGAGCGACTGCCCGTCGGGCGACCACTGCGGATTCACGTTGCGGCCCACGTCCATCCCGGACAACGTCTCGATCCGGCTGGTGTCGAGGTGATAGAGGGCGAGTCGGAAATTGCCATAGCGGAGTGCGTCGAAATCCGTGCCGGGACCGCGGTCGGTCGTGAAGGCAATGGTCTTGCCATCCGGCGACCAGACCGGGTGCAGGTCGGCATAGCGGTCGTGGGTGAGGCGCGCGAGATTTTTCCCGTCGGCATCCACGACGAACAAGTCGGAGAGGCCGCCATCGTATCCGGTGAACACCAGCTTCTTCCCGTCGGGGCTCCACGACGGTGTCGTGACGCCGCTGATATCCACGCGGATCCGAGCGACTTCGTCATTCTTCGCAACATCCAGTACGACGATGTCATCCTTCGGTCCGCGCTTGGCAGCGAAGGCGAGATACTTCCCGTCGGGTGACCAGCTCGCCGCCGAATTGATGAAGCGGAAGGTCTCGTAGTTCGAGCTCCAGGTCGACTTGAACAGTCGCCGCGTGGCCACGCCATCGGAAACCTTGGCCAGCCACATATCGACGAAGAAAAAGTCCTTCTCCGAGAAGTAGGCGACCTGGGTGCCGTCGGGAGAGAGGGCGGGGGCGAGGTGATACGTCCCCTGGCTCTTCTCCTTCGTCAGCGTCTCCTGGGAGATGGCGCTCGCCTTGTTCCGCACGGCGAGTTCCGGGAGGTACTGCTTCTGCATTGCGTCACGCCACTGGTCGCCCAACTGCCGGAAGTCGAGGCCGATCACGCGGCGAAACGCACCCTCGAGTGAGCCGGCCCGTGACGCCGAGAGGATGGCACCGATCGCCTCATCGCCCCAGCGCGCACCGATGTAGGTGAGGATCGACTGCCCGAAACGGTACGGGAAAATCCGCGGATCGTTCTCGAGTTGCTTGATGGTCGGCAGCTTCCCCTCGGCGGCGGCATCCCGGATCCACATCGCCGTGTTCGGATCGATGCCGCCGATCGAGAGGTATTCCGCCATCCCCTCGACGAACCAGAGCGGCGGATTCACGCTGATCAGCGTCTGAATGCCGGCACCCGCCTTCCCCCCAGACCAGACGTCATATTGGAACTGGTGGGTCATTTCGTGCTGGAGCACGTGTTCGACGTCGCTGTAGGCGCCGGTGAGCGGCAGCACGTTGCGGTGCTTGAGGAAGTCGGTGAAGCCGCCGGTGCCTTCGCCGACATCGCCGCCCGCCGTGTTGGTCTGGGAGAAGTCGGAGTGGGAGGCATACAGGATGATCGGCTTCCGTTCCCGGAAGGTGTGACGCAGCACCGACGACAGTCGCGTGTACGAGCGCTCGGCCATCCGGGAGACATCGAGCGCAGCTTCACGCTCGACCGGGTAGTAGTACACATCGAAATGCTCGGTCTCGAGCACGTGGAAATCGAAATTGGTGTACTGGACCTTGTTCTGTCCGAAATACTGCCCGGGCAACGTGGCCGGAAGGGCCAGGGGGGCGGCGAACAGAAGCCACGCGAGGCGGCGCATTGGGAGTCCCTCTCGTCCTGCGGACCTAAGGTCCGGTAAGGAGCGCCGGAGCATCCTGCCACAAGCGTTCGAGCTGATAGAACGCCCGGGTCTCCGGGTGAAACAGGTGTACCACCACATCGACATAGTCCAGCAGCACCCAGCGTCCGGACTGGAGCCCTTCGACGCCGAGCGTGCGGTGTCCATCAGCCAGCATCGCCCGCATCACGCCGTCGGCAAGGCCACGAACGTGAGCGTCGGAGGTGCCACTGGCGATGATGAAATAATCCGCCGCATTGCTGAGGTGGCGCAGATCGAGGACCTGAATGCTGAGGCCCTTCCGGTCATCGATTGCGTTCACGACTGTCCTGACATCTTTCGGGAGCCTGGTGGCGCGCGCTTCAACCACCTGGCGTCTCCGGCGTCCCGTCTTCGACCTGGTAGAACACCGCCCAGGCACCGGAGCCGACGTGGGTCCCGAGCACTCCGGTCACCGGCGATACGATGACTTCCTTCGGTCGGTACGCCGCCATCAGCGCGTTACGCACCCGCTCCGCCGCTTCGGGAGCCTCGGCGTGCACCACCCCGAAGCGCACGGTCTGGGGCCGCGGCGACAGCCTCTTGTCGAGCAGCGCGAGCACCCGGGGTACCAGTTGATCACTCCCCCGGACCCGGTCGATCGGTTGCAGCCGGCCGGTGGAATCCACTTCGATGATCGGTTTGATATCGAGCAGCCCTCCGATCCACGCCTTCCCTCGTGATACCCGGCCGGAGCGGATCAGGTTGTCGTAGGTGTCCACCGTGATGAACATACCCGACTGCGACCGGACTCGATCCAGTTCCGTTGCAATCGCCACCGCGCCCCACCCCTCCGCAATCAGTTCGGCCGCGCGCAACGCCAGCATTCCCAATCCAAGCGACGCCGCTCGCGAGTCAACCAATTGCACCTTGTCGATGCCAGAGGCGCTGATCGCGGCGCGGGCAGACGCGAGAGTCCCCGACAGTACTCCCGCCACGAAGATCCCGACGACTTCCTCGGCCTCCTCGCGCGCCGCCCGGAACGCCCGGACGAACTCGGCCGGAGCCGGTTGCGACGTGGTGGGCAACTCTTTCGCGGCCCGCAGCCGGCGGTAGAACTCCTCGGGCTTCAGGTCGATCCGGTCCCGGAACGTTTCCGTTCCGAACATCACCTGCAGCGGGACGACGATAATCCGGTGCTTGTCGAGGATGGCGTCGGGGAGGTCATTCGACGAATCCACCACGATCGCCACCCGCCGCTGCTCGACGTGCCCGAGGCGGCGATGCTGCGCCCGCATATCCTCGGCCTTCCGGGTCGCGACGGTTCCCCATTGCTCGGCGTAGGTGAAGACGGCTTCCGGGGTGTCGGTATGCACATGGATCTTGAGGATATCCCCCGCCACCGCCACGACCACCGACCCGCCGAAATGATGCATCGCGGCGCGGACATCATTCGCCGGCGGGAGCGGCGTGCCGCGTACCAGCACCTCGGTGCAAAATTGGAAGTCTCGTTCCGCCGCGAACGACATCATTGCCGCTGGCATCGGCGAATCGGTCTCGAGTGGGGCTGCTGCTGGAAGAATGGGGTCGCCGTTGATGAAACGGACGAAGCCTTCGACCATCCTGACGAATCCCTTCCCTCCGGCGTCGACGACGCCGGCCTCTTTCAGCACGGCCAACAGCTCCGGTGTGTGCTCGAGGACGCGGTCGGACTCGCGATGGAGGCGGCGCACGAAATGTCCGATGTCGGCGGATTCCTCGCCCGCGCGTTCTGCCGCCCTGGCACCGTCGCGGACCACCGTGAGAATCGTTCCCTCACGTGGCTCATCCAGCGCCGCTTCGAGGGCGTCCGCGCCACTCCGCACTGCCTTCGCCACGTCGGCCGCCCCGGCGGTGACCCGCTGGCCGAGGCCGTCGGCGAAGCCGATCAGGAAGTGGGCGAGCATCATCCCGGAGTTGCCACGCGCTCCGAGCAGCGCCGCACGCGCTGCCGTGGTGGCGGTCTCGGGGAGGGGCGCGTCACCGAGCGCCCGGAGCGCATCGGCGACGGCTCGCAACGTCAGTGAAAAGTTGGTGCCGGTATCCCCGTCGGGGACGGGGAAGACGTTGATGCGGTTGAGTTCCTCCCGACCCGCGGTCACCCAATCGGAGGCCGCGTAAAAGCCGCGGGCGAGCCGGGGTCCGTCGAGGTACCCGATGCCAACGGTCATCCGCCCTCAGCCCTGTGCGACGACGTTGACCTTCACTTCGGCGTGGACGTCGTGGTGCAGCTTGACGCCGACCGAGTGGAATCCCAGATGCTTGATCGGATGCTCGAGATCGAGCTTGCGCTTGTCGACCGTCAGCCCCTGCGCAGCGATCTGCTCGGCGATGTCGCCGGAGGTGATCGATCCGAACAGCTTGCCGTCCTCCCCCGCCTTGGCGGTGAAGGTCAGTGTCAGTGCGCTCAGCCTGGCCGCGAACGCCTCGGCTTCGGTCCGCTCGTGGGCGGCGTGGGCATCCTTCGCCTTGGATTCGGCGGCGATCCGCTTCTTGTTGCCCTCGGTGGCCTCATAGGCGAGGCCCCGGGGGAGCAGGAAATTGCGGGCATAACCCGGCTTCACGCGGACCAGGTCCCCGGCCTTGCCGAGGGACGGAACGGCCTCGCGAAGAATCAGTTCCATCATTGCGGTGCTCCTTGGGGCGGGGCCATCCGGCGCCGCAGGTCGAGCCACGTATCGGCCACGCCGATCGCGAACAAGGCAAAGGGTAATACGGGAATGGCCAGCAGGTACAGCACCAGAGTGAACAGCCGCGAGGCACGTTGCAATCCGGTCTGGACGACAGCCAGTCCCCGGGCGGCGTAGAGCCCGCCGACTACCACGAAGAGGTTGGCTGCGACGATCGTCAGCGCTCCCGCAGGGGCCAGCAGGGCAACCGCTGACACGGCGACCAGCAGCCAGATCAGATGATCGTTGAACCGGAGTTCCTGGAACGCCTTGGGGGGCAACCCGATCGGTCGTCGGCTGATCCGGAAATACCACCCCCAGGCCAGCCAGGCTCCACCCAGCAGGACCAGGGTCAGGAAGCCGGGGGTGAGCGTACTCGCCGTGGCGACCCCGTCGGCCATTGTGCGGGCGAACTCCGACACGGCATCGGTCCCGGCAAGGTCGGCTGCACCCGTCGGGGGGACGGCCGGCAACTCCGGAAAGAGCACCCGATAGGCATCCCAGGTCTGCGACGCTACGCTGGAGCGGAAGTCCACGAACTGGAGGTGCAGTTTCAGATACCAGCCGATCACCCCTGCTGCCGCGACGGCTGCGCTCGATAACGCCCGGGTGATGAGCGATCGGGTGCCGAGCAGGGCCAGGACCACGAATGCGCCGGCGAAGAACACCCCGTAGGCGCGCACCGACTGGTCCACCAGCGAATTGCGGCTCTGGAGCGACGCCACGATTCCCAGCAGGGAGAGCAACAGCCAGAGCCACTCGCGCCCGGTCGTTGGTCGGGAGACCAGCAACAGCAGCGCGAGTGGCCCGAGGAGGAAGATCGACGGCGCCAGCCAGAGATACCCGGCCAGCACGACCAGGGTCAGAAACGTCGAACGGTGCCCGGGGGTGCCGGGCTCCGTCGGGGCGGTGGTCAGCCGGCGAATCCCTTGATGTAGGGGATCAGGGCGAGCTGACGAGCCCGCTTGATCGCCGTACTGAGTTGGCGCTGGTGGCGCGCGCAGGTGCCCGAAAGCCGGCTCGGCAGGATCTTGCCGCGCTCGGTCAGGAATCGGGTCAGCAGCCGCTCATCCTTGAAGTCGACGATGCGAACACCGGACTCGCAGATGGCACAGGTCTTCTGTGGGCGGCCCATTATTCGTCGTCCTCCCCGTCCTTGGCGGACGGAGTCGGGGCCATCTGGGCGCCCTCGTTGAGGACGATCAGGTGACGCAGCAGCGACTCGTCGAGTTTGAGCGCGCGCTCGAACTCGGGGAGCATCGTCGGGGCGGCATCGAACTTGGCGATGACGTAATAACCGGTCTCACGGCCCGAGATCGGGAAGGCGAGCGTCCGCTTGCCCCAGTGATTGAGGTCAATCGCGGAGCCTTCGGCCTGCGGGATGAGGGCGTGGAAGCGGTCGAGCTTCTCGGTGATGGCGGGCTCTTCGAGCGTGGAGTCGAAGATGTAAACCGCCTCGTACGAGCGGGTCATAGCACCTTCCTTCGGTCGTGGTTGCCCCGGGGCTGGTGCGGCGCCCGAGGAGGATGAATTGTGAACAACCCACTAAGTTAACCGGGTGGCGGCCGTGCCGCTACCTACGTCCGCAACCATGGCCCGCCTTGATCGAGGCGACCGAGATCGCGGGGAAGTGGTTTCTCGGCCTGCCCAAGCCGGGTTGGCACGTGATCGCTGGCGTGTCGAGCTGCCCCGTGCACTCCCTTTGCGTCACGGCGGGGTACGGAATCTAGGCAATTGCTCAGGCATCCAAACCCACGCCACCACTATGATCGCGGCGGTGTGTAGTAAATCTGCCACTTCGATTGAGGGGGCAGTTAAAAAGATCGGGGTTGGCTACTTGATGTGCTCGGCGAGCGCGCGCTGGATGGAGTTGCGGACGCCGTCAGGATCGGTGGTGCCGACGCGGAACTTCGTCCCGCCTGAGCCTGAGAGGACTACGCCTTCCCGGTCGGTGCTGATCGTCTCGACCTTCGACAGCTGGATCTCGTCGGAGCCACCGCCGCGGAACGCGATCACGCGACGGTTCGTGACGACGGCGACCAATGGCAGGTGAGCCGGCTTCTTCGACTGGCGGAAGGCGAGGTACAGGAGGCCGACTCCGACGATCGCGAGCGCGACGTTGACCGCAGCGAAGCAGAGGAGTGCAAGCAGAACAAGCATCGCCGTCGCGCCAAACATCACCTTCGGCGCTGCCCGCAATTCGTGGAGCACGACTTCACCGGGTTGAAGATCTACGCTGATCGCCGTCGGGGGCCTCGGAGTGGGGGGTTCAGGGCAGGTCGTCGTCCCAGCTGCGTGCGGTGTCGCGAATCACGGACGGACCCCTGAGCAAGCGTATGCCTCGCCCCGGAGGAGGGTGTAGTTCGTCCTGATCGACTCGTAGGTGAGAAGGACGGTGTTCCCCTTGAGGGCGGCCGTGTTGTTCTGGAGGCGGTGTCGAGCATTGGCATCGGTACCCGTGGAGCCGGTCACCCGCATGTTCCGGCCGTCCTTCCCTTCGACCGCCTCGAGATAGCGGCACCCTTTCACGGCCTCCGGGTTCGAGGTGATCCGCACTGAGACTGCCTCTGGGGTGAGGGCAACGGGGGCGCAGGCGGGTAGCAACAGGGCCAAGGGAAGCGATCGCATCGGCGCCTCGTGAGGGGGGTGTAGGGTCAGGTCTGCGCGAGGAGCGTCGACAAGATCGCGCACCCTACTTCAATATCTGCATTCTTCGGGACGATCCGCGACCCGATCGCTCCCCGTACCCGCCGGTCCGCCCGGCAGGAGGCCTGACCACCCCGGGCCTGGTCCCCCAGAGTGGGACATTTCACCCGGCGAAAACGGGACATTTCATTCCGGCGTTGACAGCAACAACGCCCCGAGCGCGCCGGGCACGGTGCAGCGGGCGGCTTCCTCCAGCATCTGCTGCTTATACGCGGCGGTAAAGCGGCGCCGACTGCGGTGGGTCGACACCCCCACATCGTGCACCAGAATGGGACTTTGAGCAAGAGACGACGCCATCGGAACAACCTCGATCGCCCTCGGACACTAAACTACGGAAGGAGCGGTGTCTCACTCATATTGGCAGAGAGGGAAAGCAACCGACCTGGGCTCAGGGAAGTGTGGGGGGGCCAGAGCGACATCCCGCAGCCAATGCGTGCAACGATAGACAGCGCGCCACGCCGCATGTGGCCTGAAGTTCCAACCGCTTCGACAAGTTGGTCCGCTCGATGCTAGCTCACGACGAAACCGAAGACGCGAAGTGTAACCACAATCCACACCCTTTGGCCGTCAAATTGCTGCAGGACCCATTCCTCTTCGTGAGATTCCTCCGATACTGGATTCCCAACGTGAATTGCAACCACAATAGTGCGCTTCACCTGTGGGGGGCTTCGTGTGACGCGTTCACCGCGCTCGGGTCGAAACCGGCCGAAAATCAGCACGACACCATTCGGATCCTTCTCCTCCGCTCCGAGCGTATAGCTGCAACTGAACGGTGGGGTGCCATGAACCTGAGCGCGAAACGCGGGATCGATTCGTGGTCGGAGATCTTCGCTTCCCGACCCCATCGACGCAGCCAACTCACATGCATCGATAGTGACACGTTGCCCAAACAAGGCATGGCGATCCCTCAGAATGGCGTTCACGATGCTGAGCTTCTCTGGCAGCGTCAGCGCAACCGAATCCGCAGCAACGGCGTCCGAGCGCTGTGCTGCCGGCGCACTGGGATTGACCCAATGGAATCCAGCGAGAAAAAGGACAATCGCTACTTTACGCATGAGTTCGGGGCCGGACCGATCGGGTCGTTCAAGGTGGCAATCCTTGACGTGGTGACATTGAACGGCCAGTCAGAGTACCGCCCAAAGATGTTGTAACCGGCCGGATGAGGGTAGCCTGCTGCATGGGCTACCTCATGCAGCAGCAGCGCAAGTAGGTTTTCTGGGAGCGAGTTGGTGTTCAAGAAATCCGTGTCGATGTGATATCCCCTGGTATCTCGGTTGTACTGCGCCGAGTGCGGCTGTTCGCCCGGCATATCCGGAATGAGGCTGTCGCCTCGCGCAAAAATCTCGAGGTGGTTAGGAGCGCTTCACGTAGAATCAAGCCTCTCGAACAGCCTGGCGCACATGGTCGCGATGGAGTCTGGCAGTCCGACGCGAAGGCGCTCTATGTCGATCGCTGTCGTAATCGCAACTACGTCTTTCGCGCGAAGCGGTTGCCTGCACAGCGGGTTACCGTCCGGACAGTGCTCGGGTTCAGAGGGTAGCATCGGAGGCAGTACCGCGATACCGCCGCTTCCAGAGCCGGCCCCGCCCAGCAACAGGTCATCGAAGTAGGCCCCACCGGGTATCTCCGGGTTCGGATCGGTCCAGTAGCCTCCGGTGAGACGCAACTCGCAGTTGGAGAAGGAGTCACCGGCACCAAGCACCCAATAGCCGTTGGCGCCCATATAGCCACCGGTGGCGGCGCAATAGCGCGTGTAGACGTAGGTGAAGTAACTGCCCATCATGCTCGCATTGCCGTTCGCGGCCACTGCCGCGGCAAGAAACCGCTCCCCGGCCGCGGCAATACTATCTCGGGTCACACCTGGGCATGTGAACAGCGTTGGTGGGCCAACAGGTGAGCCGATGCCGATGACGTTCGTGTCACTCGCGGAGGCATGGATGCGGCACCCGACCGCACCCAGATATTCCATTGGATTGACGGCCGCCCGCCCCTTGCTTCCCCCAACCAACTCCCATCCCTGCACCTCCGGACTACTCGGGGTCTCGGCACCGCACGCCGCCAGCGTGATCACAACCGCCATCGGGGCAAACCTACACACGAAGTCTCTGCTGATCCTGCTGACTCGCATCTGACTCCCCTGACGAAGAAGTGGGGGTACCGTCACTCGTGGAAGCGCGATCTGCCGAACAAGGGTCCGCTGGTTCGCGGGAATCGACCCGAGGCTATTGCCTCACCACATCCGGCGTGTAACCAATCCCGCGACACCCGGAGCCGTTGTCAAGCTGCCGACCAAATACGTGACACAGAGAAAACCCTTGGTTTTTGCCCCGTTGAACCGCACCGATGCGGCGCGGGGCCTCATTTCCACGGTGAATAGGAGCACCAAAAAAGAGGAGACAAAATGGGGGACTGGCCCGTCCGTGAATCAGGAAATGGCCGTACTCTGCAGTCCGATGGAATCACCGTCTCCAGCAGGAACCTCCTGATTCCAGGCCCGCGCAGATGCGAGGAATCTCCTCGCCTGCCGCGGCCAACCAATACCGGCGATACATCCTGATCAAGTGGAGCCACTACCCTGCGCCCTCGGGGCCGCTACCACGGTGATACCGCGCTCGCGCATTGCCGACTTGCCATCGGCGGTTACGCTGATGGTGAGGCGGTAGTTGCCCGGGTCGAGCTGCTGGAGTGCCAGCGACTTCCGTACGGCGGTGACGGCGCCAATGGCACGATGTCCGGCCTCAATCCGGACGGTGCGTTTCCTCCCTGGGTCGAGCGGAGTGACTTCCATCAGCGTGCGATAGTCGGCGCCCGCCGCGAGCCCACGGACCTCGTACCAGAGCTCCACCGTGCCCTCCGCTACCCAGACGTTGCCGGGGTTGAGTGGGAACGGCTGCCCGCCGGCATGGTACACCGGACGTGACCCCTCCCGCCCCACCAGTACGTCGCCGAGCGATAGTCCCTTGCCGGCATCGATGCGCACGCCGCGGGCGAGAATCATCCCCCCGGACGATTCGGCATCCTGTCGCGCCGTCAGGCCGACTTGCCAGGAGCCCGTGGGCAACGGGAACTCGAAGACACCGTTGAGCGATTGACCCGAGCGCATCGTGTCGGCCGCGACAAAGTTGCGAGCGGTGTCGACGACGCGCGATTCCGCAGTGGCGCCGTTCCAGAGCGTCAAGCGGAACTGCACCGGATACACCAGGCGCCCGTCGGACGTGCGACCCGACGGATGCAGGCGCTCGCCCGGCACCGCAAAGGTCGTCAGCAACCGCGCTGTGTTGTCGGAGGGGGCGCCGAGTCCGAAGAACTGTGCCGCCAGGTTGAAGGGGTGCTGGTAGACCGGTGTGTAGGAGTCGTGGTTTCCAGCGTTGGCGGCATCATCGCGTCCGGCCTGCAGCACCGCTTGCACCACCGGGTCACAGGAGACTGGCCTTGCCCGTGCTGGGGGGGGCCACCAATAACTGCGCAATTCCGAAATAGGCGGGTGCCAGGCTCGCGCGCGCCAGGTAGAGGTCGGGGCGCAAGGGGAGAACGGTAATCAGCGTCGTCGGTGCCGACAGCCCCAGCGCCTCACTGCCGGTGAAGTGGAGCACGCGCCAGGAGCCGTTGATCCAGTAGAGTCACGACTCGTTGGCGCGGATGCGCTGAGTGATGGCCTCCTCGGCACTGGCACGCTTCAGGTAGGTGATGACCTGATCCGCCATCTGGCGGAACTGCTTGGTCTGTAAGTAACCACTCGGCAGCAGGCCCTCGGCGTTCGCGTCCGCTGTGATGGCTGCGTCGACCAACTCCTCCAGATCGCTCGGCGAGTTGCCGCCGCGGCGCTTGCTTGCCGGCTTGCCGTGGCGGAGATAGACCACGCCCCGATGATCGAGGTACCGTTCGTCGCGTCGGATGCCCTCGGAGTCTGCTGGCTCCTCCTTGAGGATGTCATCGAGTGACCACGTACCCGAAGTCATGCAGAAACCCTGCAACGCGATGTCGAACTCGGCCCGCTTCATCTGGGTGCGACGGCCCGCCGACTCGATCCGGTAATGTTCCCGGACGAAGTTTCAGCGGCGGAGGTGTTCGACCAGCCGCTCACCGGGGCATCGCACGGCCTCGGCATCGCGCTCGGCCCAGAAGGTCTGCACCCACTTGAGCAGAGCGCTGTCTGGGGTCGCCTGAAAGCGGGCGATGCTGTCGGGACCGACGATCCAGCGGAAGTCGAGCTGGTAGCCGGCACGACCGGCTGGTGTCGGGTGGCGGAGCCCCTCATAGTAGGCACGCGCTGCGTCGTCTGGATGACCGAGTGCCTGCAACGTCCGCGCGCGCTCGAGCTGCCCCAGCGAGGTGTAGCCGCCCAGTGCGATACTGCTATCGAACAGTGCGGGGCGACAGCTGCGCATCGGGGGTCCAAGGGTCAGGGGGGACCAATGAGACACGGAACTCTATCGTAGGGGCGGCAAGTTCACTGTCAAGGAGACGCCGCTCCCCTGCGGTCCGATCAGTACCTTCGGCGCCTGCAAGCCAAAGATCCGAATTCTCCCCGACGCGAACTTGGCCGATACAATACCGATGCCAGCACCCGCCAGCACATCGCTTAACCAATGATCGGATCCGGCGATCCGGCCCCACGCCGTGCCGGTGGCCAGCGTGTAGAGTCCGATCTTCGCGAGCGTGTTGCCGCTCGCATCGCCGAGGGTGGTGGCGAGTGCGAAGGCAGCGGCCGTATGGCCCGAAGGAAAGGAGTTGCGTCCGCCAAACGGGGAGAAATCGGTGGCGTCGAGATCGGGGTCCTGGTAGGGTCGACTCCGACCGAAGAGGTACTTGCTCGAGTGGGTGAGGGCCGACGCCACGACGATCGCCCCGGCTACTCGCCCCGCAGTGCGCACCACCGCGGGACGGTGCGCCACCAACCCGGCGAGCGCCAATCCCCCGACCACCGGAGCGATGACCCCCGCCTCTCCGAAACGATCAAGGGTGTGCGCCGTTGAAATTGACCCCGGGGTCGCACCTCGTCGGACCTCGCGGGCCACCCGGGCATCAAAAAAAATCGCGACCCCTACGACGCCGACGCCGAGCATCACCGGGCGCCAGCCGAGGGTGGGGATCGTGATCGGCAGAACGTCCTGCCCGACCGCACGCGTGGTGAGGCCAGTCAGGACGCAGAGGGCGAGGAGCACGCCCCGGAATGTCAGTGCGCTTTGGCGAACAGCAGCCATCGGATCTCCCAGGGTTCGCCCTCGGTCGGGCGGTGCACAAGCAGGGAGTCGCCTGAAAGCAGCAAGGGATGCACACGCTTCCCCATCGTGAGCCGGGCAATCGGGGTGCCATCCTTGGCAAGCAGCAAGTAGGTCAGGGAGTCGGCACTCGGAACCACCGCCTCGCCGACCAGTATCCGGCCATCGCGGCTGAGGAGAAGCCCGGTGACGGCGGCGTGATTCGACGGAGTCCGTGCCGCCATCGAATCGATGTCCACTGCCGGCATCCCCGAGTTCTCCAGCTCCTTCCGACGCGCGGCGATATCCGCCGGCGCGATGGCAGGGCCCTTGATGTCGCTGGAGAGCGTCCATTCTACTGCGCCCGACGGAGCCAGTCGTCGCAGCCAGATGCGCTCCCCGCTGCTCCAGACGAGGGCGCCGTCTTCAGCGATGGCATACACCGGCTGGGTGGGGAAGAGTGGCAGCGCCGAACTCACCGTCGAGCCACTGAGGTGCAGCCACGGAAGCGAAGTGCGCAGTGCCGTCCGCCCCGCGGAATCGCCGGCGGTGGTGAGGATGCGAAGTTCCAGTTCCGCCGGCGCGAGCGCGTCCTTCCCGGCGATGCGCTGAAGGACTGGAAGCCGGCCAGCGAACCCCCACGCCGTCAGGCCGTACAACTTCGGTAGCGGCCTTGCATCGAGAAATTTTCCCGCGGCGTCGTAGCGGAGCAGGCTGTCGCTCTGGGCGTCGACCACCAGCACGTCGCCGGCGGCGTTGGCGCCGACGGCCGCTGGATTCACGTACTTGCCCGCGCCCAGTCCAAAGTCGCCGATCCGGGTGGCGAGCGTGTCCGCGCCTCGCCAGACGCCCACCTGACGCCCGGGTTCCCAGAGTGCGAATTGTCCGGGGGCCAGCCAATTCGCGACCGCCGACTGCAGCGGGCAGAGCGTGCGACCGTCGGCGAGACACACTCGGCCGCCGTCCGTCGGGACAGTGCGCGGCAACGCATCGAGAGCGGCCGCGGTCACGACACGTTCAGTGCCGGGGGCATTCTCCTTGCGGGCGCCGCCGCAGGCCGCGGCGAGTGCGGTAGCGAGGATGGCCAAGTGTGGCAGGGGACGTCGAAGCATCGGGGTGCCGGGTCGAAGGTTGGTACGCAGGGTGCGGGTTGCTCAGCTGCTGAATCGGAACAGCATTACGTCGCCATCCTGCACGACGTATTCCTTCCCCTCGGCGCGGGCGAGTCCCTGCTCGCGCGCCGCTTTCCATCCCCCGAGCCGGACGAACTCGGCGTAGGCCACCGTCTCGGCACGGATGAAGCCCTTCTCGAAATCGGAGTGAATCGCGCCCGCCGCTTCCGGCCCCTTGGCGCCTTTGCGGATCGTCCAGGCCCGCACTTCCTTCTCACCGGCGGTGAAGTAGCTCTGCAGGCCGAGAATGTGGTAGGCAGCGCGCGCGAGGCGGTCGAGCCCTGATTCGTGGACGCCGAGCTCTTCGAGGAAAGCTGCGCGGTCGTCGAGCGGCAGTTCCGCGAGTTCGGCCTCGACCTTGGCGGAGAAGATCACGATGTCGGCCGCTTCGTGGTCGGCGGCGACGGCGGCGCGCAGTGCCTCGACGTGCGCGTTCCCCGTGGCCAGCTCGTCTTCGCGAACATTGGCGGCGTACATCACCGGTTTCGCGGTGAGGAGCGCAAACGAGCGGTAACTGGGGCGCTCCTCGTCGGTGGGTACGATGGTTCGCGCCATCCGTCCGGCCGCGAGTGCGTCGACCAGCCGCTCCAGCAGTCCCTTCTCGAGCTTGGACTGGGCGTCGCCCGTGCGTGCCGCGCGAGTCGCCTTGTCGAGCCGTTTCTCGACGGTGGCGAGATCGGCGAGTCCGAGTTCGATGTTGATGATTTCGCGGTCGCGTGCCGGATCAACTCCGGTCATCACGTGCTGGATGTCGTCATCGTCGAAACAGCGCACGACGTGCACGATGGCATCGACTTCGCGAATGTTGGCCAGGAATTGGTTGCCGAGGCCCTCGCCCTGGCTGGCGCCCTTCACGAGGCCGGCGATGTCGAGGAACTGCACGGTCGCCGGGACGATGCGTTCCGGGTGGACCAGCTTGGCAATTTCGCCGAGGCGCTGGTCGGGCACCTCGACCACGCCGGTGTTCGGCTCGATGGTGGCGAAGGGATAGTTCGCCACCAGCGCACCGGCCGACGTCAGCGCATTGAAGAGGGTGGACTTGCCGACGTTGGGCAGTCCGACAATACCCAGCGCGAGCACGTTCTATTTCGCCAGCGAGGCGAACCAGGGCGCGAACACCAGCGCCACGACGCAGGTCACCTTGATGAGGATCGAAATTCCCGGGCCGGAGGTGTCCTTGAACGGGTCGCCGACGGTGTCGCCCACCACGGCCGCCTTGTGGGTGTCCGACCCCTTGCCGCCGTAGTTGCCGGCCTCGATGAACTTCTTCGCATTGTCCCACGCGCCACCGGAGTTGGCCATGAAGAGCGCGAGGAGCGCCCCGCTCACGGTGGTGCCGGCGAGCAGGCCGCCCAGGGCGTGTACCCCGAGCAGGCCTCCGACGGCCACCGGCGCAATGACGGCGAGCAGGCCCGGTGCGACCATCTCACGCAACGCCGCCTTGGTGGCGATGTCGATGCAGCGTTCGGAGTCCGCCTGCGCGGTGCCTTCCATCAATCCCTTGATCTCGCGGAATTGTCGGCGGACTTCCTCGACCACCGCACCCGCGGCGCGCCCGACGGCGGTCATCGTGAGCGATCCCACCATGAACGGCAGAATGGCACCGAGGAAGAGGCCGATCACGACCGTGGGGTTGAGGATGTCGAGGGCGAACGGTACCCCGGTGCGGGCGCTGATGGCCGACGCATAGGCCGAGAAGAGCGCCAGTGCGGTCAGCACAGCGGAGCCGATGGCGAATCCCTTGCCGATCGCAGCGGTGGTATTTCCGAGTGAATCGAGCCGGTCGGTGATGCTCCGGACCTCGGGACCGAGATGGCTCATCTCGGAGATGCCGCCGGCGTTGTCGGCGATCGGGCCGTAGGCGTCGACCGTCATCGTGACGCCGACGGTGCCGAGCATACCCACCGCAGCGAGCGCAATGCCATACAGGCCGGTGGCCTGGTTGGCGATGTAGACGGTGAGGCAGAGAATCAGGATCGGTGCCGCCACTGACTGCATCCCGACCGCGAGGCCGGCGATGATGTTGGTCCCCGGCCCCGTCAGGGAGGCCTCGGCAATCCGGCGGATGGGTCCGGCGGCGGTGTAGTACTCGGTGACGAGGCCGATCGCGAGGCCGGCGATCGAGCCGGCGAGGATCGCGATGAACGGCTTGCCGCCCGTCCCCGGGATGGCGACGGCGAAGACCGTGGTGAGCCACCACGCAGCGCCGAGGAAGATTGCGGCGGACAGCAGCTGCACGTAGCGGAGCGCCCATTCGGGGGCACTGTTCTTGAACACTTTCATCGAGGCGATCCCGATCACCGACGCGCCGAGGCCGGCGGTGGCCAGCGCGATGGGGAGACCGACAGCGGTGATCCGCATCTCACCCGGAATCGCGATGGCGGTGGCGCCGATCGCCACGGCCGCGACAACTGCATCGACATAGCTCTCGAAAATGTCGGCGCCCATTCCGGCGACGTCGCCGACGTTGTCCCCGACATTGTCGGCAATGGTGGCCGGATTGCGTGGATCGTCCTCAGGAATTCCCTTCTCGACCTTGCCCACCAGATCGGCGCCGACATCGGCGGCCTTGGTGTAGATCCCGCCGCCGATGCGGGCGAAGAGTGCGATCGAGGAGGCGCCCATCGCGAAGCCGGACATGATCTCGGCGAAGATCGGGAAGCCAGTGGCCATCGCTCCGGCGTCACCACTCGGGAGCGTCATATTGACCACGACCCCGAGTCCGAGCAGTCCGAGCGAGGCGACGGCAAGACCCATCACGGCGCCGCCGTCGAACGCGATCTCGAGCGCCCGCGCGAGTCCGTGAGTTCGGGCGGCTTCGGTGGTGCGAACGTTGGTCTTGGTGGCGGCCCGCATCCCGGCGAAGCCGGCCAGCGCCGAGCAGAAGCCGCCGAAGACGAAGGCGGTACCGACGCGCCACTCGACCATCCCGGCCAGGGCGGCCGCGACCAGAGCGATCACCGGGAGGAGCACCAGATACTGCCGACGCAGGAACGCCATCGCGCCGCGCTGGATCAATCCGGCGATCTCCTGCATCCGGGGAGTCCCGTCGGGCTGGCGCTTGAGGTAGAGGTAGAGCACCAGGGCGGCGATGAGGCCAGCTCCGCCGAACAGCGGCGTCATCGGGGCGAGATCGTACAGGGTCACGAGAGGGTCCTGGTGATTAGGTCAAGCGATTGAAGTCATTCATGGCGCGCTCAATACCGTACGCCAGCCAACATTCTACTGCCTCTGCCATCGGTCCCATCATCCCGTCGAGCGCCCGGCGCTCGTCGGCGGTCAGCTTTCCGAGGACCCAGTCGGCCAGGTCGTCGTACTCGGCCGGCTTGGCACCGATGCCGATCCGGAGTCGGGCGTAGTCCTGTCGGCGCAGGGCCGCCTCGATGCTCTTGAGGCCGTTGTGCCCACCGGGCGTTCCCGCACCGCGGAGCCGGAACCGGCCGGAGGGCAGTGCCACGTCATCGACCAGCACCAGCAGATCGCTGGCGGGATCCCAGACGGGGGACCGGAGCGGCCGCAGGGCATCGCCGCTCCGATTCATATAGGTCGTGGGCTTCACTAAGCGAACGGGGACGCCGTGCAGCGTCCCCGTTGTCGCCAAGGCCTCGTCGCTGCGACGGAGGGGAGCGAAGCCCCACCGGATCGCCAGATGATCGACGAGGAGGTAACCGGCGTTGTGGCGGGTGCGCTCGTATTCCGGCCCGGGATTGCCGAGGCCCACGATCGCCTTTGCCACTTATTCGCCAGCGGCCTCGGCCTCGTCGGCCTTGCCCTTCTTGATGACCTCCGGCGATGACGTCACCGGTTCCACGACCGGTGCCACGACTTCGGCCCGCGCCTGGATGATCGAGACAACCGAAACATCGGGATCGTTCATGATCTCACCCTTGGCGATCGTGATGTCGCGGACGTGCACCGCGTGGCCGACGGTGAGGTCGGTCACATCGACATCGATGTGCTCGGGGATATCGGCCGGGAGGACCTTGACCGTCAGGCGGTGCAGGTGGTGATCCAGGACGCCGCCCTGGTTCCGCACGCCGTCGGCGACGCCGATGATGTGGACCGGAACCTCGACGGTGATCGCCTCGGTGGCCACGACCGCGTAGAGGTCGAGGTGGATCACATCGGCGCGGCGCACCGGGTTGCGCTGCACCTCACGCACGAGCGCCTTGACCGGAGCGGCGCCGTCGATGGTCACATCGATCAGCGCCGCCTCGCCGCCGATCACCTCGAGCAGCTTGGCCAGAGTCTTGTGGTCGACCGACAGGGAGCGCGCTGCGATCCCGTGCCCATAGATCGTGGCCGGCACCCGGCCATCGCGCCGAAGCGACCGTGCCGCACCTTTTCCCGCTTCCGTTCGCGACGCTGCCGCGAGACTTACCTGTGCCATATCCTGCCTCCGTCCATCATTCAGTCGAACAGCGCGCTGACCGACTGGTCGCTGTGCGTGTAGCCGATCGCCTTCGCCAGAAGACCTGCAATCGAGAGCACCTTCAGCTGCGGAAAGTGCCGCTCGGGCGGCAGGTTGATCGTATTCGTGACGGCGATTTCCGTCACCGGTGACTCCGACAACCGCTGTACTGCCGGACCGGACAGCAAGGCGTGTGTCGCGCAGATGTAGATGTCCTTGGCGCCCAGCGCCTTGAGCGCGTGCACGGCTTCGGCCATCGTTCCACCCGTATCAATCATATCGTCGGGAATGATGCAGTTCTTCCCGGCGACCTCTCCGACCACGTTCAGGACTTCGGCCACATTGGGCCCGGTGCGTCGCTTGTCGATGATCGCCAGCGTCCCGTTCAGCCGCTTCGCGAAGCCACGGGCCATCTTGGCCGATCCGACATCCGGCGCCACCACCACCAGATCCTGCAGGTTCTTCTGCCGGTAGTGGTTCACGAACACCGGTGCGGCATACAGGTGATCCACCGGCAGGTCGAAAAATCCCTGCAACTGGTGCTGATGGAAATCGATCGCGAGCACGCGATCGGCACCTGCCACCGACACCATATTGGCCATCAACTTCGCCGAGATCGCCACCCGGGGCTGATCCTTGCGGTCCTGCCGGGCATATCCGAAGTAGGGGATCACCGCAGTGATCCGTGCCGCACTCGCCCGCCGCGCTGCGTCCATCAGGAGCAACAGCTCCAACAGGTTCTCGGCCGGCGGATTCGTCGGGTTGATGATGTACACGTCGCGACCGCGGACGTTTTCATCGATCCGGACGAAGATTTCCCCATCGGCGAAGCGCTTGAGCGTCACCTTGCAAAGCTGGGTATCCAGCTGCGAGGCGATCTCCTCCGCGAGAGGGGGGTTGGCCGACCCGCTCAGCAGGAGCATAGGCTTCGAAAGCAAGGGCAGTTCCGCCATAAAGACAGCCCGAAAAGATAGTTACGGCCGGAGAGACGGGCAACGGGGGAGCCAGGGAACCGAGAAGCGAGAGGGGAGAAGCGAGATGCGATCGGGTCCGGGGTCTAGGGGAGATCCTCAGCCGGGGGGGCTGTTCGCTGTTCGCGCTTCTCGCCTCTCGCTTCTCGATCGGGCGATATCAGCGTGGCGTTTGGCTCAATTCCCCGGCGTGGACTCGAACCACGATTCGCAGCTCCAAAGGCTGCTGTCCTGCCATTGGACGACCGGGGAGGGAAGCGGATGAAAAGAAAGCGACGAAGTGGCCGCGGCGCGAGGGCCGCCGGGCAACCCTATCCGATGGTGGTCGCGATCAGCTGCCCGTGCGTGCTCCCGAGCTGATCCCGGGCGTCGTCGCGGTCCCGCTCGTTCCGGTAGATGGCGAAGAGGGTGCTCCCTGACCCGCTCATTCGGACCAGGAAGGGGCGGGTCAGTGCCAGGGCTTCGAAGCCCCGCTTGATAGCGGGGAAGTGCCCGAAGACCGCCGACTCGAAGTCGTTGCCACCGAGTCGGGCCAGGTCGCTCCAATTGCTCAGCACTGAGAGATCCAGCGTGACGCTCCCGCGCGGGGAGGAGCCGGCGCGGATCTCGTCGACCCAGCCATACGCCTCGCCCGTTGGCACCGGAATGCCGGGGAGGAGGAGGAGGGTTGGCATCGCCGGCAGCGGGGGCAAGGCGAGCAGTCGCTGGCCGTGTCCCCAGCCGAGCGCGAACGGCACTTCGCTGACGAAATACGGGATGTCGGCGCCGAGGCGGTAGCCGATCTGCAGCAACTCGCTACGCGGGATGGCGTTGCCGGCAAGCTCATTGACGGCGATCAGGGTCTGCGCGGCATCGCTCGAACCGCCTCCCAGCCCGCCTCCGGCTGGAATTCGCTTGGTCAGCTGGATGCTGACGCCGAACCGCCGACCGGTCGCGGCGAGGACGGCGTCGGCGGCGCGGTAGGCGAGGTTCTGCTCGGCGGGCCCCACATCCGCACCGGACACTTCGAGCGCGATCCCCTGATCGCGGCGGCGGAGCTCGAGCGTGTCGCTCAGCCCGACACGGCAGAAGAGCGTTTCGATGCCGTGGAAGCCGTCCTTTTCGCGTGCCAGCACCCGCAACAGGAGGTTGACTTTGGCCGGGCACTCGCGCGTGAGCGAGTCGCTCACGACTTCACTTCCTCTACTGCGCGCGCGGCCCGAAGCGTCACGCCGCTGCGCACGGCCGACCAGGCGCCGAGCAGGGTAATCGGAATGAAGGTGAGGATGTGGTAGGTGAGGGCGTAGGCCAGCGCGACGTTCTTGTCGAAGGCGTAGAAGCCGAGCACGAGGACGATCGGGGCTTCGAACCCTCCCGGATACCCCGGGCCCTGGGGCGCAGCGATCCCGATCATCAACAGCCCCTGCAACACCAGGGCGCCGGAGAACGGGATGCGGAGGTCGAACGCAAAGAGCGCAACGTAGAACGCGGCGGCGTTGACCAGCCAGATGAGCAATGTCCAGCCGATCACCGGGATCGCGCGGCGCGGGTCGCGCAGGGCGTTGAGTCCGGCGAGCAGGCGGTCGACGAAGTGATGGATCTTCTCGCCGATCGGTCCGTGTCCGACAACGCGTCGCACCAGGTTGAGGGCAAGGTCACGCCGCCAGGCAGCGGCGACGGCCGCCAGGAGCGCGATCAGGCAGACGGCACCGATGCGCGTCGCCGTCGCCGCGATCGGCGCGCCGTTGATCGTCACGTCGGGCGGAAAGTTGGCGAGGACCAGGCCAGCACCGAGCAATCCGATCACGATCAGGGCGTCGAGGACCCGCTCCACGGCAAGGCTTGACAGTGCACTCGCAAAGGAGACGCGCCCTAACCGGCTCACGGCTGCGACGCGCAACAGCTCGCCGGCGCGGAAGGGCAGGGTATTGTTGGCGGCGAAGCCGATGGCAATCGCGTGCCACAGCGGGGCCACGGGCAGCGGCGTATCGTCGTCGTGGCGAAGCAGGAGTCGCCAACGCGGAATCCGAAGCGGGAACGGCAGCGTGCTGATCGCGACCGCGACGAGCATCGGCAGCACGTGCATCTTCCGGACGCTTCCCCACAACTCGCTCCAGTGGGTTCCCCGGAAGGCGAAATAGATCAGGACGGCGGAGACCAGCAGTCCGATGAGGAGTTGCAGCGCGCGGGCGCTGCGGCGATCAGGCGGCGTCACGCGCCAGCGGGACGAGGTCGAGCAGCTCGTTGATCCAGGGACGAAGGGCGTCGAGGGAGATGGTCGGCTCTGCGAGGATGGCGTTGATCTCGGCGCGCACCTCGTCGGCGCGATCGAGGGCGGCGATGCCGCGGTAGAGTAGCTCGGCGATCGGGAAGATCCGGCCCTCATCCGTGGCGGGAACGATTCGTCCGGCGAGTCCGTCGAGGGAGGCGCTCCGATCGGTGCTGCCTCGCAACAGGATCCCACGGCGAACATAGGCACGCTCGAGCGCACCGGGTTCCATCGCTGACGGAGCCAGTGACTCGATCGAGACGATCGGAAGCCCGGGTGTGTCGGGCGCGAGCGCGTCAATCGAAATCACGTCGGCGTCGTCCGGCGCGAGACTCTCGATCGACACGACGGCGGTCTCGAGCGGCTCGGGAGCCAGCGACTCGATCGAGACAATCTCCTCTTCCAGCGGCCGCGGATCTGGCGCGAGCTGGTGGATGTCCACGATCGGCGGTGCCGGGAACGCGGGAACTTCGGCGCGGAGGATGGCCGCAGCGATTCGGTCGCGGTGCTGTGTGAGCGTGACCTGGTCGGATTCGCTGCCCGACTCGACCAGAAAACGACCACAATCGCGCAGCATCGAGACGAACGCCTCCGGCCGGTGCGCTGCGACACCGTGGGCGATGGCGGCGGTGATGGCCTTGGCGATCGGCGCCAGAAAGCGGCCCGTCGAACTGCGCGGCGGCATCGTCGAGAGGGTGCGATGGAGGACAAAGAGGCGGAGATCACGCGCGATCGTCGACGTCGGCCGATTCAGTGCATCGGCGCTGGTGAGGAGATGGTCGCCGACGCTCACCAGCTCGACGGCAATCGGGGCCGGGTCACCCACAGGTTCCGGAACGGTACCGTGCTGGGCGATGGACTCCTGACCCGAAGGGGCCAGCGCCGCGATGGGGACGACGTCACTCTCCGTCGCATAGGTATCGAGCAACCGGGCGGCGACGCGCTCGAGGGTGGGTGGGACGGTGATCCGCCCGCCATCGGCGAGCGTTCGGGCGATGTCGTTGAGCGCCTGGGCGGCGTCGGCGAAGATTCCGGCGACGTGGGGCGGCGCGGGGGACTCCCCGAGGAGGGTCCGGGTAGCGAGCTCCATCGCATCGAGTAATTCCGGGAGCGGCGACAGCTCCGCGGAGGCCCCGAGGCCTCGGAGCGATTGCATCCGTTCCAGCACGGCCGCCAGCGCCGCGGGCGGGGGGGTCGGAGCGAGCGCGCGCGCGGCCTGCGCGAACGAGCCGGCGATCAGCGCCGACTCCCTGGCAACAAAGGCACGGACGCCAGCGGTCAGCGCGCTGGACGGGGCGGCGGGCGCGAAGGGGCGAGCAGACATCCCGCCGGACGTTCGATCGAGCCGGTCGACCAGCGCGAGCGCCGCGCGGTCGTCATCGGCCTCCCAGCTGGTCGCCTTGGGTACCAGCCCGCGGAGCGTCGAGAGTCCATCGGCCCAGGCATCCCGGGCGTCAGGCTCCCAGGCGAGGGCGTGGTCGCGCACCTGACGCGCGATACCCTCCAGCCCGGCAGCGGCACGCGCGAAGGTGCCGAGGCCTGCCATCAAGGCGGCCCCGCGGAGGGCGCGGGCGCCGCGCACCAGGCGCTCGGCGTCGGCCAGTTCCTGTGAGGCGGCGAGCGGACCCAGCTCGGCGAGGTATTCTCCGGCCTCGAGCGCAAAAAACTCGGCGCGTCGGGCGGCGCTGCTCATCCGCGTGCCTCGGTGACCAGGCGCCTCATCTCGCGGACGGCCGGACCGATGCCGGTGAAGACGGACCGGCTGACGATGGAGTGTCCGATGTTCAACTCCTCGATCTCGGGAATGGCGGCGACCGGACTGACGTTCTCGAAGGTGAGGCCGTGCCCTGCGTGTACTGCGAGTCCCATGCCTGCAGCGTGGTCGGCGGCCCAGCGGAGTGCGTCGAGGGCAGCCGAGTCGTCTCGCCAGTGGTGGGCGTAGCGACCGGTGTGAAACTCGACCGCGGGCACGCCCAGATCTTTCGATGCGTCGATCGCGGCCTCGTTCGGGTCGATGAACAACGATACGTGGATTCCGGCTTCTTCGAGCCGCCGGATCGCCAGCCGGAGCGCCGGGTCGCGCCGGGTGACATCGAGGCCGCCCTCGGTCGTCACCTCTTCGCGGCGTTCGGGGACAATCGTCGCCTGGTACGGTCGCAACTCGCACGCGATCGACACGAGGTCGGCGTGGACCGCCAGCTCGAGATTGCAGACCGTCCGGATCCCGGCGGTGATCGCCCGGGCATCACGATCCTGGACGTGCCGCCGATCCTCCCTGAGATGGATCGTGATGCCGTCGGCGCCGTGTGCCTCGGCCTCGAGGGCCGCGAGCAGCGGGTCGGGCTCGTCGGTCTTGCGCGCCTCGCGGATGGTGGCCACGTGGTCAACGTTGATATAGAGGCGTTGCGGTCGCATTCAGGAATGCCGGGGTATACGTTTCGTTCGCTAGCCAGCCAAGGAGTCCGTCGTGAAGATCGCCCGGAATATGCTCGTAGCCGTCGCCGCTGTCGCCTGTGCTGCTCCCCTGGTGGGCCAGCAAGCCACATCTCGGTCGCCGTCGGCCGTCGTGGAGGAGTTTATGCGTGCCACTGCCGACAGCAACCTGATCCGGATGTCCGAGCTCTGGGGGACCTCGAAGGGGCCCGCCCGTCGGACCGGCCTCCCCAAGGATTACCAGAAGCGGATTGTGATCATGAACGCCTACCTCAAGGGAGTTTCGGCGCGAGCCCTCTCGGAGGTTGACGCCCGCAATTCCAATGAGCGGATCGTGACCACGGAGCTCTCCCACGGGGGCTGCCGCGTCACGATTCCCGTCACCACCGTCCGCGCCAAGGGTGTCTGGATCGTGAAGAGCTTCGATCTGAACCAGGCGGCGGAAGCCAATCGACCCTGCGAGGGCTCCAGGCAGGGCGGGAACCCCGGCAACTAGTCCCGCGTTCTATTCGGTGAGCTCGATGAGGATGCCGTCGGTCGCCTTGGGATGGACGAAGGCGATCCGGCAGCCGCCAGCACCGAGGCGCGGAACGTCGTCGACCAGCCGATAGCCTTGCTGGCGACACGCTTCGAGGGCGGCATCGAGGTCAGCAACGCGGTAGCAGATATGGTGGATTCCCGGTCCGCGTCTGGAGAGGAACTTGGCGATCGGGGAATCGGGGTCGACCGGTTCGAGTAACTCGACCTCGGAGTCACCAAACTGCAGATGCACGATGCGCGCCCCATCCGCTTCTTCCGGGCCGCGCGACGGGACGTCGAGGACGTCGCGATAGAATCGCTGGGCGGCCTCCACGCTCGGCACCGCAATGCCGATGTGCGCTATGGTCGGCTTCATATTCGGGAACCTAATACCTCAGGCTGAGGAGTGGTGGAAAGATGAGTGGACAGACGGTAGCAGTGACCGACGTGACGTTCGACGGCGAAGTCGCGCAGGCCAAGGGGTTGGTGCTGGTGGACTTCTGGGCTGAGTGGTGTGGCCCCTGCCGGATGATCGCCCCGACCCTTGAGGCGCTCGCGACTGAGTACGCCGGTCAAGTCAAGATCACGAAACTCGACGTCGATGCCAATCAGGGCACCTCGGCGAAGTTCAATGTTCGCTCGATCCCGTCGATCCTCTTCTTCAAGGACGGGAAGCACGTGGACACCGTCGTCGGTGCGATGCCTCGGGCGGCCATCGAAGCGAAGATCAAGGCCCACCTGGTGGCGTAGCCACGGAGCGCTCGAAACCGGAAACTGGCCGCCTCACGAGGGCGGCCGGTCTATTTTCCGGGATGCCGCTCGGAACCCTCTACGTCGTCGCCACGCCCCTCGGTCATATGGGCGATCTCTCCCCTCGGGCGGCCGAAACGTTGCGCACGGTCGATACCGTCGCAGCCGAAGACACTCGGCGCACGCAGGGGCTCCTCGCCGCCATCGATGCGCACCCGCGCCTGCTTTCCTACCACGCCCATAGCACCGACCGGCGTGCCGATGCCCTGCTCGCGCTGCTGTCCGACGGGCGGGACGTCGCCCTGGTGACCGATGCGGGCACCCCGGCGATCAGTGACCCGGGGGTAGAGCTGGTGGCGGCGGCTCGCGCCGCTGGGATCCGCGTCGTCCCGATCGCTGGCCCTTCCGCGGTCGCCACCGCGCTGAGCGCTGCCGGACTCCCCGGAGACCGCTATCTCTTCCTTGGATTTGTACCCCGGAAGGGGAAGGAGCGTCGGCAGCTCCTGGAGCGTGCCGCCGTCGAACCCTGGACCGTGGTCTTCTTCGAGGCGCCGCCACGGCTGACGGAGCTGCTTGAGGATCTTGCGGTGCTCTGCGGTGACGACCGGCAGGTGGTGGTCGCCCGGGAGCTCACCAAGCTGCACGAAGAGCTGCGGAGCGGGACGCTACGCGAACTCGCCGGGCACTACACCGAATCGCCACCGCGGGGGGAAGTCACCGTGGTGCTCGCCGGGCGGGGAGCTGCCCCCGACGCCCCGGTGGTGGTCGACTCCGCTGAGGTGGCGCAAGTCGTCCGCGAGCGACTCGCGGCGGGCGAATCCCGGAAAGACATCGTTCGTATGGTGGCTGCCCGCTTCAATCTCGCGCGGAATGATGCCTATCGTATGGTGATGGACGAATCGTGACCTTCGGCTCGCGCTGGGTTCTGCCATTGCTCCTCTCGGCCGCCGCGCTTCCGGCGCAATCACCGTCGCAGGGTGGTGCGCTCACGATCGGACGATTGCATTACGACGGCGGTGGGGACTGGTACGCCAATCCTTCCTCGTTGCCGAATCTCCTCGCCGCTGTGCGTCAGCGGACCGCGCTGCGTACCGCGCCCAGCGAAGTGGCCATTCGGCTCACCGACGCTGAGTTGTGGGACGTGCCCTACCTCTACGTCACGGGCCACGGCAACCTCCACTGGACGAATGAGGAAATTGTCATCCTGCGGCGCTGGTTGCTGCAGGGCGGATTCCTCCACGTCGACGACAACTACGGCCTCGATCAATCCTTCCGCCGTGAGATCGCCCGGCTCTTTCCGGATCGGGCACTGGTAGAGGTTCCGCTCGAGCATCCCGTCTACCATCTGGTGTACGATCTCCCAACCGGTATTCCAAAGATTCACGAGCACGATGGCAAGCCGGCGCAGGGGTTCGGGATTTTCGTCGGGGGGCGGCTGGTGGTCTACTACTCCTACCAGAGTGATCTCGGTGATGGTTGGGAGGACCCCGAGGTGCACCACGACCCGCCGGAGAAGCACGAGGCCGCGCTCCGGATGGGGGTGAATCTCTTCGCCTACGCCGTGGGATGGGGCGGGTGAGCGACGATCCGCTCAATCGCGCGCTGGAGGGGGTCGGGCGACCGCTCCGCGGAGTCAGCGGCCTCGCCCGACTGCTCGCAGGAGTGGCCGCCGCCGTGGTGGTGGTGGCGCTGACGGCGTGGCTGGTGCGGCTCGAGCTGGGCGGCGCACCGCTCTGGATTCTCGGCGCCTGGGTGGCCGTGCTCTGCGTGCTCGTGGTCGGCCTCTTTTCGGCACGACGATCGATTCGCGCCCTGGGACCCTGGCATATCGCCCAGCTGCTCGAGGCGACGGGCGCGTGGCGCCGCGGATCGCTGACCACCGTGCTCGATCCAACGGCCGATGGTACCAGCCCCACCCTGCACGCGGCAGCGATGGAAGCGCAGGCACTCGATGTTGAATCGCGGGCTGCGAGCGTGCTGGATCCCGCGGTCCGGGTCGAGGCGCATCGCACGCGAATGGCAGCGGTGGTGACAGCGGGCGGCCTGCTGGCGCTGATTGCAGCGGCTCCGCTGCGCGGAGCAGCCGCGACAATCTGGGATCCGGTCGGTGCCGTCCGCGCGCTCGTCGCGCCGGTGCGGCTGACTGCCCGCCACCGCTCCGTGGCCCGAGGGGATCGCGCGACCTTTGACCTGACGGCCTATGGGCAGCGACGCGCCGTCTTGCTGACGCGCGCGCCGGGAGAGCGGTGGCAGTCGCGCGAGGTGGCACTGGACGGCAATGGACACGCCTCCGTGACGACGCCACCACTCTCGGCCGAACTGGTCGCGCGGCTCGAGGCAGGGGGCCGCAGTTCCCCGGAGGTCCGTATTGCGGTCCGGCTGCCAGCGTTTCTCGGTGCGTTCACGATGCTGGCGCACTACCCCAGCTACCTCAAACTCGACGACGTGGCGCTGCCGACCGGTGGCGACACCCTGTGGCTGCCTGAAGGAACCCGGCTCACGCTCGCGGGGCGTGCCACCGCGGCGCTGGCATCCGTCGCGATCAGCGGACCTGGCGGCGCGCACGCGATGGACGTGACCGGCAATGCATTCCGCGGCGTCGTGACCCCCGTCCGCAGCGGGATCTGGCAGCTGCGAATTGTGCCGGCGAATGGCGGCCCTCTCGAAGGAGATGCGCCGACCGTGCCGATCCAACTGCTCCCCGATTCCGTCCCGCTGGTTGAGGTGCCGGTGCCGGGCCTCGACACGACGGCGCCACCCTCGATGGTGCTGTCGCTGGTGGTGTCGGCGCGCGACGATCACGGTATCCGTTCGCTCCGCCTCGAGGTTCGGCGCGGGCAACGTGGCGTTGTCACCACGGTGATGCTACCGGTCGATGGCGGGGACCGGGTGCTCGCCGCGACAGCGCTCGACCTCACCGCGGTCGGCGCACATCCCGGCGACACCGTGCGGTATGTCGCGATCGCCGTCGATAACGCACCGGCCGGGCAGAGTGGTCGCTCCCGCGAATACCTGATCCGGATTCCGACGGAGCGGGAGCAGCGTGAGGCGCGCGTCGATGCAACCGCAAGCGCCGGGGCCGGCTTCGACTCGGTGGCGGCTCGCGCGAGACAGGCGTTGCGGCAGGCCGAGGATCTGGCGCGTGAGCGGCAGCGCGCCGACGGGAAGAGCACGGGCGACGGAGAACGACAGCCGATGTCGCTGGAGAGTGCCCGGAAAGCCACTGCGGCAGTGCAGGCCCAGGAAAAGGTGCTGGAACAGACCAGGCAGCTGGCGCGGCAGGTCGAGGCGCTGCGCCAGGCGGCGGAGCGCGAGGGAGTCGCCGATTCTGCACTCGCGCGTCAGCTGGGGGAGATTCAACAGCTGCTCGACAAGGCGCTGACACCCGAGCTGCGCGAGAAGCTCGCGGCGTTGCGCGATGCGGTGAAGGAGCTGGATGCCGATCGCACCCGCGACGCACTGCAGGATCTCGCGAAGAAGCAGGCGGAGCTGAGGGATGCGCTGGCGCAGGCGCGCGAGCTGTTCAAGCGGGCGGCACTCGAAACCGACCTCGCCAATCTTGCCCAGGAAGCGAAGCAGCTCACCGCAGAACAGGGGAAGACCACGGAGAAGTTGGCGCGCGCCGATAGCGGGAAGTCGTCCGCCGCAGAGGAACGGACGCTGGCGGCCCGCGCTGATTCGCTCGCGGCGGCGCTCGACCGCGCTGCCCAGAAGGTGCCGGGTGAGGCGACGAGTCGAGGACTCCGGCAGGCGGGTGCGCAGGCGCGGCAGGCAGGGCAGAAGATGCAGCAGGCCGCGAAATCTGCCCAGCAAGGGAAGTCAGCAGACGCGAAGCAACAGGGGAAGGAAGCCGAATCACAGCTGGATCCCCTGGCAGAACAGATCAGTGACGAACGCCAGAAGCTGCAGCAGGAGATGCGCAAGGAAGTCCTGGATGCGTTGGAGCGCACGCTGGCAGAGACGGTGCGACTGGCACAGCGACAAGTCGGGCTGGCGGAGGCGTTCCGCCGCGGCGCACTGGTCTCCCAGTCGCGGATCGATCAGGGCACCGTGGAGGAGGGCGCCGGGAAGCTGATGCAGCAGGTCACCGCGCTTGCTGGCAAGAATGCTCTGGTCTCGCCGCAGGCCGGGGTCGCCCTCGCGGCAGCGCGGCAATCGATGCGGGCAGCCGTGGACGCGGTTGCGAGTGCGTCGCCCAACTTGCGCGACGCCGCCGAACAGGCCGGTGACGCGGTGGACGCGCTCACGGTTGCCGCCTTCAATCTGCTGCGCTCGAAGGAAAAGGTCGGCGGCTCGCGATCGGGGAGCGGGCTTCAGGAAGCGATGGAACAGATGCAGCAGATGGCTGGCAAGCAGGGCAAGCTCAGCGAACAGGCCAATGGGCTGGTGCAGCAGGGGCAGGGAGGGATGCAGCAGATGCTGCAGCTGGCGATGCAGCAGCGCGCGATCGCGCAGCAGCTGGAACGAATGCGTGCCGGGGGCCAGGTCCCGGGAGCGGGCGAGCTGGCGCGAGAGGGAAAGGAACTCGCCCGCACGCTGGAGGCGGGGCGCCTCAATCGCGAGACCG
>JANLPG010000048.1:0-8960 GCA_031367105.1 Gemmatimonadota bacterium | reverse complement strand
CGATGAGCCGAGTTGGGAAGCAAGGATCCCGTTGACGGCGTGGGAGAAATCACGTTCCAGCCCGTTCGCGCTGCGACCCCAGAGGTCTACGTCGAAGGTGCCATTCTCCTGCCGCGAATTGGTGTAGTTGTACTTCAGGGTGAGGTTGTGCCTCGGGCTGAGTCGGAAGTCGAACTTGGCGAGCAGCGCGTTGGCGTCGTTGGTGCGCTGGATCTCGCCAAAATCGCCTTTGAGGGCTCCGCCAAATGCCGTGTCCACCCAGCCCCGCAGCGCGGGGTCGATGGAGGCGAGCCGACTCTTCTGCTTCACGTCGCGATAGACCTGCTGGTCATAGGCCACGAAGAAGAAGGCCTGGTCCCGCTTGATCGGCCCCCCGAAGGTGAAGCCGAACTGGTGCTGCCGGTAATCCGGGGCGAAGCCCGACTTCACTCCGGTGGGAGTCGTGTGCGCGTAGTCCGCCGAGAGCGGATCGTACTTGCCGAAGTAGTGGGCCGAGCCACGAAACTGATTGGTCCCGGACTTGGTGATGACGTTGACGAAGCCGCCGCTCGAGCGTCCGAATTCCGCCGTGGCGCCCTGGGCCACGACGACCATCTCCTGCACGGCATCGAGGTTGAACGTGAAGGCCGGTCGCTGGCCGCCGCGCTGTTCGCCGAAGAAGGGGTTGTTGAAGTCGGCGCCGTCCACCGAGATGTTGTTATGGATGCCCCGCTGGCCGCCGACGCTCAGCTCGTCACCATCAGGCCCCTGAACAATGGCGGTGTTCGGCGTGAGGAGCGCGAAGTTGAGGAAGTTCCGTCCGTTATTGGGTAGCCCCTTCACGATCGAGGTGTCGAGTCGGGTCGCCGCCGCCACCCGCGTCTGCTCGACCAGCGGAGTGCCGCCCTGCACGGTGATTTCGGAAAGCTGGGTCGCCAGGCGAGTCAGGCGAAAATCCACGATGGCGGCCTGGCCGAGACTGACCCCGACGCCGGTTCGGGTAGCTGCGCCATAGCCGATGGCGCGCGCAACGACATCATAGGGGCCGACGCGGAGGAGGGAGGCGACATACGCCCCCTGCCGGTTGGTCGTGTGGGTGCGCGTGGTGTTGGTCTCCCGGTTCCGGAGGGTGACAACCGCTCCCTCGACGGGCCGTCCGAGACTGTCGCTGATCACTCCGCGGATAATGCCGGTGGTCGCCTGCACCTGGGCGATCAGCGGGTGCGGAACGGCGAGCACTGCGAGGCTGGCGGCAAGTGCCGCTGCAATCCCGGTACGTCGCGAGCAGGAGTTCATGCGCGAGTCCTCGGTAGGCTGGGATGTGGGTGTCAGGCTGTCCGGAGCGAGCGACATCGAGATATTACTGTTGGGAAAGCGACAGTGCAAGTTGGGACGGGCAGCCCACCCCCCTTCGGTGGCCTGACCATCCCCCCCTTGCGCAAACCCGGAAAAATGCAAACGTTTACATATCTCCGTAATCGGTTCCATCAGGTCGCAGGGTTCGCTGTTCCACGGCGTGCTTCCCCACTGGCCGCCCGGCCCACACCGTGCCTCCCGACCCCGGACGGAACCCATTGACCGTCACCATCAAGGATGTCGCCAGGGCCGCTGGAGTTTCCATCGCCACCGCCTCCCGAGCGCTCAACCGGACCGATCTGGTTGCCGCCGGGACCCGGGACCGAGTTCGCGAAGTCGCCGTACGGCTCCACTACACCCCGCACGGTGGCGCCCGAAGCCTGATCACCAATCGCACGCACACCATCGGCGTCCTGTTGCCCGACCTCTACGGCGAGTTCTTCTCAGAAGTGATGCGCGGCATCGACCAGACGGCCCATCGGGAGGGATATCAATGCATCGTCTCCAGCGCGCGCCACAGCGGCCCGACGCTCGAGGCGGCGCTCCGCGCGATGCGCGGACGCGTCGACGGGCTGGTGCTGATGTCGCCAGAGTTTACCGGCGAGCTCTCCCGCCGAACGCTTCCGACTGGCTTTCCCGTCGTCCTGCTGAATTGCCCCCCCTCCGAAACACCCCACGATTCCCTGAATATCGAGAACTACGAGGGCGCCTACAGCATGGTGCGGCACCTCGCCGCGCTGGGGCACCGTCGGATTGCGATCGTGACCGGCGCCGCGGACAACTTTGACTCCGCCGAGCGGCTGCGAGGCTACCGCGCCGCGCTCGGTGACGCCGGCCTCACGGCACCGCCCGAGCTGGTGGTTCCGGGGGATTTCAGTGAGGCGGCGGGGGAAGCCGCTGCGCGTCAGCTGTTGTTGCTGGCAGAACCACCGACCGCGATCTTTGCGGCCAACGATGGTATGGCGATCGGGGCCCTCTCGGCCCTGCGCGAGGCCGGACTGCGGGTCCCGGAAGAGATTGCCATCGGGGGATTCGATGATATCCCGATGGCACGCTACGTCGACCCGGCCCTCACGTCCGTTCCCGTGGACATCAGCGCGCTCGGGGAGCGCGCCACAGCGGCCCTGCTCTCGGTGCTCCGGCATCCCGGGCGCCGCGAATTTACCCGCGAGACGGCGGCGACAAGGCTCGTCGTTCGTCGCTCTTGCGGTGCCCGCGCCCGGTCGGGCGGGACCCCGTTCGAAACACGCGCTGCCCTGTAGTTCACCCTGGAGGGAGGTCGTATGAACACCAGAAGAATGCAACACCACCTCAACCGGTTCCTGGCCATTACCCTGGCGCTTATGGCCCTGTTGCTGGTTGGTCCGGTGTCCGCCCAGAATGCCACCGGCACTGTCCGGGGTACCGTCAGCGTCGATGGCAAGCCCGCGGCCGGCGCTGAACTCAGCGTCAAGAACATCGGTACAGGCGTCATCCGCAGTACCACGAGCCGCGCCGATGGATCCTACGTGCTCCCCGGTGTGATTCCGTCGACCTATGAGATGACCGCCCGACGGATCGGCAGTGGCGCCCAGACCCGGCTGGTGGTCGTGCAGATCGGCGCGACGTCGATGCAGGACTTCGCCCTGGCTCAGCGGCCGGTTCAGCTCACCGAAATCGCCGTCAACGCCGCTCCCACCACCGAGACTCGTACTTCGGAAGTGGCGACCAACGTCTCGGCGGCGCAGATCTCGAAACTGCCGACCCCGAGTCGCAACTTCCTCGACCTGGCTGCCCTCGCACCTGGCGTGACGGTCACAGAGGACCGCGCCAACGGAAACTTCCGGACCTTCTCGGCCGGAGGGCAAAGTGCCAGCTCGGTGAACCTCTTCATCGATGGCACGTCGCTCAAGAACGACCTGACCAGCGGTGGCGTGAGTGGACAGGATGCCTCCCGGGGCAATCCGTTCCCCCGCAACGCGATCCAGGAATACCGGGTCATCAGCCAGAACTTCAAGGCCGAATATCAGAAGTCCTCCAGCGCCATCATCACCGCGACCACCAAGTCGGGGACGAACGTCTGGAGCGGGAACGCCCTCTTCGGATATCAGAATCAGGGGCTGGTGGCGCTTGACTCCTTCCAGATCAAGGATCGGAACGCCAACCCGACCACATTCAAGAAGCCCGACTACAACCGCTCGCTGCTCGCACTCAGCATCGGCGGTCCGCTCATCAAGGACAAGGCGCATATCTTCGCGTCGTACGAAGGGAATTTCCAGAACCGCTCGAACCGCGTCAATTTTGCGACGCCGCCCAGCGGCTTCCCGGCGCTCGATTCGGTCAACCTGAGCAAATACAACGGCAGTTTCGGTTCGCCCTTCCGCGAGTCGCTGCTGTTCACCAAGCTGAGCTATGCCTCCTCGCCGAAGTCGTTCATGGAGCTGAGCTTCAGCAACCGCCACGAGACCGACATTCGGGACTTCGGCGGCAATCAGGCGATTCAGACAGCGGTCAACTTCCGCCAGAACGTGACCATCGCCCAGCTCAAGCACAGCCATTTCTCCGGGGCGTGGCTCAACGAAGCGAAGATCGACTACTCCCGCTTCCGTCGCAATCCGAGCCCCAATGCGCCGGGTCTCGCCTCTCGCGAATATCTCTACAACAACACCAACGCCGTGATCGGCAGTAACCTGAGCACCCAGGACTTCATCCAGAAGCGCGTCGGCTTCCGCGATGACCTGACGTACTCCGGCTTCAAGGCCGCCGGCGAGCACGTGATCAAGATGGGCGCATTCTTCGACCTCGTGAAATACGACGTCTTCAAGGACAACGACGGTACGCCGCGCTTCGAATACCGTGATGTCCAGGACGGTGCGACCTACAACTACGGGTCGCCGTTCGAGCTGCGCTACGGGACCGGCAATCCGAATCTCAAGGCCAACAACAATCAGGTCGGCGTCTACCTGCAGGATGACTGGAATCCAACGCAGCGGCTCACGCTGAACCTCGGCGTGCGGTGGGACTACGAGTCACATATGCTCAACTACGACTACGTCACACCGAAGAACGTGGTCGATACCTTGACGCGGTACAACAGTCAGCTCATCACCCCGCTCGACCTGACGCGTTACGTCAGCAACGGCAGCAACCGGAAGCCGTTCTACGGCGCCGTCCAGCCGCGACTCGGCTTCTCCTACGCCTTCGACAAGCACGGCAAGACGACGCTCTTCGGCGGCTTCGGTATCTACTACGATCGGTCCCAGTTCGACCTGTTCGCGGTCGACGAGACCCAGAAGCTTGCCCATCCGACCTACACGGTTAAGTTCGCCCCGCGCGGCGTGGCACCGACCGGCAATCAGGTGGCGTGGAGCGATTCCTACCTCACAGCCAGCAAGACCACGCTCGACAACCTGGTGCATACCTCCGGGACCCCCGAAGCGTGGCTGATTGACAACAAGGCGAAGAACCCGAAGTCGAGGCAGTTCAACGTCGGGCTGCGGCAGGTCATCAAGGACTTCACCGTCTCGGCGACGTATGCCGGCGTCCGCGGTGTGGATCAGATGACGTTGAACTGGGCCAATTTCGGCCTCAAAGACAATGGCAGCTGCTGCAAGGATTTCAATCTCGGGGCGCACGGCTTCAGCAACTTCATTTACTCGACGAACGACGGAAAGACCTGGTACGATGCACTCCAGGTCCAGCTCGACCGGCCGTACCGTCGGGAGACGAAGGCCTCGACCGGCTGGGGTGCCGGCCTGGCGTACACATACGCAACGCGGTCACTGCAGGGGTTGGACGATATGAATGGCAATCCCTTCGCTTTCCCTAATTCGAAGGGGATTCCGAAGCACCCGAACAACGATGAGCAGCATCGCATTGTGGCCAACTGGATCCTCGATGTACCGTATCTCTTCGGCATCCAGCTCTCCGGCATCGCGACCTTTGGCGGGAAGTACCGTCAGGACGTCGGTTGCCCGGGCCGCTTCTGCGGGGCAGGGTATGAACGTGGCGGCTTTACGGTACCGGGGTCGTTCCCGTACCGGAATGTCGACCTCCGCCTGCGGAAGGATTTGCCGAGCTTCGGGGGCAGCACGCTGGGCCTGACGCTCGATGCATTCAACGCGTTCAACCGTGCCAATCTGGGCTGTTACAACACCGGCAGCCGGACCGATGCCGGGTTCGGCAAGGCCGGGTGTGTCGTGTCGGATGGACGCCGGATCCAAGTCGGCGCCGAATACACTTTCTAACGTAGTGGGCGGTGGGGCATCGATCTGGTGCCCCACCGTCGCTTCACTCCCCGGGGCGTCCCCGTTATGAGATCCACCGCGCTCCGTCCCGGTATCGTCGCCCTCCTCCTCGGCCTGCTCGGTTGCAGCACAGTGACCAGCGATCCAGTGACGGGACCCCCCTCCCCGCGCGTCGAGGCCCTGCTCGACACGTTGTCACGCCGCACCTTCGACTTTTTCTGGGAACGCACGCCCGCCACGACCGGGCTCACGCCGGACCGCTGGCCCTCGCAGTCCTTCTCCAGTATCGCCGCAGTCGGCTTTGCACTCACCGCGTATCCCATCGGTGCCGATCGGGGTTATGTCAGTCGCGATGCTGCCGCTGAGCGGGTGCTCGCGACGCTGCGCTTCTTCGCGCAATTGCCGCAGGGTCCGGCCGCCTCCGGAACCGGTGGCTATCAGGGCTTTTTCTACCACTTCCTCGATCCGCAGTCGGGAATGCGCTTCCAGACGGTGGAACTCTCGACGGTCGACACGGCGCTGTTGATGGCCGGCGTGCTCTTCTGCCAGCAGTTCTTCGACCGCAGCAGCGGGCTCGAGCCGGAGATCCGTGCAACCGCTGACTCGCTCTACCGCCGGGTGAACTGGACCTGGGCGCAGCCGCGCCCGCCACTGGTGACGATGGGGTGGTACCCCGAGAGCGGCTTCCACCAGCTCGACTGGCGTGGGATGAACGAGGCAATGCTCGTCTACCTGCTCGCGCTTGGTTCGCCGACGCACCCGATCGATGCGACGGCGTGGGACGCCTGGAGTTCGACCTACACATGGGGCGATTTTTACGGGCAACAACACGTCGGCTTCGCGCCCCTCTTCGGACATCACTACTCGCAGGTGTGGGTGGATTTCCGCGGCATCGCCGATAGCTATATGCGCGGCCACGGAATCGACTACTTCGAGAACTCCCGGCGGGCGACCTACGGGCAACGCGGCTATGCCGTGGCCAATCCCAACGGATGGATCGGCTATGGTGCCGACATCTGGGGACTCTCCGCATCCGACGGGCCGGCCGACGTCACCCGCGCCGTCAATGGTCGCGATCGCCGCTTCTTCACCTATGCAGCACGCGGGGCGTCCTACACCGAAGTCCGGGACGACGGGACCATCGCACCAACCGCCGCGGCGGGGTCGATCGCGTTCGCGCCCGAAATCGTCGGCCCGGCGCTCCTGGCGATGCGGGATCGGTACGGAGAAGGGGTATTCGGGCAATACGGCTTCCTCGATGCTTTCAACCCGACCTGGCTCTGGACGGATGTTCCGTTGCAGCACGGGCGGATGATTCCGGGGAAGGGCTGGTTCGACACCGATTATCTCGGGATCGACCAGGGCCCGATCGTCGCGATGATCGCCAACTACCGCTCCGAACTGGTCTGGAAATACATGCGAAAGAGTCCGTATCTGGTGCAGGGGTTGCGCCGGGCCGGATTCCGCGGAGGCTGGCTGGACCAGGCGCCGTGAGCTGGTGGCGGCACGCGCTGGGCGTTGCTGCTTTGCTAGGGGCGACCGCCTGTGGCCCCGCCCGCGAGACCACCACGCTGCGCTTCTGGGCCTTTGGTCGTGAGGGCGAGGTGGTGCAGGCGCTGGTGCGCGATTTCGAGCGCGAGCACCCCGGGGTCCACGTCCGGGTGCAGCAGATTCCCTGGACTGCGGCCCACGAGAAGCTGCTCACCGCCATCGTCGGGCGCGCGACACCGGACGTGGCACAGCTTGGCAATACCTGGATCCCAGAGATGGTGACGCTCGCTGCCCTCGCCCCGGTCACGGGCGAATTCCCGGATAGCGGCTATTTCCCAGGCATCCTCGCGACGAACCGTGTGAACGACACGCTCTTCGGCGTGCCGTGGAACGTCGACACCCGAGTGCTTTTCTACCGCAAGGATATCCTCGCGCAGGCTGGCTACCAGAGCGTCCCCGACACCTGGGCCGGCTGGCTGGAGGCGATGCGCGCCATCAAGCGAATCGTGGGTCCGTCGAAGTTTGCGATCTACATCCCGATGAACGAATGGCCCCCGATGGCGATTCTCGGGCTGCAACAGGGCTCCCAACTGATCGATAGCAACGGCCACGGGGTCTTCCGGCAAGCGCCCTACGCCCGCGCCTTTGATTTTCTCCTCGGCCTCTATCGCGAGGGGCTCGCGCCGCCAGTCAACAGCAGTGAGATCGCCAATCTGTATCAGGAGTTTGGCCGCGGCACCTTTTCGATGTACATCAGCGGGCCGTGGAACCTGGGTGAATTTCGCCGCCGGCTTTCGCCGGAGCTGCAGCAGTCGTGGGGCACCGCGCCTCTGCCGGGCCCCGATGGCCCCGCCTCGGGCGTGTCGCTTGCCGGCGGCTCGTCGCTGGTGGTGTTCCGCGCCTCGAAGCACACCAAGCTCGCGATCGAATTGGTACGCTACCTCTCCCAGCCCGAGCAGCAGGCGCGTTTCTACCACCTGACGGGCGATCTCCCGGCGCGACGCGAGGCCTGGGCGGATACCGCGCTCGCCAATGACCACGAAGCAGCGGCGTTCCGGATCCAGCTCGGCCGGACCGTCCCGACGCCGATGGTCCCGGAATGGGAACAGGTGACGACCAAGATGATGGACCGAACCGAGGCCGCCGTGCGCGGCAAGCAGTCGGCCCAGAGGGCCCTCGCCTCACTCGATGTCGATGTCGACAAGCTTCTGGAGCGCCGTCGATTCCTCAAGGGACGTCGCACGGGAGCCGCTCCGTGATCGCCAACGATGCGCGCGCCGAGGCACGGGCGGGGTGGGCGTTCGTGATGCCAGCGCTGCTGCTGATCGGTGTCTTCTTCGCCATTCCCGTGTTGGGTGCGTTTGTGCTCTCGTTCACCGACTTCGACCTCTACTCGATCGCGGATCTCGGCAGCACGCGCTTCGTCGGGCTCAAGAACTATCACGATCTCGCCACGTCACCCCTCTTCTGGACCGCGCTGCGCAACACGCTGTACTTCGTCGCGGTCGGCGGCCCGCTGTCGGCCGGCGTGTCGCTTTTCGCTGCAGTTCTGGTGAACGCCAAGCTGGTCCGCTTCAAGCCATTCTTTCGCAGCGCATTTTTTGCCCCGTGGGTGACCACGCTGGTCGCAATGGCGCTGGTCTGGCGGTACATCTACCACCCGCAATACGGCTTGCTCAACGCTGGGCTCCATCTGCTCGGGATTGCTCCGATCGACTGGCTCGGCGACCCCCACTGGGCGATGCCTTCGTTGATCCTGCTCTCCGTCTGGAAAAATTTCGGTTACAACATGCTGGTCTTTCTCGCGGGACTCCAGAGCATTCCGGAGGAACTCTACGAGGCAGCGGCCCTGGACGGCGCAAGCGGATGGCGTCGATTCCGGCACATCACCCTGCCGATGCTGGGGCC
>JANLPG010000035.1:0-3825 GCA_031367105.1 Gemmatimonadota bacterium | reverse complement strand
CGCTGGTGGCGGCTCGGCTTCTCCGCGTCGATTGCCGTCGTGCTCTTTCTGATCACACTGATCGGGACCGTCGTGCAGCTTCGGTTGCAACGGCATACCGCCCCGTGAGCCGCCGAGCGCGTTCGATCGGACTGCACGCCCTCCTGTTGGTCGGCGCACTCCTGGCCGCCACCCCGCTGCTCTGGATGGTCTCGGCCTCGTTGATGCGATCGGGGGAAGCCAATAGCTCCCCGCCACCCCTCCTCCCGCACCACGCGACGCTGGAGCACTATCGGGCGCTGTTCACGACTCAAAACCTCGGCCGATACTTCGTCAACTCGCTGATTATCGCGCTCGGGGGCACCATCCTGGCCGTGTTGATCACCGGGATGGCAGGCTACGCCTTCGCGAAACTCCGCTTCCGGGGCAGGCAGTCCGTCTTCCGGGCGTTGCTCGCCGGGATGGTCATTCCCGGACAGGTGGCAATGCTTCCGATGTTTATTCTGCTGCGGGAAATGGGGCTGATCAACACCCTCTTCGGCGCGATGATTCCCGTCCTCGCCCCGATCTATGGAATTTTCCTGGTGCGGCAGTATGCGCTGTCGATTCCGGACGATTTGCTCGACGCGGCCCGGCTCGATGGCGCCAGCGAGTTCCGGGTATTTCGATCGATCGTACTCCCCTCCCTCGGGCCGGTCCTGGCGACCCTCGGCGTGTTCACCTTCTTGAGCGCCTGGAACGACTTTATGTGGCCGCTCATCGTCCTCAGCGATGATGCCCGATACAACCTCCCGGTCGCACTCGCCAATCTGGCGGGAGAACACGTTCAGGACGTCGAATTGATGATGGCGGGGGCTGTCGTCACCGTGGTTCCGGTGTTTATTGCCTTTCTCTTCCTGCAGCGCTACTACATCCAGGGCATTATGGCTGGGAGCGTCAAGGGATGATGCTTGTCCTGCTGGGCGCACTGGTCACCGCTCCTGCGCTCCCTCCGGCTCCGAAAGTGGTGGACAACTTCGACCGGGTTGACTCGTGGTCACCACATCCGGCAGATGGCGTGTCGCTGGCACTTCGCCGCGACACCGGCCGTCGAGGCGGTGCCCTGCGGCTCGACTTCGCCTTTCAGGGTGGCGGCTATGCCATCGCGCGACGCGCCGTCGCACTCGACCTCCGCGGGAATTACGCCTTCTCATTCTGGATCCGCGGTGTAACAGCACCGAACACCCTCGAGTTCAAGCTGATCGATGCCAGCGGTGAAAACGTCTGGTGGTATACCGAGCGTGATCGGATCTTCGATGGTCAGTGGCAGAAAATTACGATGCGGCGCCGACAGATTGCCTTCGCGTGGGGCCCCAAGGGCGGTGGGGCACTCGACCACGTCGCCGCGATTGAACTGGTCATCACGGCGGGGAGCGGCGGCGGGAAGGGAACTGTCTGGTTCGACGACCTCGAACTTGCCCCGCTGCCTGAGTTCACACCGTACACGCTGACGCCCGTGGTGCGAGCCCCGGCGGACGATCCGGATCATCCGATAACGGCGCTCAGCGATGGCGATACCGCGACCAGCTGGCGGTCGCCTCGAGCCCGGGCATCGGTCACGATCGATTTCCTCCGCGACCGCGAGTTCGGAGGCGTCACGTTGGCGTGGGAAGTCGGCAGGGCAGCACAACGGTACACGCTCCTGGCCTCCGATGATGGACAGCGTTGGCGGCAACTCGCGCGACGCCATCGCGGTCGTGGTACCTGGGATCATTTCTACCTCCCGGACAGCGATGCCCGTTATCTGCGCCTGGACCTGGCTGACCCGGAAGGGCGGCGTGGCTTCGGGTTGCGCGAAGTCCGGATCGAGCCGCTGGAGGCGTCCGGCTCGCGGAATGCATTCTTCGCGCTGGTGGCGCGAGATGCTCCTCCTGGCAGCTTCCCGCGATATCTCATAGGAGAGCGGGCCAACTGGACCATCGTTGGTGCCGATGGCGCCAGCGAAGAGGCACTGCTGAACGAGGACGGCTCGGTCGAGCCCGGAACGGGGGCGTTCAGCGTAGAGCCGTTTCTCCTCGTGAACGGGAGCCTCCTGAGCTGGAGCGATGTGGAGCGCGGCGCCTCTCTCGAAGCGCAGCGGCTGCCGATTCCGTCCGTGACTTGGCGTTCCGGCTCGGCTGCGCTGGAGATCACGGCGTTCGCTCGAGGGACGCCGCGCGCCTCAAGTGTGGTCGTCCGGTACCGCATCAGCAACCGCGGCCCCGACCGGCTCCACGGGGCGCTCTACCTCGCGATCAGGCCGTTTCAGGTCAACCCGCCGTGGCAGTTTCTCGGGACACCAGGCGGAGTCAGTCGAGTCGATTCGATCCGGTATGATGGCGCGAGGGTGGTGGTGAATGGCACGCGCACCGTCGTACCGCTGACCCGTGCTGATGGCTTTGGCGCGGCGAACTTCGCCGCCGGCGATATCGTGGAGTACCTCCGTGCTGGCGCGCTCCCGATGCGTACCACCGTGGAGGATCGGTTCGGGGCGGCGTCCGGCGCCTTGACGTGGCAACTGGATCTCCCCCACGATAGTACCGCGCGCATCGCGGTCGAGATTCCGTTCACTGGTGGTGGGCCGGCTGTACTGGCCGACGGTAGTCCGTCCGGGGTGGACCGTGCCCTCGGCGCGTCGGCCAGCGAGTGGGCGACAGCGGTCGATCGTGTGCGCATCGAGCTGCCCGGGTCGGGCCGCCGGATCTCCAACACCATCGCCAGCACCCTCGGCTACATCCTGATCAACCGGGATGGCCCGGCGATCCAACCCGGCTCGCGTTCCTACGAGCGCTCGTGGATCCGCGACGGTGCGCTTACTTCGACGGCGCTGCTCCGCTTCGGGCACGCCGATGTCGTGCGCGACTTCCTCCTCTGGTATGCCCGTTTCCAGTACCCCGACGGGAAGGTCCCCTGCTGTGTGGATCGGCGAGGTGCCGATCCGGTACCAGAACACGACAGTCACGGCGAGTTCATCTATCTGGCGATGGAGTATTTCCGACATACCGGTGATCGCGTTGTGCTCGAACAGATGTGGCCCCACGTCACGGCGGCAGTCGGCTATCTCGATTCCCTCCGCCAGACGCATCGGACCAGCGCATTTCGCAGCGGCGAGAATCGCCAGTACTTCGGCCTGCTCCCTCCCTCCATCAGTCACGAGGGATACTCCGCCAAGCCGATGCACTCCTATTGGGACGATTTCTTCGCGTTGCGAGGGCTGAAGGACGCAGCCGCAATGGCCACTGTGCTCGGACACAGCGCCGAGGCCGTGCGTTTCGGGGCATTCCGCGACGAGTTTGCGACTGACGTATACGCCTCCCTCGCCGCCGTGATGGCGGAGCGGAAGATCGACTATATCCCGGGTGCCGCCGATCTCGGGGACTTCGACGCCACCTCGACCACCATCGCGATCTCGCCAGTGGATGAACTCGCGCGCCTGCCGCGTGCGGCGCTTGAGCACACCTTTGAGCGTTACTGGGCCAGCGCGAGTGCACGTCGTCAACCCGGCAGTGCGTGGGATGCGTACACGCCGTACGAATTGCGCACCGTCGGGGCGATGCTCCGGCTTGGCTGGAAGGATCGCGCCCTCGCGATGCTCGACGATTTCCTCGCCGATCAGGAACCGGTCGCGTGGAACCAGTGGCCCGAGGTCGTCTGGCACGACCGACACGCGCCCAAGTTCATTGGCGATATGCCGCACACCTGGGTCGGATCGGACTTCCTCCGCTCTGCGGCGGATCTCTTCAGCTACGAACGCGACGCCGACAGCGCCTTGATTGTCGGCGAAGGGTTGGCCGATGCGTGGCTCGCCAGCCCCGGCGTGGTGGTGAC
>JANLPG010000020.1:0-6135 GCA_031367105.1 Gemmatimonadota bacterium | reverse complement strand
GGCCGGTCGATTGGTCCATTCGGTTGCGGTCGCGAAGCGGAAGCCGTCCTGAAAGCTGTAGCTCCCATCGCAGGACGATCCCGACATACGGCAGGGATTCGCCCAGGCCCAATTGAGCCCCAGATAGGTGATGAAGGCGTTGGCCGCCACGGGTCCGGCAGATTGGGCGGACGCAGCCGGGGCGACCGCCAGCATCAAGGCGAGAAGAGCACCGACGAACTTCACGGAGCGCTGAGCCAAGGGAACCTCAAATCTGTTTGGGTTGCCCACTAGTTCGGCAATGCTTGTGCCGCCGGCACCCACCCCACCTCACCGATCCCAACTCTTTGCATGGAAAAGAGTTACTTCGCGGCTGCCGGTTGGGTGGCACTCCCCTTTCGCGGCAGCACAGTCGCCTCCGCGCCACGAAGCGTGGTGGCGAGGCCACAGAGGGGGGCTCCCAGCGTCGGGGTGAGCTACTCCAGGAAGAAGTCGGGGTGTCGCGCCATCTCGCGGTGGAAGCGGGAGCGGAGCGCAGTGAGATCGACCTCGGGGTCTCCGGTCGGCGAGAACAGGGTGCCCGCGGCCACGACCCGCCGCTGGTAGTTCAGCGCCACAGGGAGGATCGGCACCCCGGCCCCCACGGCAATCCGGTAGAAGCCGCTCTTCCATTCCGCGGTCAGCTTGCGAGTCCCCTCCGGTGACAATCCCAGCACCCATTGGGGTTCCGTCTGGAATCGCGCGATAGCGAGTTCAACGGTCCCGAGCGAGGTATCGCGGTCGATCGGCTCACCGCCCAGCCAGCGCAGCAGGTAGGAGGCTGGCCAGAAGAAGATCGTGTGTTTGCCGAGCCAACTGATCCGGAGCCCGAACGCGAACATCGTCAGCATACAGAGGAAGAAATCCCAGTTCGACGTGTGCGGTGCCACGATCAGCACGAAGCGTGGTGCGTCGGGGAGGGTGCCTTCGACGTGCCAGCCGAAGGCACCCAGGAGGCGGGTGGCGAATCGACGACTGAATGGCGTGCCTCGGCGAGGACAGCCAAGGGTCACTGCACCACCAGACGCTGCCGCCAGATGACTGGCCCGCCGTTGAAGCCTGCCGTGAGTTCATAGCTCCCGGGGAGTGTCGGGGGGATCAACTCGAAGTCGTAGGTCTCCCCGACATTGATCACCAGAGTGGCCGGTCCGGCTCGCCGAAGCGCGGGGGGCAGGTCGGCGCCGTCCTTGGCACGTGGCTGCCACGCGACGACGGTGGTATCGCGCTTCAAGGAGTAACGCACCAGGCCTGCCGGTCCGATGTTGATGAAGCGGAAGCGATGCATCACGCCAGCAGCAAGCGTCATTGCAGGTGAGGCGGTGGAATCGCCATTGACGAGAATGGACTGCTTTGCAGTGAGACCGTGCCAGGTCGTGATGTATACGTGGTCACGGGCAGGGTCGAACCGCTTCCCTCGCTCGAGGACGACAATCGGCCCGGCCGCACCGCCGGTAACCTGCTCGATGTCGTTCATATGTGTGTGGTACATAAACGTGCCGGCGCGCGGAAGGGTCAGGTGTGCGATGAAGGTTCCGCCCGGCGCGATCGACGGTGCCACTTCAGTGCCACGGCTGCTCCATCCCATCACGCCATCGGACCAGCTCTCCAGCTCGACGCCGTGCCAGTGTACGCCGGCATGCTGCCGGGTGCGGTTGTGTACCGTGACGTCAACCGGTTCACCCCGCGTGAGGAGCAGCAGTGAGCCCGGGATGCGCACGGAATCGGCAGCAGGGGCGACGCGCCCCTGTTGCAGGACATAGGAGTAGGTCGTCGACATCCGACCGCGGGCTCCGCCCTCGTTCATGAAGAGGTCGAGCTGACGCGGGCGGCCGGCCCGGCGATACGACTCTCCTGCTCGCGGTGCGACGGTGAGGCCCATCACCAGCCCGGCCATATGCTGCATTGGGTCGGGCGAGTGGGTCTGATGATCGTCCGCCGAGTTGTGATCGAGACGCGAGTCGGGGATCACGTGAAAGGTCAGGTGGCAGTGGAAGAGCCAGTTGCCCGGGCGGTCGGGTGACCAGGTGATGTCACGCGTGCTCCAGGGCGCGTAGCTGTCGGTGACGGCCAGCTTCTGCTCGGCGCGTGGAACCTCCTGAGCGCTGAAGCTGGTGCCGGCCGCCGTCGTGCGAAAGTAGAAGCCGTGCAAGTGCATCGGGTGGCCACGGAGGGTGGCGTTGACCACCCGCCAGCGGAGCGAGTCGCCGACCGTCATTGCGATGCGCTCGGTAAACGGCCACGACTTGCCGTTGATGCCGAGGGCTTCCTTGGTGTGGGTCGAGTCGAGGTTGTAGTGGATGATGTTCAGGACGAACACCCGGTCGGGCCGGGAGCCGCCTGCCGGGTCGACCACGAACGCGCCGCCCGCGGTCGTGTGCTCCCCGTCCGCCCGCCGTTCGGTCGAATTGCCGATCTTCGCGTGGTAGAGATACGTCCCTGGCGCCCCGGCGACGAAGCTGACCTCCGCGGATGCCCCCGGTTTCAGGTGGAGGGTGTCGGTCGTGGCGATCGGATGGCTGCCGAGGCCGATGATGTGGGCGGTGGAGTCGGTGAGCGTGTTGCGCACCGTGGCGAGGATGACCGTGCCGGCACGGACCCGGATCAACGGGGAGGGGATTTGCGGTGCCTTCCCCGCCTCACTGAACGCCTCAACGGTGACGTGCGGCCCGTCTTCTGCCTCCGGGTACCACTCCGCGCGCTGGAGGACCAGCGCGATGCGCAGGGTATCCTGGTGAAGCGTCCCTCCGGCCAGCCGGTTGTCGTTGGCGACGACGCGAGGGAGCTCGGAAAGCCGTTCCCGATTCCAGGCCGCCAGGGTGACGAGGAGCGTGGTGATCGCGAAGCCGATGCGGAGGGTAATGCCGGACATAGCGAGCCATCCCGGTGTGGTGGGCGAGGGTGAAGCCGGATCGTTCGATGGTTCTCGGGGTGCCGAAGTATGTGCAGTGCGGCGCGGCGTGGTAAGGGGAACCACCCCGGTCGAGTGCGCCTCGCCCTAGCGCCAGGCGCGGGGGATCGCTTCCGGCTTGGCCACGAGTGCTGCGGCTCCGGCCTCAAGGCGGTCGGCGAGCCGGGCGCGAATGGCGCGCAGTTCGCGGAAGCCCACGAGCCGTCGCCCATCTTCGTCCCAGAGCGTGAGCCAGAGGGTGCGGACGCTGGCGGGGAGGGTGAGGGTGGTCACCTTCTGCAGCACGGGATTCTCATCGAAGCAGCGCTGCAACCGGTAGTTCGGAATCCGCGAAGCGAGATGGTGGATGTGGTGCAGGCCGATGTTGGCCGTGCACCATTGCAGCAGCTTCGGCATCACCAGGTGCGAGGCACCTTCCAGCCCGGAAGCGTAGTAGTTCCACGCCTCGCGATAGCGCCAGTACGTGTCTTCGAACTGATGCTGCACGTAGAACAGGTAGACCCCGATCGCGCCGGCGAGCAGCGTCACGGGGAGCTGCACCAGCAGGAAGTGTTCGAGGCCCACGAGTCGCCACATCAGCGCCACCGCGGCCACGATGCCGACATTGGTCCAGTGCACACTGGCCCACTCCCGCTTCCAGCTGCGCGGGATATCGAGCGGGAGTCGGTGCTTGAGCACGAACTGCCACGCCGGGCCGACGATCAGCAATACCAGTGGGTGGCGGTAGATCCGATAGAGCAGCCGCTTGGAGCGCGGCAGTGCGAGATACTCGTGGACCGTGAGTGTGTCGATGTCGCCGAGATCACGCCCTTCGAGGTCGCCGGAGGTCGCGTGATGAATTGCGTGGGTCTTGCGCCAGTAGGTGTAGGGAACCAGCGTGATCACGCCGAGAATGGCGCCGGTAATGCTGTTGGCGCGGCGCGAACTGAAGAAGGAGCCGTGGCCGCAGTCGTGCTGCAGCATGAACAGTCGCACGACCATCATCGCGGTTGGCGCGGCCAGCAGGAGGGTCAACCAGTACCCGATCGAAAGGCTCCAGATCATTGCGGCCCAGCAGGCCGCGAACAGCGCCGCAGTACTTGCGAGCTGCCAGATGCTGGCCCAGAGGACCGGACTCCGGTACGGTGCCAGGACGGAGTTCCAGTCGATCGATGCGGTTGTCGTATTCTGCACGGCCTTGGCTGCCATCGGCGGTCCTGTCTGAGGGGCGCTCCCGAAACGGCCCGGAAGTTAGCTACATCGCGCAGGGAGCGCTGTCCTTCCACCAGTCGTGGGGTCACTCCGCCGCTGGCGATCGACCAGAGTTCAAAGTGGACGCCGAGTCCTCGGGGCGTGAAAAAAGATCGATCTGCGGCGGGTGCAGCGGCAATCCGCTGGCAAGGAGGACCTCATCGATCCAGTCATCCCGCTCCGCGGCTGCGTTGAGGAGATGCACAGTGACACCCAGCTCGCGTGCGAGCTCGTCGATGACGACATCGATATCGCGCTGGAACGTTTCGCTCACATCGCGCTTGCCATCGAACGACGGTGCCGCGGTAATCGGTACCTTGAACAGGCCGTCGTAGCTCCCCACCCACTCCCGGACCAGTGCATCGTAGCCGGCTTGGCGACCGGCCTGATGCACCAGATAGGCGTAGTTGTCGAGGACGGAGCGGTCGCAGATGACGATATCACTCTGTGCGGCTGCGGCAATCTCGCGGGCGATCTGGGTGTGGAGGATCCACGCCTGCGCCGCCAGCGTCGTCTCGCGGTTGATCGGCAAGGGACTACTGCGCGCCACCTCTGCCACCAGGTCGACGGCGCGATCCTGGCGCTTCAGCCGGGCGGCGAGGTCATAGCAGAGGGTCGTCTTGCCCACACCGTGCGAACCGATGAAGGCGATCTTCACGCGCAGGGTGGCGTCACGCGAGGTCCGAGCGCGGCAAGGCGCGACCCACGATGATGGTGATGTTGTCGGTCCCGCCGCCGTCCATCGCCTCCTGCAGCAATTGTTCGCAGACCTGTTGCGCGGAGGTCATCGTCCGGAGGCATTCGGCGATCCGCTCGTCGCTGACGTGCTTGGTGAGGCCGTCGGTGCAGAGCAGATGGACATTGTGCCAGTCGGCCCGCAGGCGGGTGATCACCGGAGCGGTCGCGTGTCCGCCGATCGAGCTGGAGAGGACGTTGGCGAACTGGGACCTGGCTGCGACTGCGCGAGTGAAGACGCCCTGATCGACGAGATCCTGGGCGATGGTCTGGTCACGAGTAACCTGGGTCAGCCGTCCGTCGCGATAGACGTAGTACCGCGAGTCACCCACCTGCAGCAGGTAGTACCAGGGCCAGACGCCGAGCCAGAGCGTCAGCGTCGTGGCCATCGTGTGGCCTTCGGCCTCGGCATCGGCGCGCCCCATCACCGCCTCGTGGGAGCGGAGAGCGGTGTCCTGCAAGGCGTCGGTGAAGGTGTCCTCACCGCTGTCGTTCTGATCGTGGCAATCAATCGTACTCAGCAGGTACTGCGTGGCGACTTCAAGGGTGGTAGCGCTTGCCTCCTCGCCACCCAATCCGCCACCAACGCCATCGGCGACCATCGCGATGAAGGCCATCCGGCGATCCGCCAGTGGGAGGCGCGCCTGCTCGGAGAGATTGGTGTGGAGCACCTGGAGCCGCTTCTGGATCGATGCGAGCAGGAAGTGATCCTGATTCTGCTTGCGGACCTTTCCGATGTCCGACACGCCATAGACGTCGAGCTCGTCGTCTCGTGGTCGGCGCGGGGAGGCGGCAGGGGGACTGCTTGGGGCACTCATTCTCGGGACCTCGAATCTCGGCGGGGCGTCGGACGGCCTAAGTATGGCCCGACCTCGGCGGTGCCGTAAGGCCGGGGAGGCCTCAGGGCTGTCAGATCGGCGGGAGACCGCCGATACCAGAGGAAGGTACTGCTCGCGAAGCGCTGTTTTTGGACAGGGGCGCCTGTGGCCCCGCCGCCACGATTGACGTTCGGGTCGCCTTGCCCTAGCGTGCAGGAGCTTCCAAATCCGACCACATCCGTCCCCTTGCTCGCTTGAACCTCCCTCATCCTCATCCTGTGGAGCTCTCGATGGCGTTGCGTACCCGAATGATGTCAGGCCTGATAGGCCTCGCTGCGTTGGCTGCCTGTTCGGAGCCGGTGCCGACGGCGAGCGACGCGAACACCGCGGTTCCAGCGTTCAATAATGCTTCCGACCGAGCGGGCG
>JANLPG010000009.1:0-16762 GCA_031367105.1 Gemmatimonadota bacterium | reverse complement strand
CCGGCGATTCCGAGGGGCGTAACAATGGCCGTGAGCCAAAGCATCGGGTTAAGTGCACTTCGGACGTGGAGAGCTTGGGCAGCATACCTTGACGATTTGGCGATCGATTCAAGCATTGGTTTCCCAATATTAAGGGCACGTTGTCACGCCGTCCCGGTCTTTTCCCACGAGGCGAGGAACTGCCAAAGTCAGTGGATCAAGTATACCTCCGGACTTTAGGGGCTCCTGACGAGAGACCGGAAGGCGGAGTTTGGCAAGCGAGGTTAGTGCCCCAGTTGGTGCCCCAGTTTCCCCTGCGAGTCTCCGAATCGTTGTTTGACGGGGTTGTAGCGGGTTCGACGGTAGGCAGCGCAAAGGCAGGCAGGGCAAGGGGATAGCTGGCGATTGGTGCCACTGGGTCGCACCCCGTGCAGGAGCGGGGCGAAGCTTCCCAAGCTGAGGGTCGCGGGTTCGAACCCCGTCTCCCGCTTGTCCCACCCTGTCGCCCCGGCGCGGTCCCACCGCCCCGGGGCGTTTGGCATCCCAAGCCCCAGCTTGCTACTGTGAACTAGCTTTAACTGTGAATGGCTAACCCTTGATTCAGGGCCAACATAGCCGCATATTGGGGGATGCTTCGCCTCGGCTGTCCACGATGATCAAGGTGACCGGAGTCCTCCACGATTCGATCGGTGAAGGGATCGGGCTCGTGCCCGGAACGGAACTCATCTCCGTCGGCGGGCGCGAGCTGGAGGATTTCCTCGACTGGGAGTTCCTCACCGCCGACGAAGAGTTCACGCTCGTCTACCGACTCCCCGGTGAAAGTTCCGAGTACGAAGTCGAGGTCGAACGCCCGGTCGAGGAGCCGATCGGCGTCGCAGTCGAGCCGCCTCGGATCAAGCGCTGCGCCAACCGTTGCGACTTCTGTTTCGTCGAGGGAAACCCCGATGGGCTGCGCGACGTCCTCTCGATTCGCGACGACGACTACCGGCTCTCCTTCCGCTACGGCAACTTCGCCACGCTGACGAACCTGAAGCCGTGGGACACCGAACGGATCATCGCCTACCGGCTCTCGCCGCTCTACGTATCGGTCCACGCGACCGATCCAGTCGTCCGCCGCTGGGTACTGCGCAACCCGCAGGCTGCCGAGATCATCCCCCAGCTGCGACATTTTGCCGACCACGGCATCCAGTTTCACACTCAGATCGTGATGGCGCCCGGAATCAATGACGGGGAAGTCCTCCGCCAGACGCTGCGGGACCTCTACAACTTCGGCCCCGATGTGCTCTCCGTATCGGTGGTGCCTGTCGGCCTGACCGAATTCTCCAAGCACCACTTGATCCGCGAGCCCGATGACGTGGAATGCCAGCGCGCCGTGGCCGCCGTCGAGGAAGCCGCCGCCCGCGCGCTCGGCGAGCGCGGCGAGCCGTGGGCGTACGGTGCCGACGAGCTCTACCTCCGCGCCGGCGTGACCCTGCCGCCCGCCGAAATGTACGGCTCGTTCGATCAGGTCGAAAACGGCGTCGGCTCGGTACGCTGGCTCCAGGAACAGGTCCGTGAAGGTGCCAGCGACCTGCGCGGCTGGAACGGTCGCCGGATCGCCGTGGTCACCGGCGCGTCAATGGGGCCACTGATGCCGATGGTTCTGGAACCGCTGGCAGAGGCCACCGGCGCCACCTTCGAGCTACTCACCGTCCTCAACGATCTCTTCGGGCCTCGGGTCACCACCGCCGGACTCCTCCCGGGCTATGCGATGCGCGACGCCCTGCAAGGACGCGAGAACTTCGATCTCGCACTGCTCCCAGGCGAGTGCGTCAATGATGATGGTCTCTTTATCGATTCGCTGAGCGTGGCAGCGTTGTCGGCCGATGTACCGATGCCAGTCCGCGTCTCGAAAACCTTTGTGGATGCCCTGATGGAGCCCCTCGCCGTATGAGTCGTCCTACAGTAGCACTCGTGGGGCGACCCAACGTGGGGAAATCGACCCTCTTCAATCGTCTCTGCGGCGGGCGCGCAGCCATCGTCTCCGACCGTGCGGGAACGACTCGCGATCGACATTTCGGCGAAGCCAACTGGATCGGTGTCGACTTCTGGGTGGTCGACACCGGTGGCCTGGTGTTCGATTCCGAAGAGACGATGGATAAGGCCATTCGCGCCCAGGTGGAGCGGGCCGTGGAGCAATCGGACGTGGTCCTCCTGCTGGTCGACAGCAAGGATGGCGTCAATCCGATCGACGAAGAAATCGCCCGTCGCTTGCGCACCTCCGGCCGGCCGGTCCTCCTCGCCGTCAACAAGATCGACGAGATCAGCGACCGCGATTCGCGCTTCCCCTTCTACTCCCTCGGCCTCGGTGAGCCCTATGCCGTGTCCGCCGGCACCGGGAAGGGAAGTGGTGACCTGCTCGATGCCCTCGTCGCGTTGTTCCCTCCGGGGGATGAAGCCGAGGCGGAGGAGCGCGTCAAGGTGGCCGTCGTCGGTCGGCCCAATGCCGGCAAATCCTCACTGGTCAATAAACTGCTCGGCGAGGAACGACTGGTCGTCACGCCGATCGCAGGAACCACGCGCGATGCAATCGACTCGAATCTGAGCTACCACGGCAAGACCATCACGTTCATCGATACCGCAGGACTCCGTCGCCACGCGAAGGTGCAGGACTCGCTCGAGTTCTACTCCAATATGCGTACTGAGCGGGCCGTCCACCGTGCCGACGTCTGTGTGCTGGTGGTCGATGCCGAACTCGGCTTGCACAATCAGGATCTCCGGATCGCCAATCAGGCCTGGGACCAGGGCTGCGGACTGATCATCGTGGTGAACAAGTGGGACCTGATCAAGGAAAAGGACGCCAACACCGCCAAGCGCGGCGAAGAAACGCTGATCGAAAAGGCTCCCTTCCTCGAGAATGTGCCATTTCTCTACGGCTCGGCGCTCACCGGGCAGCGGATCCATAAACTGCTCGATATGGTGCTCGAGGTCGCCGAAGCGCGGAAGCAGCGCGTCCCGACGGCGGAGGTCAACAAGGTGCTGCAGGAGCTGCTGCAGCGGGCAGCCCCGCCACAGAAGATGGGCGAGGAAGTGAAGCTGCTGTACGCTACCCAGATCGAGACCTCACCCCCGACGATTGCCATCGTGAGCAATCGCCCCGATGACATTCCGGAATCGTACCAGCGCTACCTCGCGCGCGGCTTCCGCAATGCCTGGGGATTTACCGGGGCGCCACTGCGGCTCAAGTTCAATCGCCGGGGCAGCAAGCGGTGACCGATCGGGTCGCACTCGCGGTCGTCGCCTCGTATCTGCTCGGGGCTATCCCGACTTCGCTGTGGGTCGTCCGCGCGGTGAAGGGGATCGATCTGCGGAGTGTCGGCAGCGGAAATCTCGGTGCCACGAACCTCTACCGCCTCCTCGGCTTCGGCTATGCCATCCCCGTCGCACTCTTCGATGCCCTCAAAGGGGCTGTCCCGGTAGCACTCCTCGGGCCGTGGGCAGGGCTGGGTCTCGTCGGCTCCTTCCTGCTCGGCGTTGTGGCGGTGGTAGGCCACGCCTTCTCGGTTTTCGCCAACTTCAAGGGTGGTAAGGGCGTTGCCACGGGAAGCGGGATCGTCCTCGGCCTGGCGCCCTGGGCCTTCGTCGTGACCCTCGGGGTGTGGATCGTGACCGTACGGCTCTCGGGCTATGTCTCGCTGGGCAGCATCCTTGCTGCAGCGGTCCTGCCCCCGGCGGTGTGGCTGCTGCATCCTGATCGCCACGCCATCGTCTGGGGGATGGCAGTGCTTTCGGCGACGATCATCTGGCTGCACCGTGGCAACATTCGCCGCCTGCTCGACGGCACCGAAAACCGCTTTGGTCAGCGCAAGGCGGGGGAGGCAGCGTGATCGACGTCGCGGTCCTCGGGGCGGGAAGCTGGGGAACGGCACTTGCCGACCTGCTCGCTCGCAAGGGTCTCCGGACCAGGATCTGGGCCTTCGAGGCCGAAGTCAGCGACGCGATCAATCACCGGCACACGAATCCCCTCTTCTTTCCCGATGCCACACTCGACCCACGACTCGCAGCCAGCAGCGACCTGGCCGAGGTGGTGCACGGTGCACCGATCGTCTGCTCGGCAGTCCCGAGCCACGTGTCGCGGGCTGTGCTCGCTGCTGCCGCACCACACATCGCGACCGGGACACGGCTCGTCTGTGCGACCAAGGGCATCGAAACCGACTCGCTCGCGCTGATGTGCGATGTCGCCGCTGCCGTATTGCCGCAGGCGCAGTTCGTTGCGCTCTCGGGCCCAAGTTTCGCTGCGGAGGTCTTCGCGTCCCAGCCGACGGCAATCGTGGCGGCGTCGCACGATCCGACGGCGGCGGCAGAAGTGCAGCAACTCTTCTCGACCAGCTATTTCCGGGTCTACACGGTAGCGGATGTCATCGGCGTCGAGCTGGCGGGGTCGCTCAAGAATACCATCGCGATTGCCGCAGGGATTCTCGAGGGACTCGGGATGGGGAACAACCCTCGAGCGGCGCTGCTCACCCGCGGACTCGCGGAGATCACCAGGCTCGGGGTGGCGATGGGTGCCCAACTCGAAACCTTCGCCGGGCTCGCGGGGATGGGCGATCTGATCCTGACGTGTACCGGTGCACTCTCCCGAAATCGCCAACTTGGGCTGCTGCTTGCGGAGGGGACATCCCTCACGGCCTATCGGGCGAGCCATCGCACCGTCGCCGAAGGGATCAATACCGCACTCGCGGCTGCCCGGCTGGCTGATCTCCACGGCGTCGATATGCCGATTGCGCGGCAGGTCGCCGCCATCCTCTTCGATGGCGCGACGCCGCGGGAGAGTGTCCAGCAACTGATGGGTCGAACCCTCAAGGCGGAACGGTGGGGATGACACTACCGCACCCGATCCAGCAATTCTTCTCGATCGGTGAGGTCTGCGCGCTCACCGACCTGAAGCCCCACGTGCTCCGGTATTGGGAAAGCCAGTTCCGCTTCCTCAATCCCGCCAAGAACCGCTCCGGCAATCGCGTCTACAAGTCGCGCGAAGTCGAATTGATCATGCTGGTCAAGCACCTCCTGTATACCGAGAAATTCACGATCGAAGGGGCGCGTCAGCGGCTGGATCATTTCCGGCGCACCGGGGAGCTGAAACAGGCGGCGCGCGATGCGATGCGCTACGAGACCGTTCGCGAGGTCCGGGATGCCATCGCCGATATTCTTGCCGTCCTCGACGGCCGCGAGCCAGCGATCCGGGCCGACGACGAGGCCCACCGGGCCGGCGCGTAGCCTGCGGCGATCACCCCGTCGTACGACGTTCCTCGCGTGCGAGCAGCACGCCACAGCCCAGCCCGATCGCCATCCAGGTCAATTCGCGTACCCGACTGAGGAGCGCCGCGGTGATCCCCATCGCCGGCTCCATCCCGAGCGCACCGAAGATGGCGTAGCTTCCGCCTTCCTTGGTCCCAAGCTCGAACGGGACGAAGATCAGCAGGTTCGTGATCAGCGAGGAGAGGTTCGCGATCAGGAAGCCGTGCCAGAGACTCTGCTCGAGTCCCAGTGCGCGCAAGATCAGGGTGTACTCCAACGTCGAAAGCAGTCGCCCGGCGATCTCGACGGCGAGGGCCCGCCGAAAATGCCAGACCGATTCGCGATGTATCGCCGTCAACTCACGGTCGAGTTCCTGGAGCAAGCTGCGATGCCGCTCGAGTCGGGTCGCGAGCGGCCGGAGCCAGTGGAACCGGGACAATGTCGCGATTCCCTTCTCGAACACGCCGCGGCGATGCTGCGACAACAGGAACGAAGCGACCAGGAGCAGCACCGCGCCAGCCAATCCCAGCAAAGCAAACACCGCCGGCGTGTGCGGGAGCAGGATCGCCGCGGGGAGAAGTGCGACCAGCCAGACCAGGATGTGGGCCAGGGCGTGGAGGAAGCGGAACCCCACCACCGAACCAACGGCTCGCGATCGCCCGAGGTAGCGGGTCGCCCCGACCACCCGGAATGGTTCACCGCCCATCGCAAGCAAGGGTGTCGCGAAGTTGAGTGCGAAGGCGTGCACCGACAGCAGGAAGGCACGGACGAACGTGAACTCGGCGGGGCGGCGGGGGACCAGCAGCTGCCACGCCCGCGCATTGCAGGCGTAGACGGCGCCCCAGAGGGCGATCACCGGCGCGAGTACCCAGCCAGCACCGCGGATCGACTCGAGCAGCCGCGACACGCCAGTCTGCCGCACCAGAACAACGAGAAGCACCAGCCCGAGGCCGAAGGCGGCGAGGCGGAGCAGGCGAGCATTGCGGTTGTCAGCAGGGGGTGTGGCCACCGTTGCTCCGCGCGGAAAGGACACCTCAGGCGGCGGAAAGGTAGCTCCGCCCCGCTATCTTTCAATTATGCATATCCTCGTGGCCAACGACGACGGCATCCTTTCGCCTGGGCTGCAAGTGCTTGCAGAGGCGTGCCAGGCAGTGGCCCACGTGACGGTGGTGGCGCCCGACCGGGAGCAAAGCGCCCAATCCCACGCCCTCACGATGACCCGACCGCTACGGCCGGTGTTGCGTCCCGACGGCTCCTGGCAGGTCGACGGCACGCCCACCGATTGCGTCCTGTTGGCGCTGGAGTCGCTGATGCCGGAACGGCCGGCGTTCGTCTTCAGCGGTATCAACCACGGCCCGAATATGGGCGAAGATGTCCTCTACTCCGGCACCGTTTCGGCCGCGATGGAGGCGGTCGTGCTGGGGATCCCGGGGATCGCGTTCTCGTTCGCCTCGCGGCGCGACGATCTGCTCGCGGGCTACGCGCCGCTGGTGACGCGACTCGTGCGCCGGATCACATCACTCGCGACCTTTCCGCCAAATACTCTGCTCAACATCAATCTGCCTGGCATACCGGTCGACGAAGTGGCCGGCGTCCGGGTGGCGCGCCTCGGTTCGCGGGTCTTTTCGGAATCGGTCGCGAAGACCAAGGACCCCTGGGGACGCGAGGTCTTCTGGATCGGCGGGGGGAAGATCACCTGGACCGGCGCCGACGACACCGACCACAGCGCGGTCAACGCCGGCTATGTCTCGATCACACCGCTGCAGCTGGACCTCACCAACCACAAACTCCTCGATACGGTGCGCGAGTGGCGGCTCGAGGACTGAGCCGGTGAGTGATGGTTTCGTCGGCTATCGCTCGCAGCTGGTGGAGGCACTCCAGCTCAAGGGTGTGCACGATATGGCCGTGCTGCGCGCCGTGGCCACCGTGCCGCGGCATCGCTTTGTTCCGGAGCTGATGCGGCATCAGGCGTATGAAGACACGGCCCTCCCGATCGGCAACGGCCAGACGATCTCCCAACCCTTCGTGCAGGCGCGCTCCTGCGAGCTGCTGCGCCTCACCGGACGGGAGCGGGTGCTGGAAATCGGCACGGGGTCAGGTTATCAGACCGCGCTGCTGGCGATGCTCTGTGAGTCGGTGTTCTCGATCGAACGGATCCCCGAACTCGCGCGGCGAGCCCACGAGGCCCTGCGCGCCACCGGCTGCACCAACGTTTCGGTGCTGCACGCCGACGGTACACTCGGGTGGCGCCCTGCCGCTCCTTATCAGGGGATCATCGTGGCCGCGGCTGCGCCGTCGGTGCCGCGGACGCTGATCGATCAACTCGCCCCCGGAGGGCGGATGGTGATCCCGGTCGGCTCGCTCGAGGAGCAAGTGCTGACCGTAGTAACCCGGCACCCCGAAGGCGAGGGATGGGATGCACTCGCAGTCCACGACGTCCGGTTCGTGCCACTGCTCGGCGAATTCGGCTTCTCGGCCTAGCTGACGATGCCACTTCTGCGCGATTTCGCGGATCTCTTCCTGCACCTCGACAAGCACCTCGCCGACGTGATCCAGAATTACGGTGGGTGGACCTACGCAATCCTTTTCGGGATCATTTTCTGTGAAACCGGACTGGTCATCCTTCCGCTGCTTCCCGGCGACTCGCTACTCTTTGCTGCCGGTGCCTTCGCCGCTCTCGGCCACCTCGACCCCTGGCTGCTGACCGGACTCCTGATCCTGGCGGCAACCCTCGGCGATACCCTGAACTACTGGATCGGGAAGCGGACCGGCTACCGAGCATTCACCGGCGAGGCGCGATTCTTCAAGCGGGAGTATCTGGAGCGGACCCGGGGGTATTTCGTCCGCTACGGCGGGAGGACCATCATCCTGGCCCGGTTCATCCCGATCATCCGGACCTTCGCTCCGTTCGTCGCCGGGGTAGGGGAGATGGCCTACGGTCGCTTCCTCGCCTACAACGTGCTGGGCGGGGTAGCCTGGGTTTCCCTCTTTGTCGGGCTCGGATTCGGCTTCGGGAACATCCCGGCGGTCAAGGAGCGCTTCACCCTGGTGATCCTCGGCATCATCGCCGTCAGCCTCCTGCCGATCGTCAGCGAGCTCTTCAAGGGGTGGCGTACCCGCCGGCGTGAAAGTACTTCAAGTAATTCTCAACAGCGCTAAGTACTTGTCGGTAATGCGTTTACGCAGTACTTATTCATCCTTTACGTGAAGTCACAGAGGTTTTGAGCGCCGGCCATTCTCAACTAGCTTTCTAGCCCAAAAAGGCTGATACTGTGGTTCAAGTTGCCCTCGTAGCTCAGGTGGATAGAGCACCGGTTTCCTAAACTGGGGGTCGCGCGTTCGAGTCGCGCCGAGGGTATGTCGAGTGGTTCAAGCCCCGCGGGCAGCCAGGCTTGGCGGGGCGATCTCGAAACAGCAGCGCGGCCTGTCGCCGTGGTGGCAGCGCATTTCGACGGAGCGGTTGAGGGACTTGGCGAGCAGCGAACGCACAAGTTCGCAGGTTGCCGGCTCCTGGCTGACGGTCCCCGCCAGCGGGCAACTTGCTCCCTCGACCCGAGTGCCCCCGTTCGTACTGGTGGCGGACCTCACCGTGGCCCCCAACGATTCAAGCACCCCCGCCGCGGTCTGTCCTGCGCTTGGGGCCGAGAGCCGTTCCCCCGCCGTCGTCAGAATGGCCTGAAACGCTGCGGGAGCGAGGCCTGCGCGAAGCGTCTCGATGATGGCCGTCAATGCGGCGGGGTAGGCGACCGTCGACCGCCGCTCCGCGTTGAGCGTGAGGGCGTAGAGCGCCGGGGGCTTGCCCACTGCACCGGTGTGCCGGAGACCACTGCGAACCACCAGGCCATCGCGCTCGAGGCGCAGCAGCTGCGCTCGCACGCCATTGGGAGTCAGCCCCATCCCCGCGGCCAGTTCATCGACAGTGAGAGTTTGCCAACGGAGTGCCTCGAGGATTTGGTCCCTGGGGGCGGTCGGCGTGGCGGAGCGGTGAAGAGATTTCACGATCCAAAGATTGAGGAAGGCTGGAAGAAAGTCAATAAGGCTAATAACATCTTGCGTTATTGGCGTTTTAGTGTAGCTTCGAGAGGAAGCCCATTTGCCGCTACCGCCACCCCTCCCGGAGATCATCCTGTGCGCCTCTCCTCCCTCGTGCTCGGTTCGCTCCTTGCTCTTCTCCCCATACCGCTCTCCGCCCAGGCCGCGCCCAAGCCTCTGAACGATGCGACCATCGTGGCGATTTTCGACGCTGCCAACACGACCGATATGGAGACCGGCGCCCTCGCAATGCGACGCGGTGCCTCCCAGAAGGTCCGTGACTTTGGCAAGATGCTGAAGACCGACCACACGATGGTGCGTCAGCTGGGTCGCGATCTCGCCAGAAAGCTCGGCGTTACCCCCACGCCGCCTTCCGACCGTTCGGCGGCCCGTGCGCACGCGGCCGCGATGAAGATGCTGCGCCCGCTCACCGGCAAGGCCTTCGATCGCGCCTTCCTGCAACACGAAGTGGCCTACCACGCCAGCGTGATCTCCGCGATCAACACCACGCTGCTGCCCGCCATCAGCAATGCGGAACTCAAGGCCCTCGTCGTGAAAGTTGCTCCGGCCTTCCTCGCCCACCAGAAAGGCGCCGAAGTCCTCCTCCGTGACCTCTGACCCGTCCGGCCGCGCGGGGGCGTCCATTCGCTCACGCGCGGCGGCAGGAGCACCATTTATGCATCGCACCACGACGCTGCTTGCTCTCGCGCTACTGGTCGGGGCCTGCCGACCAGGGCCCGCGGTCATTTCCCCGGAGATTCTTCCTCCGGTGCTGGATCCCGCACTCGTCGTCGCCGGTCGCGACATCTTCCGCTTCGACGCCTTCGGCGATGAGGCGTTCTGGACCGACACGCTGCGGCTGCACGAGGTCATCCAGACTGCGCTGACGCCGAAGCTGGCACTTTCGCTGGGATTGCAAGTGGATGTCGATGCACTCCCGCCAGCCGTTCAGTCCGCCCTGTCGAAAGGCACGATCGACCTCAACGACCCGGCGACGACGGTGACGTTGCTCAAGTTGAACGCCGTCGTGGGAGTGCTGGGGCACGTCGAGCGCATCGGGAATCGCGATACCCTGACCCAGGTCGGGATCACCTGCGCGCTATGTCATTCGATGGTGGACAACTCGCTTGCTCCGGGAATCGGTCATCGCCGGGATGGCTGGGCCAATATCAAGCTCAATCCTGGCGGCATTATCGCAACCTCACCGGCCCTGACGCCAGCGCAACGTTCCGTCTACTCGTCGTGGGGCGTCGGGCGATACGACCCGCGCTTCAGCATCGACGGGAAGAACACGCCGATCGTCATTCCTCCGGCGTATGGACTCGCCCGCGTCAGCCACGAGACGTTCACCGGTGACGGGCCGGTCAGCTACTGGAATGCCTACGTCGCGGTGACCCAGATGCACGGTCGCGGGAATTTCAGCGACCCGCGGCTCGGAATCACGCGCGTGGCGTCACCGGACCTGGTGACTCCCAAGTTGGCGGCACTCCGGGCCTACCAGTTTTCTCTCGGCACGCCGGTGGCTCCCAACGGATCCTTTGAGACGATCGCCGCATCGCGGGGCAGGAAGCTGTTCATCGGAAAGGCGAAGTGCAGTAGCTGTCACATCGGCGTCGCGCTGACCGACATCAATCTCGGAATTCGACACGCGGCGGCCGAAGTGGGGACCGATCCCGCCTACGCCCTCCGAACCGCAGAGAAGCGCTACCGCACGACGCCGCTCCGGGGTCTCTGGCAACACCCACCCTATTTTCACGACGGGAGTGCGGCGACGCTCAACGATGTGGTGACCCACTACCAGAAACAGCTCTCGCTCCGGCTGTCGGTCGCCGAACGCGCCGACCTGGTGCAGTACCTGCGTTCCTTGTGAGTCACTCCCTCTCCATCCCGAGAGCCACCGGCAGATCCTGGCTTCCCCAACGGGCGCACGCAGGCGGTTATCCTTTCATCCGATGACCGCTCCCGTGGTGTTCTACGATGGCGAATGTGGCCTCTGCGACCGCTCGGTGCGTTGGTGCCTGCGCCACGACCGGCGTCGACGCCTCCGCTTCGCGCCACTCCAGGGTGCCACCTACGCCGCGATCGCGACACCGGGGAAGCCGGTGCTGCTGGAATCACTGGTTCTGTCCAATAGCTCCGGGCTGCACCTGCGGAGCGATGCAGTCCTGCTCCTCCTGCGTGAGGTTGGGGGGGGATGGGCCTTCCTCGGCACGCTTGGGCGAGTCTTCCCCCCGGCGCTGCGCGAGGCGACCTACCGTTTTGTTGCGCGACACCGCCGACGCTGGTTCGGCGGTGCTGAAAAGTGCCGGATCCCCGCTGTGCTCGACCGCAGCCGCTTCTTGCCCTGACGCGTGCCGCTGCGGGGGAGTAGAATCCGGCATCCTTCCTCATCTGTCGGGAGTCTATGTCAGCCGCTGATGATCGCCAGATCGGTCAGATGCTCTCCCGTCGAGAGGCGCTCGCAGCGCTGGGGGCGGTTGGCGCGGCGGTTCTCGCGCCCCGGCCCGGCGGTTCGAACGATGCGTCGCGGTTGCACGCACCCGTCGTTGCCGGCTGTGTGGTCCGGCCCGCTCAGGAAGAGGGGCCATACTTTCTGGACGAAAAGCTCAATCGAAGTGACATCCGCTCCGATCCTGCTACTGCTGTGGTCTCCGAAGGAACTCCACTAAGACTGAGTTTCCGTGTCTCCCGGCTCACGCGTGGGCTCTGCGTGCCGCTCAGGGATGCGACTGTCGATATCTGGCATTGCGATGCCCTTGGGGTGTATTCGGACGAACTGGATCGCGATGGCTACTTCGACAGCCGCGGGAAACGCTTCCTCCGCGGCTTTCAGAACACCGACCGTACTGGGATCGTGCGGTTCACGACGATCTACCCCGGCTGGTACGCAGGGCGCGCCGTCCACATCCATTTCAAAATCCGGTCGGCGGCTGGTGCGGCGGCCCACCACGATTTCACGTCGCAGCTCTACTTTAACGACACTCTCACCGACCGCGTCCACGCCCGGATGCCGTATGCGGCGAAAGGGAAGGGTCGACTCCCCAACGCAGCGGACGACATCTTCCGCGAGCAACACGGCAGCGAGCTTATCCTGAATACGACCCGTCGGGGCGGCGGATACACCGCCCAATTCGATCTCGCGTTGCAGTCGGTGTGAGGCGCGTTGCGCTCCGACGCTGTACTGTGAATCGAAGCTGCGGACACGCACGACTACCAGCCGTCCTCTCCGAAAGGGTCCCCAGGTGGTGGACGCAGTGTCGGTGACGGGGATGGCAACTCGCGATGGGTCAACCACCGGCTGACATCAGCAGCAATCGCGTGCCAATGCGCCTTGGCTGCCTCACTCCCCGACGCCAGGGGTTGGGCCGCGGCGCGCCTGCTGATCGCATCCAGCTTCAGCTCCACCAGGTCACGGACTTCCTGCGTGGCATCCTTGTCGGCGGCGAGCGCCAGCAGGCGATCCACCACCGCCCGCTGGGTGCCCCGGGAGATGGCCGCCAGCATCGGCGTGCCTGTTGCTGCCGGCTGCGCCAGGAGGCGGTCGATCACTTCACTCAGCGAGAGGGCGCGCGGATCCAGCAGGCTGGCGGCAACGAGGCGGGCGGCGCGATCGCGCTGCAGGATCGCGTCGATGGTCATCTGGGCGAGGGTACGTGCCGCGCCGAGGGCGTCAAAGGTCGGCCGAGTGCGGGAGCGGAAGAGTTCGACGTTATCAGGCCATCCCGGGGGTCGGGGTCCGAGTAGAGTGAGAACGCTGTCGGGGATCACAAGTTCGGCCGGAACGAGTGTCGCCAGCAACTGTGCCAGCGCTGACCGCTGCCGCGCAGCGGGGATCGTTTTCGTCGACTGTTGTCCATCCCCTTTGAGTGCGAACTGGTACTCCACACCGCCGAGGACCTTGGCGACCGCGCTCACACCGAAGCGTTGCCAGAAGTAGAGCACCACGAACCGTTCCTGCAGCGTTGCGACCGGTTCGCCGGTGCGGATATTCGCCAGCCCGAAGCGGCTGATCGCCATCCGGCGCACCTCGGTTTGATGACGGAGAAACTCCTCTGCCGATGCCCCATCATCCCAGAGGTTCACGCGGGGATCGCTGGCATACTCCGGGCGGGCATCGCCGTCCGAGAGAAAGATGAATCCGCGGCGCAGTCCATCCGCGACGATACCGCGGAGGGAGTCGGCCTCGCTCGCCAGCGGAAAAATGCCATAGCCCCAGTGGATCGCCCAGACATCGAACTCGCCTGGGCCGTGTGCATAGGCTGCGGAGAGGTCGATCCGGCCATTGTTGAGGCGCACGCGCGGCGCCGGGTAGTCCATCACGGAGCCACGCTCGTAGGTGGACGCGATGTAGTTGTGGCCGAGGCCGAGGGTATGGCCAATCTCGTGGGCGGTGACCTGGCGGACGCGTGCGAGCACGAATGCGGTATCTGCGGACGACGTGTCGGCGCCCATCAGCGCGGCGTAGATGTTGTAGTCGGTGCGCGCACGATGAGAGTCGAGGCGGGCCATCGCCTTGATCATCTCACCCGTGCGGGGATCACTGATCGCGCCGCCGATGCTCCAGCCTCGCTCGTTTCGATTCTCCCACTGGACCACATTGTAGCGGGCATCCATCGGATCAGCGCCAGCAGGAAGCCAGTCGACACGAAAGCCGCCGCGAAGCCCGGCGCGGTCGAACGCCACTTCCCACCATTTCGCACCCTCCCACATCGCGTGCTTTACCGGTTCGGGAATACCTGGATCGATGTAGTACACCAATGGTTGCACAATTGGCGACATCGGATCGTCGGGGTTTTGCCGCTGAAGGCGGTGGCGCGCGATCCAGCGCTGGGTGAGATCACCCTGAATCGGCTGGAAATAGTCCTTGAATTCGAGCGTGAAGAAGCCGGTGCGCGGGTCATATGCCCGGGGGCGGTAACTCGCGTCTGGCAGGGGCAGGAACGAGAGATGCTGCCGCAGGGTGAACGCCCGCCCGTCCGGGACGATGCTCTCCACCGTTCGGCCGGGAGTGCCTGTGGTTGCGAAGGTCAGGGAGACGTCGATCTCGCTGTTCCCTGCGAACGCCTTCGTGAAGGGGGCATAGATCCGCGAGCGCTCCCGTGCCACCGAGTATCCCCCCTCACCGCTGCGTTGAAGCGTCCCGGTGACATCATTCCAGTCCCGCATCACGAACTCGGTCGCATCCACGATCAGGCGATCGCCCTCTTCGACCAGAATCGGCAATGCGGCGCTGGTGGTCGAAGGGAAGGCCTCGAGCACCGTGCGCAGGTGGAGCGAGTCTCCACTCGAGCGGTAACTCCAGTTCTCGAAGATCACCTGCACGGCATTTCCGACACGCTCGAATCGCACCACGAACGATGTGCCACCGCCACCGCGGTCGAGGCCGATCGGGTTGGAGCCGAGGCCGGTGGCCAGCGTCCCGAACATCAGGCCGCGCAGGCCCTGTTTCGGCAACTCCAGCCAGATCGCGCCGGTCGACTCGTTCAGGTAGAGCGGGATGAAGCCGTCGTGGCGAGTCAGTCCGCTGGTCTTCGCTGAGATCGTGCTGGGTGCTGCAGGTGGGGGAGGCGGTTGCTGCGCAGCGAGAGGAAGCGTGAGGGTGGCGAAAATGAGGGCGAGAGCCGGGCAGCGCGACATGGCAATCCTTCAGCGGAGGTGGAGAGCTGTTGAAAGTGCTTTCGCTGTGGCTGCGGGGGAACCCCCGACACGCCCCGTAACGGAACTGCGGAGGGTTAGGAAGTGCCTCTTCCGCGCCGTCGTCAGGCGCACGGGCGGCGCCGGGCCATTGACTCGGCCCCCCACCTCAATGAGTATGGGCGGTCCCTTCTATTTCCCAGAAGTGGAGGTTTTCCAATGCGTTCCATCCCAATCAGTGCCGGGCTGGCCCTCTTCGCACTCTTCGGCTGCTCCCATTCTCCTCCCAGCACGATTTCCCCGCGGGTTGCGGCTCTTCGCCAGGTCTCGGAGGCGTGGAACCGTTCGGCGGCTACCAGGGACCCAGACCTCATGGCGGCGTTCTTCGCCCCGAATATCGTGGTGATGTCACCCCAGGGACGGGCGCCCGTTCGTGGCCTTGAGGCCAACCGGGCCGCGTGGGCCCGATTCTTCAGCGGCGGGAATCCAGTGCATACGATGACGACCGACAGCGTCGTTGTGGGGCACGGTAATGATCTGGGCTACGTCACCGGGCACTGGACAGTGGGAGTTGACACACCCAGTGGGCGGGCGGAGGCAGCGGGAGAGTACTTGGCCGTGTGGCAACGGGCCGAAGGGAAATGGAGGCTCGGAGCGATCACCGCGTACCCCTTTCCCTCGCGAAAGTGAGCGGGGGCGGGTCGCCTCCCCCCGCACTCGGCCGAACCAGGGTCGAATCCTCAGAGGGCTACGCTGGCGTTGCCGCCACGACCCCCCCATTTTAGAAGGCTACGTCAGCCCATTTCGGGCTGTTCAGCCCCTTATCACGACAGGTAGCATGGCGACGACTGTGGAACCGACCCCATCAATGGCCCCAGGCGACACGGGCGAAACCCCATTCTTCACCCCTCAGCGGATTCGCCAGTTCGGTATTGCCGGCGCGGTGATCCTGGTGATCGCGCTGGTCGCGTGGTTTGCCATCACTGCCGGGAGACGGAAGGAAACCTTCGCTGCCCGCGAGCTCGAGGTCGGCCGTTCCCAGGCAGAGCAGGGGAATCTGGCTGGCGCCGTCGAGCAGTTCAACAAGGTTGCGAAGAGCTACGCCGGCACCTCGGCCGCCTACGATGCCACGCTGGGCATCGCGCAGGCCCGCCTCGTGAACGGCCAGAATGAGTTGGCCATCGGCTCACTACAGGAATTTCTGAAGACGAACCCACCGGTCAACTACGCGTCACCGGCGAACGGGCTGCTTGGGACCGCCTATGAAAACACCGGGAAATTTGCCGAGGCGGCGACGGCGTACCGCAAATCGGCCGACCTTGCCTCGCTCGATTACCTCAAGGCAACGGCTCTCCTCGACCAGGGCCGCGCGCTGCGGTCGGCCGGGAAGAAGGACGAGGCGATCGCCGTCTACCGCGAGATTCTGTCGAAGTATGGCGCGACCGCAAACAAGACCGAGGCCCAGGTCCGACTGGGAGAATTGACGCTCGGCAAGAACTAACCTGCGGCGGAGCTCGCTTCCGGCCTGCGGGGCCCAGTCCATCACGCGGACTGGGCCCCGCTTCGTGTTACCTCAACGTCCCAACGCGACCCGGAGGACCACGTCCCGCCCAGGATTCGGTGCGACTGCCTTTGGGCAGCCACGAAGAGACTGATGGCGCAGAGCACAATGCTTGGCATGAACGGTCCGGGTTGCGACGAGCAGTGGGCGGCCGTGGGGTTCCACAAACTGAAATATGCTTGTGGACTAACGCCATAAGCTGTGACGCAGGAATGGGTTGGTACGCACTACCGTCGGGTTGTATTGCCTGGTCTTGGTTAAGACGTATAAGATGTATTA